>JAFVAP010000170.1 GCA_017480455.1 Bacteroidales bacterium | reverse complement strand
GGTTTGCCCTGCAGGAGCGATAGAACCAGTGGAAAAGGAGGATAAAACTTCAATTCAGATTGGTAAGGCCGTGTGGGTGAAAGATAATTGTGTGGTTTTGAAAAACGGACATCAATGCGGAAACTGCGCAAGACATTGTCCTGCAGGTGCAATCTTTATGGTGGACTATGAAAACAAAGACAAGGCACTTCAAGGTAAAGACTCAGCCTCACAAGGCAAAGATACGGATAAACTGAAAATACCTTCGGTCAATGAAAGCAGGTGTATAGGTTGCGGAATGTGCGAATATGTTTGTCCGTCGCGTCCGTTCAGCGCAATATATGTTGAAGGCCGTCAAGTACATTCAAATGTATAAGTTTTTAATCTCTGAACGGAAAAGAATAAGATATTTATGGAAAACTCTGAAAATATATCAAGACGTGATTTTATAAAGAAAGCAGGTTTGGGTTTGTTGGCTGCTTCGGCCATTGCCCAATCTTGTTCTGACGACAGCAAACAAGTCTCTGCCGCAGTCAATATTCCGAAAGGCAAGATGACACTCCGTGAAAATCCTAACACTAAAGACAAAGTCTCTCTTTTGGGTTACGGTATGATGCGTTTGCCTGTGATTTCCCAAAGCAACGATAAGATACAGGGTTCTGCGAGAGAAAGCAATGCACCCATAGACCAAGAGACCGTAAACAAAATGGTAGACTATGCAATTGAACACGGAGTGAATTATTTTGACACTTCGCCTGCCTATTGCAAAGGAAAAAGCGAGCATTCTACGGGTATAGCCCTGTCAAGACACGACAGAAAGAAATATTTCATAGCAACAAAACTTTCAAATTACAATCCTGCGACTTGGAGCAGGAAAGCCTCAATGGAAATGTTTGAAAACTCACTCAAAGAGTTGCAGGTGGATTACATAGACTATCTTTTGTTGCACGGAGTCGGTATGGGAGAAGATGCTTTGCATGATTTCAACGGACGCTATATTGATAACGGTATTTTGGATTGGCTTGTGGAACAAAAGCAAAAGGGGAGAATAAGGAATTTAGGCTTCTCTTATCACGGCGATATAAGGATTTTCGATATGCTTTTGAAATGGCACGACGAGGGAAAATACCATTGGGATTTTGTTCAGATACAAATGAACTACGTTGATTGGAAATACGCTAAGCTTATTCTGGAACGCAATACCAATGCTGAGTATTTGTATTCTGAATTGGAGAAAAGAGGTATTCCTGCCGTAGTTATGGAGCCTCTTCTCGGCGGAAGGTTGGTCAAAATGCCCGATAAGATAGTGGAACAAATGAAAAGAAGAGAACCCGAACGCAGTGTTGCTTCTTGGTCTTTCAGATTTTTGGGTACCTATCCTAATGTTATGACCTCCTTGAGCGGTATGACTTACATGGAAAACTTAGAGGATAACCTAATTACCCATTGCCCGATGAAGACTCTTAATGATGAGGAGATGAGGTTTTTGGCCGACGTGGCAAAACAAATAGTGGAGATGAAGACAGTTCCTTGTAATGAGTGTCAGTATTGCATGCCGTGTCCTTATGGTTTGGATATTCCGTCTATATTCTCACATTACAATAAGTGTATAACGGAAGGCAACCTTGCGGAGACGTCTGCCGACAGTGATTACAAGAAACAGCGCAGGGCTTTCTTAATCGGTTACGACAGAAGTGTATCTAAATTGCGTCAAGCCAACATGTGTACTTCTTGCAGGGAGTGTGTGTCCCATTGTCCGCAGAGAATAGACATTCCTGCTGAGTTACAGAAAATCGACAGACACGTTGAGCATCTTAAAAGGCATGCTTAGTTTTTTTGAACAAAAGATATAATAAACTGAAATTACAGATAAAAGTAAAGAAATGAAGATAAAACTTGGTCTTGTTCAGATGTCTTGTGTCAAAGACAAACAAAAGAACATAGAAAAGGCAGTTGAAAACATCAGAGATTTGGCAAAGAAAGGAGCAAATATCGTTTGCTTGCAGGAGCTATTCGCTTCGTTGTATTTTTGTGATGTTGAGGATTATGAAAACTTTTCTCTTGCGGAATCTATTCCGGGAAAGACAACGGAGATGTTTTCTTCTTTGGCAGGGGAATTAGGTATAGTAATAGTTGCTTCTTTGTTTGAAAGACAGATGGCAGGGGTTTATTACAACACAACTGCAATTATTGACGCTGACGGAAAGTATTTGGGTAAGTACCGCAAGATGCACATTCCCGATGACCCGGGTTATTACGAGAAATTTTACTTTTCTCAGGGTGATTTGGGTTATAAGGTCTTCAATACCAAATTCGGCAACATAGGAGTTTTGATTTGCTGGGATCAATGGTATCCCGAGGCATCGAGAATTACGGCTTTAAAGGGAGCAGATATACTTTTCTATCCTACAGCCATAGGTTGGGCAACTTCTCAAGACGAATTGACAAACAGAGAGCAATATTACGCTTGGCAAACCATACAAAGAAGCCACGCTGTTGCTAACGGAGTACATACGGTTACTGTAAACAGAACGGGGAGAGAAGGAGAAATGAACTTCTGGGGAGGAAGTTTCGTTTGCAATCCTTTCGGTACGCTTTTGTATGAAGCTTCCCACGACAGGGAAGAAAATATCGTGGTGGAGATAGAAACAAACGACACCGAACATTACAGAATGCACTGGCCTTTTTACAGAGACAGAAGAACGGATTCTTACAACGGCATAACAAAAAAATATATCACAGATGGCGAATAGCGAAATGAAGACCCCGAAGGAACTTGGGTATATTTTTCCCGCAGAATGGCACAGACATACTTCAACTTGGTTGTCCTATCCTCATAAAGAAGCATCGTGGCCCGGTAAGATAGAGAGTATATTTCCTTCTTACAATTTGTTTATAAAAGAACTTGCACAGTCAGAACGTGTTAATATAAACGTAAACGACGAAGAAAAGAAATCCCTTGTTGAGAAACAGTTAAAAGAAATCGGAACAAATCTTGATAATGTTTCTTTTCATTTCTTTAAGACCAACGATGCTTGGATTAGAGACCACGGTCCTGCTTTTGTTATAAACAATAATGGCGCTAAGGCTTTGATTGATTGGAATTATAACGCTTGGGGAGGGAAATATGAGGCTGATTTGGATAACCTTATTCCTAAACTTATTGCAGAGCATCTTTCTCTTAAGGCTTTCAATCCGGGGATTGTTATGGAGGGAGGAAGTATAGAGGTGAACGGACGAGGAGATTTGATAACCACAAAGGCCTGTCTGTTGAACGAAAACAGAAATCCGTCTCTCAATCAAGCACAAATAGAAGACAAATTGATAAATTATTACGGTGCCGAGAAGATTCATTGGCTTGAAGAGGGGATTGTAGGCGATGATACTGACGGTCACGTTGATGATATTACACGTTTTGCATCCGAAGACACTATAATAACAATGGTAGAGCCTGATAAAAATGATGAAAACCACGCAATATTGCAGGCTAATCTTGATTTGATAAAGAAGATGCGTCTTAATAACGGCAAGCAACCTAATATCGTTGAACTCTTAATGCCTTCGCCTGTCTTCTATGAAGGAGAACGTTTGCCGGCTTCTTATGCTAATTTTTATATTGCAAATGACAAGGTTATAGTTCCTACATACAAATGCAAGGAAGATGATAAGGCTGTCTATATTCTTGAAGAGGTATTCCCTGACAGGCAAATCATAGGCATAGATTCAACAGACATTATTTGGGGATTGGGAAGTTACCACTGCCTAAGCCAACAAGAACCCGAAATAAACTGAAAACAACAAAAAAATACTTGATAATAATTAATTGGTATCTTTTTTGATGTAGGTAAAAGTTATTTTACGAATTTTTAATAAATAATATATTCAGATTAATTATAAAATGGAAAAGATAAGAATAGCTATAGCAGGTATAGGAAACTGTGCTTCTTCTCTGATTC
>JAFVAP010000169.1 GCA_017480455.1 Bacteroidales bacterium | reverse complement strand
GTCCAACCCGAGAAAACTTTTACCTTTCCGTTGATTGTAGCAGCCGACTCCACTGCTTTCATTGTTGTAGTTCCTATTATGCAAACCTTATGCTCATTTCTTTTTGTTGTATTGATTATCTCAGCAGTCTGCTCATTCAAAATCATTTCCTCCGAATCCATTTTATGTTTGGATAAATCCTCTACTTCTATCGGACGGAAATTTCCCAAACCGCTGTGAAGCGTAACAAAAGCACGGTTAATGCCTTTTATTTCCATTCTCTTCAAAACTTCTCTTGAAAAATGAAATCCTGCTGTCGGTGCAACCACGGCTCCCTCATTGGCAGCATAAATAGTCTGATAGCGTTCTTTGTCTTCGTTTGTCAAGTCCCTCAATTTTAGGATATCATCAGGCAAAGGGGTTTTGCCGAGTTGCTTCAATATTTTATGAAACTCATCATTGCTTCCGTCGTAAAGAAATCTGAGAGTACGTCCGCGTGATGTAGTGTTGTCTATCACCTCTGCGGTAAGTTCGTTATTTTCTCCGAAATAGAGTTTGTTTCCTATTCGTATCTTTCTTGCAGGTTCAACCAAAATATCCCACAAACGGGTATCTCCGTTTATCTCCCTTAGAAGAAAGACTTCTATTTTTGCATTTGTCTTCTCTTTTATCCCCAACAAACGCGCAGGAAACACTTTTGTATCATTGAAAATGAATAAATCATCTTCGTCAAAGTAATCTAAAACGTCCTTAAACAACCTATGTTCAATTTCTTTCGTGTCCTTATGAACAACCATCAAACGTGATTCATCTCTGTTTTTTGAAGGGTATTCGGCTATAAGTTCTTTAGGAAGATTGTACTTAAATTGTGAAAGTTTCATACTCATAATTGCTCCGTGTTTTTGAAATCTTATTCATTCTACGTTTTGAGAACGAAAAAGGTTTCTTTATATTGTACCGATTTAAGTAAATTCTCATCTTAGTAGCCCCTGCATTGCTTGATTTAAGTGCATTTTCATACGTTTCAATCAAAGAAAGAGAGCAAACAAATTTTCATTAGACTCTCCGTTTTAATCTCTGTTTTCAGCATTATGCAAAAACAATCTTCATACAATTAAAAAAACAGGAAACATCTCCACTTTTTGAATTTAAGGAGAGAGCATATAAAAGACTTCAAACAAAGGCCGCCTGCCTATAAACTAAAAACAGATAACAAATTCAAAGACTGCAAGATAATAACGCATTCAATACCGTAGAGAAGAAAGAATATTACATAAGCCAAAGTAGAATATTATGCACTGAGGAAAAACATTCCGAATTTGTTTTTCCGTGATTATTAAAGAGAAAGATGCTTTTGCATAGCACATAATAAAATCTCAATCCACCTAAAAAGAAGTCCAAAGAAAATAATACTTAATCATAGTAAAATAAAACTTGATTTCAGAAATCTGAGATTTGATTTCACGACGCTGAAATCAAGTTTTAATTTTCTGAAATCAAGTTTCGTTTTGATGCAATGTAAACTCTGATAAAAAAAACTTGAGTTGCAAAAAAAATCTGCAACTCAAGTTTTTTTTTAGGTTTAAAGTCAAAGAACTTATTTCCTTATCTGAAGTTCGTCAATCAAACGTTTGCATCCTGCATATTTGTCTATAATGAACAGAACATAGCGTGCATCAACACAAATCGTTCTTTGCAACTCAGGTTCAAAAGCAACATCACCGCTCATCGCTTCCCAATTGCCGTCAAAAGCCAAACCGATTAATTCTCCCTTGCCGTTGATAACAGGAGAACCCGAGTTGCCGCCTGTAATGTCGTTGTTAGTCAAGAAACATACCGTCATATTACCGTTTTTATCAGCATACTGACCGTAATCCTTATCCCTGTAAAGTTCTTTCAACTTATCAGGAACAATAAACTCATCATTGGATGGGTCTTCTTTTTCCATTATACCGTCAATTGTTGTAGTAAAATCATAGTGAACTGCATCTGCAGGATAATAGTCTAAAACGGTTCCGTATGTCATTCTCATTGTGAAGTTAGCATCAGGATAACGGACCAAAGAAGGGTCCATCTCTCTAAGGGCTTGAACAAAGTTCTGTCTGGAATCAGACATCAACTGTTTAGAATATTCACTCGGTTCATTAGTTCCGACTAACTCGTTATAAAGACTTAGAACGACATTGGAAATAGGGTCTTTTGCAAGCTTTTTCATTGAAGGCTTTTTGGCTACAAAGTCATTGAAGGCTTTTTCATTTGCAAAGACGGATTTTTTAAAAGCTTTATCAACAAATTTATCAACACCTCCTGCTTTGTTTACTAATTCCTTTATTCCCGCTACTGCATAAGCATCAGGTAATTCATATTCCATTTTAATCAAAGCTGCAAAAAGTTCTTTCTCTGTTTGTTGGTCGTATGATGAGAAATGCTCTTCTCCCATTTGTTTCAAACTCTCAGAAGCAGCGACGATGTCAAGATTTTCTGACATCATAAGAACGAAGAAAGATTGTAAAGCAAAAAGAGAGCGTTTTGACATATAAAGTCCCATATTGTGATACCAACCTGCTTGATAAGAAGGCTCAGAGGCAGCTGCCTTTGAAGCAATTTGCATATTCTTGACAACATCAGCATATATTTCACTCTCAGAATTTTGAGAAATCCAATTCAACAAATCATCTTCAATTGATTTTTTTCTGTCATAAACATGCAAACGTTTCAATCCGCGGGACATACCCTGTATGTTTTTCCATGTATTCATCATTGAAGCATAATCTGAAGCATATTTAAGACGCACTGCATTATCTCTGTCCATATTTTTCTTCATTACAGGAAGCATGTATCCGCCTGCTTTTATCATTGCAGGATTTTCAATGTTCAAAGTATTCTCAACTTCAAACGAAGTCATATATCTTTCCGTGCTGCCCGGGTAACCCCATATCATGGCAAAATCATCTTTTTCCACTCCTTTGATACTTACGGGCAAGTAATGTTTAGGCTTATACGGAACGTTGTCTTCCGAATATGATGCAGGGTTATTATCTTTGTCTGCATAGATACGGAATATAGAGAAGTCACCTGTGTGTCTCGGCCACATCCAGTTATCTGTGTCTCCTCCGAATTTTCCTATGGAAGACGGCGGAGCGCCGACTAAACGGACGTCGTCAAACTGTTCGTATACAAACATATAGTATTCATTGCCTTCAAAGAAAGATTTGATTTCCACTCTGTATTTTCCGTCTTCGGAATACTGCGCAATAAGAGAGTCTATCTTCTCTTGCATCTCATCATAGTATCTGCTCTTGTTCAAATCCTTTACATGCTCACCCAAAACATCTTTTGTCACATCATACATTTGACGTAAGAAAGATACGTAAAGTCCCGGTATAGGAATCTCTTCTTGATAGGAGGCAGCCCAAAAGCCATTGGTCAAATAGTCATGCTCAATCGTCGAAACGCCTGCAATAGCGTCGTAACCGCAATGATGATTGGTAAACATCAAACCCTTATCCGAAACCATCTCTCCCGTACAAAACTGTCCCATCTGAACAATAGCGTCTTTCAATGAAGAATTGTTAAAACTATAAAGTTCTTCTGCCGAAAGCTGTAAGCCTAAGCGTTGCATATCAGTAAAGTTCAGCTGTTTGAAAAACATAGGCAGCCACATACCTTCGTCAGGTGCAGGGGTCTGTTTAGGTCCTGCCAACAGGTTAATTGAAATCAATAACGCTGCTGTTAAGATAAAATTTATTTTTTTCATAAAGTAAATGAATTTATTTGTGTTTATTAATGTTATTTTATTGTTTACGAAGTGCAAAAATAGTATTTTTTTGTATATCTTATTGCAATACTTGGAGTTTTTTTCTTAATTTTGCAACTTAAACAATGCAAGGAATATTTATAATAAAAAATTGATACAACATCATGCAAGTAAACAGAAGAAAAGAATTGTTTCCTAATGTCAGCGACGAACAATGGAACGATTGGCATTGGCAGGTAAAAAACCGAATAGAAACCATAGACCAACTAAAACAATATGTTGAACTTACCAAAGAGGAAGAAGAAGGCGTGAGAGTTGCTTTGAAAACATTGCGTATGGCAATAACTCCGTATTACCTTTCACTCATAGACCCTAATAATCCTAATGACCCTGTAAGAAGGCAAGCCATTCCTACCATAAAAGAGACTCACCAAGCCGAAGCGGACTTACTTGACCCTCTTCACGAAGACGAAGACTCTCCTGTTCCGGGTATAACACACCGTTATCCGGACAGAGTTCTTTTCCTTATTACTGACATGTGTTCAATGTATTGCCGTCATTGTACAAGAAGACGTTTCGCAGGTCAGAAAGATGCTAACGTAGGTACAGATTTGATACAACAGGGTATAGATTACATAGCACGTACTCCTCAAATCAGAGACGTATTGCTTTCGGGCGGTGACTGCCTTATGGTAAGTGACGATATGTTGGAAAGCATAATAAAAAGACTTAGGGCAATTCCTCATGTTGAAATCATACGTATGGGTTCACGTACTCCTGTTGTTTGCCCTATGAGAATAACTGACAAATTGGCCGATATGCTTAAGAAGTATCACCCTATTTGGTTGAACACTCACTTCAATCATCCTAATGAGTGTACTCCTGAGGCAGCGGAAGCATGCGCCAAATTAGCCAATGCAGGAATTCCTTTGGGAAATCAGAGCGTTTTACTCCGCGGAGTAAATGACGATGCACGCGTAATGAAAAAACTTATGCACCGTTTGGTTCAAATGAGAGTAAGACCTTATTATATATATCAATGTGACCTTTCCATGGGATTGGAACACTTCAGAACAACAGTAAGCAAGGGTATAGAGATAATGGAGAATTTGCGCGGTCATACTTCGGGTTACGCCGTTCCTACTTTTGTTGTGGACGCTCCGGGCGGAGGCGGCAAAACTCCTGTTATGCCTCAGTACGTTATATCCCAAGCTCCGGGCAAGGTTGTTTTGAGAAACTACGAAGGAGTCATAACTACATATTCCGAACCTTTGGATTACACTCCGGGAGAATGTGATATAGATTTCTTAAAAGAAGATATAGAAAGAGAAGGCGTTGCAGGATTGCTCCACGGCGACAGAATGGCTATGGAACCTAAAGATTTAGCAAGACACAACAGAAATAAAAACAGATAATTCTTAAAAAAATATTATCCGAAGGAGAGTTAGGGTACTTCAATTTTAAAAGAGACAACCTTAACTCTCCTTAAAAATATAAACCAAGTTTAGCATTAAGGTTAATTTTTATGCCTTTTGTCAAAGAAATATTAAATTACAAGAGCGTATCTTTTGTCGGCATGGACAAGAATGCAGGAAAAACCGAAGCATTAAACTACGTTATCTCCCGCTTGTCTTCATTCAACAAGTCCGTTGCAGTAACATCTATCGGTATTGACGGAGAAACCTTGGACCAAGTAACCTCTACTTCCAAACCTATGGTCTTTCTATACCCCGATACAATCTTTGTTACCTCTGAAAAACTATATGACCGTAGGCAAGCCGTATCTCAAGTGGAAGCTCTTTCCAAATACTCCTCAGGATTAGGCAGATTGGTAAGTGCAAGAACGCTTTCTTTCGGCAATGTTATGCTTTCGGGTCCTACTTCAACACTTTGGCTAAAGGAACTCATAGACGAATTATCACAAAAGGCGGATATATGCCTCATAGACGGTGCTTTGTCAAGAAAAAGTTTTGCTTCGCCGTCTATAACCGAGGCAATGATACTCTCTACAGGTGCAGTCATATCGGCAAGTATTGATAAAATAACCGACAAAACCAAGTTTATGTACGACATGACAAAATTACCTTGCACCGAAGAAAAAATAAAAAATAATCTTATCAATATTCAACAGGGTATTTTTGCCATTGACAAAGAGTCGGGTGAGATAAAAGACTTAGAAATTCCGTCTTTGCTGATGATAGACAAATACAGAGATAAACTTTTCTCGGCTTCCAAGACATTATTCATTCCCGGAATGATAACGGATAAACTATTGGAAACGCTGAAATCAAAAAAGAATACGGAAGAATACACTCTTATAACAAAAGATTTTACCCATGTATTTTCTTCTCCTTTGAACACAAGACGTTTTTTGCAACTCGGCGGAAAGATAGAAGTATTGTACAATACAAAACTGCTTGCCGTTACCGTCAATCCTGTATCTCCTGCAGGTTTTAAAGTAGACAACCTTTCATTGCTTTCTTCTCTGCGCTCGCAAATAGATTTACCTATATATAATATAAGGTCTATAGATTAGATTTCAAGTTTTTCTTTGCTCATCTTGTAAAAACGTCTGTGATAAAGCAGACCTGCAATTGACAAAGCAATCAAAAAACTTGAGAAAATACTCCATGGCGGGAACTTAAATACAAATCCGAAACAATAAGACAAAGGAACTGCGATAAAGAAATAGGTTATAAGGGCGTAAATCATAGGATGCCAAACATCGTTCATTCCTCTCAAGCCTGCAAGACCTGAAACCTGTGTTCCGTCAAAAAGTTGAAAAAATCCTGCAACGACAAACAGACTTGCAGCAATAGATATTACCTCTGCATCATCAGAAAACAACATAGCAATATATCTTCCGAGGAAGATGTAAATCAATGCCACCGTACCCATTATAAGAAGCACCATTTTCCAACCGGAAAAAAAATGTTTTCTCATTTCGCTTCGGTCGTTCAAACCAAAAGCATGGGAAATCAGAACCGTAGTTGCCGAACATATTCCCGACGCAGCAAGAAATGATGTACTTATCATGGCATTCACAATCTGAAAAGCGGCCAAATGTTTATATGATACCCAACCCATCATCACTGTTATGGCAAAAAGAGAGAACATTTCGACAAACATTTGTATTGCTATAGGAGTTCCTGTCTTTAACAGAATAAAGTGCAAACGCCTTGAAAGATTTCTAAAGGAAAATTTACCCATGTAAGACGAATAAAAAGCATGACTTTTTATATAGATACAGAATGCTATCGGCGCCAGCAATCTGGAAATAAAAGTCGCTACACCTGCACCTGTCAATCCCAAGAAAGGAAATCCGAATTTACCATAAATCAAAAGATAATTCAAAATAACATTAAGTACATTTGACGATATTGTTATTATCATTGCGACCTTTGTGTTATCTATTCCCTCCATAAATTGCTTAAAAGCAAGGAAAATCATCATAGGAATAAAGGACAGAGTCACAATAAAATAATAAGGATAACAAAGATTTATAACCGAAGCATCTTGCCCGAAATATTTCAAAAAAGGCATAAGAATCAACAAAAATGCAACAAGGGACAACGCTATGAGAGTATTGAGGGACAGAGCATTCTGTGTAAGGAGTGAGATACGTTTTTGCTCCTTTCTTGCATAAGATTGACCTACCAACGGAGTGAGTGCCATCGCTATACCCATACCGACAACGAGTGCATTCATAGTAAGGCTGCCCGCAAACGAGATAGCAGCCAAAGAATCCGTACCCAAACGCCCTACCATTAAGGTGTCTATCATCTGAACCAAGGACTGCCCCAAAGAAGAAAGCATTATGGGAACGGCTAAAGAAAGATTTTGTTTGTAATAACCTGACTTTGTCATAACCTGTTTATCATTATCAAATACAAAGACAAAGCCTGATTTGTCCTTGCTCGGTAAAACATATTCCGCATTGAGGAAGTTAATTGAGAGCAGGCTTCACAAAAAAAAAGTTTTTTACTTCAATATATCTATCAATTCGCTGACTTTAGGACTTAAAATTATTTCCGTGCGTCTGTTTTTTGCACGGTGTTCTTCTGTCTTGTTATCTGCAACAGGCATATATTCACTCCGTCCGCAAGGAATAATACGTTTAGGCGATATTCCCGTACCGTTAAGAAGTATTTTTGTAATTGATGTTGCCCTCATCACACTTAAGTCCCAATTATCTTTGATTTGGTTCTTTCCCTTCAGAGGAACGTTGTCAGTATGACCTTCAACCATTATATCAACATCTTGATTGTTACTAAGGACTACGGCTATCTCTGCCAAAGCTTTTTCTCCCTCGGCACTGACTTCCCATGAACCCGAGGAGAAAAGAAGTTTCTCATCCATGGAAACATAAACCTTTCCGTTCTTGTTCTCTATCGTCAAACCTTTGTCAGTAAAGCCTAAAAGAGCTTTTTTTAATTTTGAATGTATCTCCGCCAATTTCTTGTCCGAAGCATCAAGTTGAGCCTTCATCTTTTTTATCTGCTCTCTCGAAGCCTGCATTTCCCTCTGCAAAGAGTCCAAATTGCGTTCCTTTTGACCGAGTTCCTGTTCCTTTGCATTGAGACTGTTGCTCAATTCTGACAAATGTTTACTTTTATCGTTCAATACCTCGTTTATTTTGCTGTTAGAGGAGGTTAATTGTTTATTTAATTCTTCTATTTCTTTTTGATTGAGAGCATTCTCCCGCTTTAACCGCTCTGTTTCGGCAAACAACTGAGACAATTCTTTTTCCTTATCGTTCAAGTCTTTCTTTACTGAAGACAATTCGTGGGAAGTCTCAGCTAATTGTATTTGTGATGTATTCAATCTCTCTGTCGTATCGTTGTATGTAGTCAAAAGATTATTATATCTCTTGGTACTGACACAAGAGGAAAAAACAATAACAGTAACTATGGCAAATATTATTTTTTTCATCTCTGCAAATATTTCATTCTTTCTTTTTTAATCAGCAATCTCAACCCAAATAGGGCAATGGTCCGACTGCATCGCAGACGGGTCTATTCCTGCGTCATTTATCCTTTCCTTTATTTTGTCGGAGACCATACAGTAATCAATTCGCCAACCTTTGTTTTTCCCTCTTGCACCTGCACGGTAACTCCACCAAGAATAAGCATCCTTGGTCTGTGGGTTAATTTCACGATAACTATCCGTAAAACCCGAAGCAATAAAGTCTGTCATCCACTGACGTTCCTCAGGCAAAAAGCCCGAATTCTTCGAATTACCTTTGGGGTCGTGTATATCTATTTCACAATGTGCTATATTATAATCTCCGCAAAAGACTATTTCGGGTATCGTGCTTTGAATGTCTAAAGCATATTGTTTAAAATCTTCAAGCCATTGCATTTTGAAAGCCTGCCTTTCTTCACCGCTCGTTCCCGAAGGGTGATATACACTTGCCACAGAAAGATTATCAAAATCCAATCTAATCATACGTCCCTCATTGTCATATTTTTCAATACCCATTCCCAATACAATATTTTTAGGCTCTTTTTTTGTCAATATCGCAACACCGCTATACCCTTTTTTTTGTGCGGAAAAACAATAGGAATGATAACCTTCCAATGAAAAATCCATAACAGGAATTTGCTCAAGCTGAGCCTTAGTTTCCTGTAAACAAACAACATCTGCCCCACTTT
>JAFVAP010000168.1 GCA_017480455.1 Bacteroidales bacterium | reverse complement strand
TCCTTTGCAAGCAAATTTTTTAATGTTTCCAATGAATACAAATCAAAAGCAGGCAATTGTTTTATATCAATCTCCAACGGTTGCAATTCTTCCTCTTCGTCTTGTAAGATATAAGGGAAATACAAATCATAATCCGCAAAATTTTCTTTCAGTTCAATGGTTTCTAAATTGCCTTTAATATTGCTTACCGTCAAATCGCTTTCTTGAGATATAGCAAGACCGTTTCTTAATAATTCATCATAGAAAGATATAAACGCAGGATGCTCTACAATAAACAACATATCAATAAAAGATTTCGGAGCATTGCCTGTAAATACCAAGTTACGGTTTTCTTTCTTCTCCTCTTCGTAATCTCTTCCCCTGAACATCAAACGCAATCCTCTTCCGATAATCTGTTCCAACAATATACCAGACGAACTTGACCGCAAAGGAACAATAACACAGATATTATTAACATCAAATCCTTCCCTAAGCATAAGAACGGAAACAATAATCCTCGGTTGCAAAAGTTTATCCACATTAAACAACTTGTCTTTTAATTCTGCCCACTCATCACTTTTTACTTCTCCCTGTTTATTGCTGTCAATCCGCAAAACATCATCTTCACTCAGATTTTTATCTATAAGATAATCGCACACCAAAGGAGTAACTGCTGTATCTTCACAAATGATAAGCATCTTCGGTTGTTTGTATCTGCCGTCTTCTTTTGACAAATATTTAAATGCTTCGTCCAATATATTCAAATGGGTAAGTCCTGCATTAATCATAAGTCTTTGTCCGTCACTTAAACTTACTACTGCGCCTACATCGTCTCTTACTGCCTTATAATCCAAATTGCCTATCTCGGTTATTTCCTCCCTTTTGTCTATGTTAAGCATTTTAACAAGACCTTCTTTTATGGCAGTATTCAAATCAAAATCCGTAACTATATGAGGGAAATATATTTTCTTTTCTCTTGCTCCAGTTCCTTTTGAAACATACGGTGTTGCGGAGAAGTCAAGTTGTATTCTTGCCTTTTTCTTATTCCACATTATATAGTTGATACCCTGCTGCCATACAACGTCATCGTCTTTTGTTTTGTTGTTATGTATATGATGGGCTTCGTCATTAATTATCATCAAAGAATCCAACTCAGCCAAATACTCCAAACTCTCTCCTCTCAAATACTTATTATCTAAAACATCAAGGCTATTTCCGCTGCTTGTACCGGGTTTGGCAGGCAACATTTCATTGACTATTCTTTTGTAATACTCCTGTTCATTCAAATCTTCATCGTTTGCAATATCTTCCGACTTACTTTTATCTATGAACAAATGCCAATTGGTTATAGCAATAATACCGCCTGAGGTTATATTGCTTATCTCATCTTTTTGTTTGACGTTGTTTTGCAAAAAAGAATAAACCTCATTTCTGTAATAAGTAGGTATAAACAAATCTTCGTTTAAGTGAAAATCATTCAAAAGAAAATCCCTTTGTCCTGTCTTTTCATTCTTCCTGCCAAGAAAAGCATCCAACAATCTGTCATAAACAATCAATCCGGGAGCAATGACAAGAAAATTACTTGTAAAAGTATTGCTACTGTCTTCGCCTGTGATGTTTCTTGCATTTAACATCTGCCAAAGAAACAATGCGTGCATTACCCAAGTTTTGCCCGTACCCGTTGCCATCTTTATGCAATACTTGTAATAAGAAAATTTCTCTTCTTTCAATTCTGCCATATCTGCAAAAGGTAACAAATCCGGTGCAACTCTTTCGTAAATATCATAAAGCGTTTTAGTCTTAACTACTTCATGCAGATAAATAACATTAAGTATTGCCTGCCTCTGTCCTTTATGAAAATTCTTTTCTCTTGTATCGCAATAACTTTCATCAAACCAGAATTTCAATAACTCCGCCGTAACAGACGTAACTTTTTGATACATCTCACCGCTGACAAAACTTTCTTCTGCAAGTTTTGTTATAACCCTTCCCACTCTAAACCGTTCATAATGTCTTGCTCTTCCTTAACGTGTTTCTACCAATTTGAATCTTCGTCGTCAAACTTGTTAAAACCGTTATCTTCATAGTCTGCACCGAATCCATCATCAAATGCATCAGGATACTTAGATGTCCAATTGATGTCTTCAATCCAATCTTTTTTCTTTTTCTTGTTATCTTCGGGTAGCCCGAATAATACGTCAAAAAATCCCATAATCTTTTCCTTTTGTATGCAGGGACAATCTTTACTTATGATAAATATTATCCATGCAATGTTAAACAATTCTGATTTTTACAAATTCTTATGTGCATTAAAGAAATCTTCAACGCCGTTGAAAATCATTCCGATTATTAATAATAAACTTAACATACTTTATTCCTCCTGTTTTTAAAAGTTCCTAATTTTTATTTACGTTTGCAAAACGTATATACACACTGTTGCAAAATGTGGTACATGCTACAGTTTTTTTGCAAATTTTTTATTTTTTCTAAATTTCTTTTACCACTACACTTTCAAAACCGAAAACAT
>JAFVAP010000167.1 GCA_017480455.1 Bacteroidales bacterium | reverse complement strand
GCTTTCGTCTTGCGTATTTTAGGTAAGTGGGGTTGGCCCGTGTTGATAAAAGGTCTTAAAAAGAGAGAAGAGGATATAAGAAACTCCCTTGATGCTGCCAAAAACGCTCAAGCGGAGATGCGGAAGTTAAAAGCAGATAACGAACAGTTGCTTGCTGAGGCTAAAAAAGAAAGAGACCTTATACTGAAAGACGCAAAACAAATAAAGGAGCAAATAATAGAAGAGGCAAAACAAAATGCCCTTGCGGAGTCTGATAAGATTATAACGGCAGCAAGAGAAAGCATTATTTCGGAAAAGCAAAAGGCAATAGATGATTTGAAAAAGCAGGTTGCCGAATTTTCTGTGGAGATAGCGGAAAAAATACTTAAATCCGAACTTTCCGATAAAAAACGCAGCGAAGACATTATTTCAAAAGAGTTAGAGAATATAAACTTTAAGTAATACGTAAAATGAAAGAATTGAGATTACAAGGTAGATATGCAGAAAGTCTTTATATCCTTGCAGAGGAAAAAAATATCCTTGACAAGGTGCGTGAGGACATTCTCAACATAGAGTCTGCTTGTAAGGAAAATCATGAATTTCAAGTAATATTAAATAATCCTGTAATTAAACCTGCAATAAAGAAAAATATAATCAACGCTGTTTTCTCTTCTTGTGAAGAACTGACACTCAGATTTCTGACTTTCATAATAGAAAAGAGGAGAGAATTGTTTTTATTAGGTATATGCGAAGAGTTTCTTAATATATACAATCTTAAACACAATATAAAAGTTGCAGAACTTACGGTAAGTGATGATATATCTCTTGCCGTAACTGATGAAATAAAAGAACGCTTAGCGTCAATCTTTGCTTCGGAAATAGATTTGAGGGTATGCAAGGACGAAACTCTTGTCGGAGGCTTTACTCTTACTATAGACGGAAAGCAATACGATGCTTCCTTTAAAAGGAAACTTGCGGATCTGAAAAAAGAATTTTTATTGAAATAAATATAAAGCATAATGGCAGATATAAAACCATCAGAAGTAACGGCGATATTGAGACAACAGTTGTCGGATAAAAATCTGGATACGCGTTTGGACGAAATCGGTATTGTACTTAGCGTAGGCGACGGTATTGTACGTGCTTACGGTTTGATGAATGCACAGTCCGGAGAATTGGTGGAGTTCGCTAACGGAACGGAAGGTATAATCCAAAACTTGGAAGAAGATAATGTCGGAATAGTTCTTTTGGGTGAGGCAGGAGAAATAAATGAGGGTGATACCGTAAAAAGAACTAAGAGGATAGCATCTATACCTGTCGGCGAGGGAGTAATAGGTAGGGTTATAAATACAATAGGCCAACCTATAGACGGCAAAGGCCCTCTTTCGGGAGAATTAATAGATATGCCGATAGAAAGAAAGGCTCCGGGGGTTATTTTCCGCCAACCTGTGGAAGAACCTCTTCAAACAGGCTTAAAAGCGGTGGATTCCATGATACCTATAGGCAGAGGACAGAGAGAATTAATCATAGGAGACAGACAAACAGGTAAGACCGCCATTGCTGTTGATACTATTATAAATCAAAAAGAATTTTTTGAGGCAGGAAATCCTGTTTATTGTATATACGTGGCTTGCGGACAGAAAGCTTCGACTGTGGCATCTTTAGTCAAAACATTGGAGGAACACGGTGCTATGCAATACACCGTAGTCCTTGCAGCAACGGCGGCTGATGCAGCAGCCATGCAATTTTATGCACCTTTTGCAGGAGCAGCTATAGGAGAGTATTTCAGAGATACAGGACGTTCTGCATTGATTGTTTATGATGACCTTTCGAAACAAGCAGTTGCATACAGAGAAGTTTCATTGCTTCTTCGCCGTCCGCCCGGACGTGAAGCATATCCCGGAGACGTCTTTTATTTACATTCAAGGCTTCTGGAGAGAGCTTGTAAGATAATAAGCAATGATGAAGTAGCAAAGCAGATGAATGACTTGCCTGCCGTGTTAAAGGATAAGGTTAAAGGCGGAGGCTCTTTGACGGCTCTGCCTATTATAGAGACGCAGGCAGGAGATATTTCCGCTTATATCCCTACTAATGTTATCTCCATTACTGACGGACAGATATTTTTGGAATCTAACTTGTTTAATGCAGGAGTTAAACCTGCGATAAACGTAGGAGTTTCTGTCTCCCGTGTAGGAGGTAAAGCGCAGATTAAATCCATGAAAAAAATATCAGGAACCTTGAAGTTAGACCAAGCACAATACGAAGAATTGGAGGCATTCTCTATGTTCGGTTCTGATTTAGATGCTGCGACTAAGATGGTTTTGGAAAAAGGAAAAAGAAATGTGGAAATATTGAAGCAAGCCCAATATTCACCGATGCGTGTTGAAGAACAGGTTGCTATAATTGCTTGCGGAACCAATGATTGGTTGCGGGATGTTCCTGTTAATAAAATATTGGATGCAGAGAAAGAATTTTTGGAGTTTTTGAATTTAAAACACAAAGATGTTCTTATGCAGATTAAGCAGGGCAATATGAACGATGAGATATTGGGAGTATTGCATCAAGTCATGGAAGATATTTCCCGTAAATACGTAAAATAAACAACAAAAAGACGATGGCTAATTTAAAAGAGATACGTAACAGAATAGCTTCAGTAACATCAACAAGGCAGATAACTTCTGCCATGAAGATGGTTTCTGCTGCAAAGTTACGTAAGTCTCAATCGGCTATTATACAACTCCGTCCTTATGTAAAAATGATGTCAGAGATAACATTGCGTTTGCTGCATACGGACAGAGATGTTCCTTTTTTGAGAAGCAACAAAGGAGAAGAGAAAATACTGCTTTTGGTTCTGACTTCAAACAAGGGACTTTGTTCTGTGTTCAACTCTTCTATAGTAAAGCTTGCTAAGAAACGCATAAATGAATGCTCAAAAGAAGGAAAAAAAATTTTTGTTAAAAGTTTCGGAAAGAGGGGAGACTCTTCTCTGAAAGCAATAGAGGGAATAGAATATTTAGGTTCTGATGACGGGATTTGGGACAGTTTGAATTTCGATAACGTTTCTTCGATTGCAGAAGAGCTTGTTAGGGAATATCAAACTGAAAGCTACGACAGAATTGAGATTATATACAATCAATTCAAAAATGCTGCCGTTCAAGAACCTGTAGTGCAAACTTTTCTTCCTTTTAATTTAGAAAGCAATTCGCATCAAAAAGAATTAAAGGCAGAAAATAATTATATATTTGAACCTAATAAAGAACGGATACTGCAATCCGTAATACCCCTTTATTTAAATACACTATTATATAAGTGCTTTTTGGATTCTTTTACATCGGAACACGGAGCCAGAATGAGCAGTATGAATAAGGCTACGGACAATGCACAAGAATTATTGAACGATTTAACACTTACATACAATAAATTAAGACAGGCCGGTATAACTAATGAAATTATTGAAATATGCGGCGGAGCTAATGCTTTAAGTTAATATAATAGAAACAGGATACGCTAAGACTATGAGATACGAAGTAGATTTTCTTGTAATAGGTTCCGGAATAGCAGGATTGAGTTTTGCTCTTAAGGTGGCTAAATACGGGAAGGTTTGTATGCTGACTAAAGACGAAGCTTCAGAGTCTTCTACCAAATATGCGCAAGGCGGTATTGCTGCGGTTATGTATGAACCCGATACCTATGAAAAGCATATTAATGACACTCTTGTTGCAGGAGCCGGAATTTGTGACGAAAACAGTGTCAGAATAACGATAACAGAAAGTACTGAAAGAATAAAAGAATTAATTGCTTGGGGAACTAATTTTGATAAAAATGTTTCCGGTTTCTATGATTTGGCAAGAGAAGTCGGTCATTCTGAACACAGAATATTTCATAACCAAGACAACACGGGCGCAGAGATAGAAAGGGCTTTGTTAGAGGCTGTCAGACACAATGGAAATATAGACTTAAAGGAAAATCAATTTACTATAGATTTGATAACTCAGCATCATTTGGGCAAAGAAGTAAACAGACACATGGATAATGTTGAATGTTACGGAGCTTATGTGCTGAATAAAGAGACGAAAAGCATAGATACATATTTGGCAAAAGTTATTATGCTTGCCAGCGGCAGCAACGGAAACGTCTATTCTTCACCAACGGCTCCTATAGTTGCAACAGGTGACGGACAGGCTATGGTACATAGAGCGAAGGGATGGCTAAAGGATATGGAGTTTGTTCAATTTCATCCGACATCTCTTTATAACCCGATGGAGAAACCTTCTTTTCTGATAACGGAAGCAATGCGCGGAGCAGGGGCTGAACTTAAGAATTTGAGGGGTGAAGCTTTTATGAAAAAATATGACCGAAGGGGTTCTTTGGCTCCGCGTGATATAGTCGCACGTGCAATTAACAGTGAGATGACTCTTAGTGGAGACGACCATGTTTTGCTTGATTGCAGTAAGATAAGTAAGGAAGAAATAATGCATCACTTCCCTCATATCTATGCAAAATGCTTAGAGATGGGTATAAACATAACCCGTGGCGATATGATACCTGTTGTTCCTGCTGCTCATTACTCTTGCGGCGGTATAGTCGTAGATGAGTTCGCCAGAACGACGATTAAACATCTGTATGCTACAGGTGAATGTTCTCGTACAGGATTACACGGGGCAAATCGTTTGGCTTCAAATTCATTATTGGAGGCTTTGGTTTATTCACACCGTGCTGCAGCGGACGCAAAGGAGGCTGTAAAAAATATAGATTTTTGCCGCAGTGTGCCGGATTGGAATGCAGAGGGAATGGTTCTTAATGAGGAACTCTCCTTAATAACGCAAACGCAGAAAGAACTTCAGCAAATAATGTCAAATTATGTCGGAATAGTACGTAGTAATTTGCGTTTGCAAAAAGCGTTTAAGCGTACAAAACTCATAAACGATGAGGTGGAAGAATTATACAAGCGTTCGGTACTGACTCCTCAACTTTGCGAGTTGCGAAATCTTATAGCCAATGCTTATCTCATAATAAGAATGGCAATAGACAGGAAAGAAAGCGTCGGACTTCATTATAACATAGATTATCCTCCTGTAAAATAAAGGTTACTTTGGCTTATGAAAATCAGAATAACTAAGGAATTTCATTTTGAAATGAGTCATTGTTTGAATAACTATAACGGTGCATGTAAGAATATTCACGGTCATAGTTATAAACTCTATATTACGCTTCGGGGAGAGCAGGATAAAGATACGCAAAGTTCATCTTACGGTATGCTTATGGACTTTACCGAACTTAAAAAAATAGTTCAAGCCAATATTATAGAAACATTTGACCACAGTTTTGTAATTGAAAAGCATTCTCCTTTTATTCAGGCTGTTGAGATGATGAATACTAAAAAGAATATTGTTGATTTCCAACCTACTTGTGAGAACCTTGTAATTCATTTTAAAAATCTGGTAGAACCCTTTCTTCCTCCGAGAGTGGAGTTATATAAAGTAGTTCTTTATGAAACTGCGTCTTCGTGTGCCGAATGGAATAGAGATGATAATTAAATCAAGTATCTTTTATGGCAAAAGAAGAAAAACATATTTTTTCTCCGCTTGTTAAGTGGATTATTGGCATAGCAGCCGTAATTTTAATACTTTTTTTGCTTTGGTATTTCAGATTTTTGATGACTTGCATCTTCCTTGCAATC
Source organism: Bacteroidales bacterium (assembly GCA_017480455.1). GTDB lineage: Bacteria > Bacteroidota > Bacteroidia > Bacteroidales > P3 > Scybalousia_A. Next base: position 10,566 of record JAFVAP010000167.1, on the reverse strand, counting down.
ATTTTTTCCTTAGTCGGAAGACCGTTAATGGGCTTTTTTGAGAAGGTAAAAATAGGAAAATATCATATATCAAAAAGCCTTTGTGCCGTCTTAACATTGTTTATAGAGGTCGGTATTTTGTTCTTAGTTATTTATCTACTTGTTCCGCTTGTTATTTCACAGGCAATGAATTTCTCGGGGATTGATATGGAGAAAATATCCGATTATTACTCGGTACACATAAAGCAAGCGGAAACCTTTGTTTCAAAATACAATCTTCTGCCCGATGATATTAGTTTGGAGAGATATTTAAGCGGGAAAATAGTTGCAGTTTTCAATAGTTTTAAATTACCGACTTTGGCTGCTTCGATACTTTCTTTCGGAACTAATTTGATAATGGGAATTTTTGTTACCGTATTTATAACTTTCTTTTTCTTGAAAGACTCCCACATGGTAATGAGATTTGTTGATAATATAACACCCGACAAGTATATTGATGAGATACATAATATAATAATAAATACACGCAAACTTATATCAAGATATTTTTTGGGAGTTTTCTGCGAAATACTCTTAATGATAAGTCTTTTGGGCATAGGGTTCTATATTGTCGGTTTTGCAAATGCTTTTCTGGTTGCGGCTATATGCGGAATAATGGTTATATTACCTTATATAGGAGTGCTTATCGGCGGAGGTATAGGATTGTTGATAACAATTACGAGTTTTTTGGCTCAAAATCCTAATGGGGATATTTTTCCGCTGATATTCCAGTTTGTTATTATCTTTATAATAGTAAAACTGATTGACGATTTTCTGCTTCAGCCCGTCATATATTCAAAAAGTGTAAAAGCACAACCTTTGGAGATTTTTCTCGTTATTCTTATTGCAGGAAAGGTCGGAGGAATTATCGGAATGATATTGGCAATACCTGTCTACACTTTTTTAAGGATTATAGCCAAAGAATTTTTCTCTAAATGGAAATTTATAAAAGCCTTAACCAAAGAAATAGGTAATGACTAAAGAGCAGGAAATAGGTTTTGATTTTGTAAAAAAGGCCATCAAAAACCTTTGCAAAACATCTTATGCCAAAGAAAGAGCGGAAGAACTTGTTTTTCTTGAAAACTACGAAGAGATAAACAGGCTATTAAGCGAAACTTCCGAGATGAAATCCCTTCTTTTGGGTGTCAGAGATTTTCCTTCTGACGGCTATTGTGATATGATAGATGCTTTGAACTCCTTGAGAGTGGAGGGAATGTTTATAAGTCTGCCGCAGATGAAAGATTTTCTTCTTTCTTATTCTGCCATAAGAAATATTCTTTTATTTTTCCGTTCAGCCAATGAGGTTGATATTCCTTTTTTGAAAAGAACCTACGAAAATGTTCTTTTTTTTGAAGAGATATTGAAAGAATGTATGCTGATAATAGATGAAGACGGAGAAATAAAAGATTCTTATTCGCCTGTCTTGAGAGAAATCAGACAAAAGCGTCAAGCGAAAGCAAAAGATATAAACAGGAGAATGCAAAACATTCTTTCGCTTTCAAAAAACAATGGTTGGACTAATACTGATGATGAGCTTACAATAAGAAACAATACTTTGGTTATTCCTGTTAAATCTTCGTTTAAAAGGCAAATAAAGGGAATATTGCATGACACCTCTCAGACAGGGCAAACTTTTTACGTAGAACCGGAGGAGATTGTCGGGATTAATTTTGAGATAAAGGAGTTATATTTTCAAGAACAGCAGGAAATAAGGAATATTTTATTGTCTTTTTCTAATCTTTTGAGAGAACATCTTGATGAAATTATTTTTTCCTACGAGTTTCTCTCACAAATAGATTTTATAAGGGCAAAAGCACTTTACTCCATAAACATTCATGCAGGCAAACCCGAATTAAAGTCAGACCCTTGTTTGGATTGGTTCGAAGCAAGACACCCTATATTGGAAGAAAGTCTAAAGAAAAAGCAGCGTAAGATAGTTCCGCTGAGGATAAAACTTGACAACGAAAAGCGTATACTCGTTATTTCCGGACCTAATGCAGGCGGTAAATCAGTGTGTTTGAAAACCGTGGCTTTGTTGCAATATATGTTGCAATGCGGTCTGCTTATCCCACTGAAAGAAGTATCTGTTGCAGGCATCTTTCATGATATTTTTATTTCAATAGGAGATTCTCAGAGTATAGAAAATGATTTGAGTACATATTCGTCCCATCTTTTGCAGATGAAATCGCTATGTGAAACGGCAGACTGCGGAACAATGTTTTTGATTGATGAATGCGGCGCAGGTACAGACCCTCAGATAGGAGGTGCAATAGCGGAAAGTATCTTGGAATATTTAACTGAGGTTAATAGTTGGGGCATAGTAACTACTCATTACTCAAATTTGAAGCATTTAGCTTTTAGTAATCAACACATTCAAAACGCTGCAATGCTTTATGACAAGGAAAATATGCAGCCTCTCTATGCTTTGTCAATAGGAACGCCGGGAAGCAGTTTTGCATTTGAAATAGCAGAGAGAATAGGGCTTAGCGGTGCTATAATAAAAAAGGCAAAAGAAAAGGCAGGTTCTTCAACTATCAGATTTGAACAAGAATTGCAGCAGATAGAAGTGGAAAAACTCTCTTTGCAGGAAGAACGCAGCCGAATGAAAGAGTATGATGAAATGCTCTATGAGACTTTTCAAAAATACAAAAGTATGGAAGAAAAACTCTCTTCTGAGCGAAAGGCCATACTTAATCAAGCAAGGGCAGAGGCAAAAGAGATAATACAAAATGCGAACAAGCGGATAGAAAGGGCGATAGAAGAGATAAAAACCTCAAAGGCTGACAGCAAAAAAGTAAAACAAATAAAGCAGGAACTGAAACAAAAAGTTGAAGTTTTGCAGCAAGATATAGACAAACAAAAATCAGAAACTGAGAAAGAAATTGTTTTAAGCGAAAAGCGTTCTCATTTAAAGCTTGTCAATACTCCTCTTTCCGCAGGCGATTATGTTATCTTCGGAGAAGAGACAGAGCCAATGGAGGTAAAGAGTGTAAACAAAAACAGGGTGGAACTTATTAATGGTTTGATGAGTATAAGAACAACCGTTGATAAGGTTCATAAAATAGAAAAGCAAAGTTATCTTAAACAACTCAAACACAAAAATACGGAGAGGTTTTCTTCCAATCCTATAATGGATAAGATAAATACTATAAGAGCAGGATTTTCTCCTAAGATAGATTTGAGAGGGGAAAGGACTGAGGAGGCTTTGAAAAAAATATCCAAACTTTTGGATACGGCACGCCTGTTAGGAGAAGGACAAATAAAAATTTTACATGGTAAGGGTGACGGTATTCTTAAGGTGATGATAAGGGACTATTTGAAGACTTTACCTGAGGTTAAAACATTTTATCCCGAAAAAGTAGAATTCGGAGGTGAAGGTATAACCATAGTGGAGTTGAATTAGGATTATGTTTAATGAAAATCCGCTTTGTCGTAAATAAATTTTTTTAGAACAAAAAGACATGTAACGTTGCGGTTCTTTGTCTTGGCAGAAATAAACTTTCTAATCTTAAGTTTTTTTATTTTGAAGGTGTTTTTTTTGTTTGGAATATTACCTATATATAAAAATGATTAATGCTCTGTAATTCTGTATTTTAACTGATGTTATACGGATTTGCTCCGACGAAATCAAATCTCAGTTTTCTGAAACTTGATTTCAGAAAAATAAAACGAAGATTCAGCGCAGCGAATCTTCGTTTTATTTTCACGATATTTGCTCTTATATTCCACGGACTTTAGTCAAGACTTGAATTTTTTCGTTTTCTTTTCTTGCATAATAAGTTAAAAATGACTAAATTTGCATTCTGTATAAGCTTATTTATATAAACTTTTTAAAATGAACTAATGTTATGATTTCTAAACTTTTACTAAATATTACTATATCTCGTAAGGGGGGGGGTAAAATCGGATTTTTTTCGACGGAAACAGTGTATAAGATACAGGAATACCTGTCTTTTAAATTCAGAATTAGGAGTTTGAAAGACGGTTTTTTCTTTGTATAGCAGAATGCTAAGGAAAATAAAATCAAAACTTTAACTTACAAATTAAAAATTTTAAAAAAATGAAAAAATTATTTATGTTTATGCTGATGGCAATAGTGTTGTCAATCAGCGGAAGGTCGCAAGAGGGTGACTTTGTAGATATTGTGGGAGATAACAGTAACGCATCCGGAACACAATTTTCTATTTTGCCCGGCTATTATGGTTATCATCGTTCTGTTGCTCTGTATTTGGCAGACGAATTAGAAGGAATAACAAGCGGAAGTGCAATTTCCTCTATAGCATATAAGGGAGGCACCAATACTTATGGCTCTTCAAATTCAGGAGCTACAATTAAAGTCTATGTTTATGAATCCACAGAAGACCAAATCTCAGCTACTACCACTTGGCAGGATATAAAATCTGAAGCAACTTTGGTTTACGACGGAGTTTGTCCTGTTCTTGTTTCCGGACAATGGGCAAACATAGAATTTGATGAATCTTATAATTATCAAGGAGGAAACCTTGTTGTATATGTTGAAGGTCTCGGTTGCACAACTTCAGGAGGCTGTTCAAAATATACTACTTATTCAGGCACGAATGATACACGCTCTTGGATTGTATTAAAGGACTCATCTCCGCTTCCTGAAACCAGCGCGCTTAACAATAGTCAAGGAAATATATATCATTATATGCATGATATACGTATTTATTACACTCCCGGTGACGGAAATTTCTGTGCAGGCGTAAAAAATCTTGAAGCAAGTAATATTACCTCTACTTCTGCAACTGTTAGTTGGTTAGAAAGAGAAGATAATGCTACTATTTTCTATCAAGTTAAAAAATCAGATGAAGAATGGGATGAGAACGGCGATTTATCAACTTCTGATAACTCTGTTAATATTGATGATTTGGATGTAAATACTGAATATGTTATAAGAGTTATGGCAGACTGCGGAGATTTACAAAGTACTTATAAAAGTTTAACTTTCCGTACTGATTGCGGAGCTATAACTTCTGTTCCTCAATATTGGAGTTTTGAAACAGGTAATACTGCCGGAACTTCTTCTGAGCCTTTGCCTGCTTGTTGGCAAAGAACAGGTACAAACGGTTATCCTAAAACTTATAATTCATCTTCTTATGCAGCAAACGGAACTTATTCACTTTATTTCAGTGGAAACAATATTGCTGTTTTGCCTTACATCGATACTGATGAATTGCAATTAAGTGATTTACAAATAAGATTTACTGCAAGAATTAACGGTTATTACAATACAATTTATGAATATGGTGTAATGACAGATCCTACCGATGCTTCAACTTTTGAAGTATTAGGAAGCATTACAATTCCTACACAAAGCGCAGGAGGATTTCAAAGTGACCTTGTAGGAATGTTTGCTAACTACGAAGGCGAAGGTTCTTACATCGGTATACGTATCGCAAGTTCGTCTAGCTCAACCTGGGGTACGATAGACGATTTGTATTTGGAAACTGTACCTGACTGTCCTCCTGTTCAGAACATAACGGTTACAGCTCTTAGTGATGAGAGTGCTACTCTTACTTGGACAGGTCTTAATGATAGTTATCTTATACGTTACCGTGCTGCTAACGAAACAGAATGGAATACAGAGGATGTATCAACTGACGGTGCTACAGGAGTAATTACAGGCCTTAGCGGACAAACTACTTACACGGTTCAAGTTGCCCCTGATTGCGAAGATACAGATGACAATGCCTATCGTTCAGTAACCATAAGCACTCCTTGTTCTCCAAAACCTGTTCCTTATCTTATAGACTTTGAAACGGCATCTGATACTCTTTGTTGGACGGTTGCACAGAGAGGAAATTATGAAGAATACGATGACTACGACTATGATTATTACGAATACTACTATCCTACACTTGGTTCTTATAATTCCTATTCACATTCACCTTCTCACTACTGGACATTGGGCGGAGACAATCTTTCTCCTACTCTTTTAGTCGGACCAAAGGTTGATTTGAGCATAGAAGAAACCCGTTTGCAATTCTGGATTAGAAAAATCAATTCATACTCTTATTATTCTTTCGGACCGGTTCAAGTCGGTATTATGACCAATCCAAATGATCCTACTACTTTTATTTCATTACAATCTATACCACATGCAGACATAACTACAACATATAGCCTTCAAACCATCGATTTTAATCAATTTGACGACTATGAAGGAAACAACTATTACATTGCAATACGTTATCAAGGAACTGCTACTTATGATTGCGGTGAATTTGCTATAGATGATATTACAATTACAAATATTCCTGCTTGTGTTGAGCCAAGCGGAGTGACAGCAAGTCAGCCTACAGAAAATACTATTACCCTTTCATGGAGCGGAAATGTTGAAAACTACAAAGTTTATTACCGTCCTGCTTCTTCATCAGAAGAATATGAAAATGTAGAAGCTACTTTGGATGAAGGTGTATTTGTTCTTACAGATTTAGTTCCTTCTACTACTTATTCATATTATGTTGCTGCTGTTTGCGATGACAATTCTGAGGCTATCTCTTTGCCGGGTACTTTTGCAACTGCTTGCGCAGCAATAGAGACTCTTCCTTATGATGAAGATTTTGAAGCTTATTAAAATGGTCAAGTTACTGTTTGTTGGGATAGATTAAATGTTTATACAAACAATTACAATTCTACAACCTATCCTTCTGTGTCAAACAGTACTTATAGAGGACATGCCTCTTCTAAAGGAATGGAATTTCATGTCAGTGCGCTGAATACACCATCTTTCTTAATCCTTCCGCCATTCCAAGAAAGCCTTGAAAATCTCAGCGTCGTATTTTGGTCACGTCCGGAATCATCAGACAACCAATCAGGACGTTTAGACATAGGTTACATAACCGATGCCGGCGATGCTACTACTTTTGTTGTATTAAGCACAATAAACACTACGGATTTAGGCGGTGATACTGCTTATCATAAGTACAGAGTTAATTTTAATGATATAGAATTAGACGCAGAAAATTCTGCACGTATTGCTTTCCGTCATACTTCTAACAATACAAGTTTTTATTGGTATTTAGACGATGTAAGAGTTGAAGCAATACCTGATTGTTCTGAAGCGTCTCAATTAGCAACAAGCAATATTACTTCTGAATCAGCAGATTTGAGTTGGTCTGTTATTGGTTCTCCTTCTATCAATCTTTATTACAAAACTTCAGATGCATCAACTTATGAGGTAATAGAGAATGTAGAATTAAATGAAGATAACGTTTATACTTTAAACAATCTTGCTTCTTCTACAACTTATAGTTGGTATTTGGTTTCTTCTTGTGGAGAAACAGAGGTTCAAAGTGAAACAAGAACGTTTAAAACAACATGTACAAGCGTTTCAATACTTCCTTATGAAATGGATTTTGAAGGATATGCAAGTAGCGGTTATCCGGGTCCTGATTGTTGGAATCTTATAAACAGATACAGCAACTACCCTTATGTTTATAACTATTCTTCTTATGCTCATCAAGGTTCGGGATTATTATATTTCTATCCTTATTCTACGGGAACTAACATTATTTCTTTACCTTTGATAGAAACACCTATAAATCAACTTAGACTTACTGCATGGATGAAACCTGGAAGCAATACTTCTTCTTATGGAAGAATGGAAATAGGTGTTACTACTGACCTTATGGATACCAACTCTTTCCAATTGGTTCAAACTATAACAGCAGCAGATTTACAGAATTCAAATTATGCAAAATACGAAGTAGATTTTAGTTCCGTAGAACCTGCAGACGGAGTGAACTATTACATTACTTTCCGTTGTTTAAATGTGTATGGTTATGCTTGGTATCTTGATGATGTTACCGTAGATTTAATTCCTGCTTGTGCTACGCCTTCCAATTTAACAGCCTCAAACATTACAGGAACAGGTGCAGAGCTATCTTGGACAGCACCGGAGAGCGCAAACGAATTTACAGTTTACTATAAGTCTGCTGCAGCAACAGAATATATTGTCGCAGAAGAAAATGTAACAGAACATACTTACATTCTGAACGATTTAAATTATTCAACTACTTATCAGTGGAAAGTCTCTTTTGTTTGTCCTGACAATGAAATGATAGTGACAAGTGAGGCTTCATCGTTTACAACTACTTGTGGTACGGTAGTAGTTGATGATGAAAATGCTTATTTGGAAGAATTTACTTCAGCATCTCAATGTTGGACAACAACAGGTCTTACTTATTCTGACGGATATATCTATCATGGTTATGGTACTTATAACGTAGAGGCTATTTCACCTGTCTTTGATATAAGCGGAGTGACATCCCCATACCTTAAGTTCTCTCAAAGAAGACCTGACTTCACTAATAGCGGTGTTGCAGATAGTCTGATAGTGTCATATCGTGCAGACCAATCGGGTTCTTGGACAGAATTGGTAAAATATGGAGATGTTTGCTCAACATGGAGAATAGATTCCATAGCTTTAACTGAGGCTTCTGAGACTTATCAAGTGAAATTTACTTTCATAGGTATGGGTTACAATGCAAACGGAGCTTATTTAGATAACGTACAAATATACAATGACGCTGAACCTGTTGAGCCTATCGAGCCTACGGTAGAAACATCTGCTGCTACGAATGTAACAGAGACAACTGCAACTCTTCACGGAACGATAACACTTGGAAATCAAACAATCACTGCAAGAGGATTTGAGTGGAAGGAAAGCACGGCTGCTAACTATACAAGCGTAAGTGCAACAGGTACGAATATGACATATAACCTGTCAAACCTAACACCGAATACAACCTACACTTATCACGCATTTGTAACGACAGCAAACGGAACTCAGACAGGAGACGAAGTAGAATTTACAACCCTTGAACAAAGCGTTGAGCCTTGCACTCCTACGACTGAGATGATAACTGCAACGGTATGCTACGGTGAGTCATACGAATACAACGGCGTTTCTTACAGTACATCAGGAACACATACCCTTGCAACACTTACAAATGTTGCAGGTTGTGACTCAACTGTTATACTAAATCTAACGGTTAGACCTCAGAATACATCAACACAAGAGGTTGAAATCGCATCAAATGAACTTCCGTATCAGTTCGGCAGCCAGTCATTGACGGCAGCAGGAACATATACAGAAGTATTTGAGGATGCAAACGGTTGTGATTCTACGGTAACACTTACACTTACCGTTACAAGCGGACTAAACGATGTAGTTAATAACCTTAGCGTATCACTTTATCCAAACCCTACAAACGCAAATGCAACATTGAGTGTTAAGGGATTGAATGAAGATGCGACGATAATAGTAACCGACCAACAGGGAAAAGTAATCTCTACTATGAAACTTGCTAAGGGCAGCGAGATAGCAGAGATAGAGACGACAAACCTTGCAAGCGGTGTTTACTATGTAAGGATACAGACTGCAAATGCTGTAAGAACGGAAAAACTTATCAAGAAATAGTCTTCTAACTTGCAGATAAGATAAAACACTAATCAAGGTTGCCGACCCAAAGTCGGCAACCTTTTCTTTTTATAACAAAATACCATACAATCAAACCCCACACTCCGACCGAGACAAAACCTCTTAAAAATCATACAATTAAAAGACGAAAAAATAAAACGAAGATTCAGCAAACTGAGATTTGATTTCAGCGCAACGAATCTTCGTTTTAATTTTCTGAAACTTCGTTTTATTTTCTTGATGTTTGAACTTGAGTTTATGAAGTAATAATTCAACTATAAAAAAACTTCGTTTTATTTTCTTGAGATTTGAAGTTGAGTTTGTGAAGTATAAATACAACGGTTAAAAACCTAATTTTGATATGCTGAAATTAAATTTTGTAGCAGCGAAATAAAATCTCAGTTTTTGAGACTTTGTTCTATTTTTATTAAAATTAAAACTTGCGTTTATGAAATGGTAGTTTGCAATATTAAAGTGTTGATTTTGATATTTTTAAGACTAATTTTACTTCACTGGAATTAATTTTTAGTAGCAAAATACTTTAAAATCCATCATAGGACAGAAAATCCTAATATTTATCCTCTTACAGAATGCTCCTACTGGTTAAGGTCTTAGGAAAAATTAATAATATTCAGCAGCATATAAACTCAGTCATTGCTTCTCGTTTGCTAAGTATAAAACTTTTTTTATACTTAGAAATATGATTAATGCCGTGACATAGCATAGCGAAAAATAAAACGAATGCTATGAATGAAAAAAATTTGGCTACATCGGAAAATGTGCGTAAATTTGTAGCCGATTTCGATAGTGAAATCACGAAGCGTTATGCCTCGGTCTTGTAGTTGAGAACGTGAGAAATTCTTTAAAGTAATGCAAGATGAGTTGTAGAGGTTTCGCGTATATTTGCGTGGACTGTTTTGCTGTTTCTTCATTACACGGTATTTTCTCACGACCATCAACTAAAGAAGTGGTATATCAGTGCCACGCTTCGTTATTTGGTTTAATTTTTCAGTCGTGGTGCGGACTAAATAAAAAAAACATATAAACAAATGATGAAATACAAAATATTAGTCCTTGCATCTGTCGTGGTACTAAGCATATTG
>JAFVAP010000166.1 GCA_017480455.1 Bacteroidales bacterium | reverse complement strand
GTGTCACCGGTTCAAATCCTGTCGATGCCACTTCATTGGGTCTCAATCTCGGATTGAGACCTTTTTTTGTTGTATTCAGAAATAAATACCGAATTTTTTCGTTATAGATTATTGAGGTTTAACAATACAATCCTGTTTTATGAACGGAAACTATACAATATTTGATGACAATCTTAAACTCTTTGAATCCATGATGGCGGATATGGAGAAGGCAAAGAGGAGTATCTATATTGAGACTTTCCGTTTTGGTAAAGACGCCATGGGAGAAAGATTTCGCATGGTCTTATACAACAAAGCAAAAGAGGGAATTGCGGTAAAACTCCTTTTGGACGCATGGGGAACGGGCGAAGATTTGAGTTTCTTTCAGCCGTTATTAGATGTAGGAGCGGAGATAAGAATATTCAGAAAAGTAAGACTTACACGCGGCATCTTGGCAAAAAACCATTGCCGCAACCACAGAAAACTTCTGCTCATCGATTCAGAGATAGGTTACATGGGTTCTGCCAATATAACTGCTTATTCTTTGAGTTGGCGTGAGTTGAATATGAGAACAAACGACCATACTTTGCTTAAAGTTTTCAGACGTTCGTTCCGTGACAGTTTCAGAAACTATAACAAGTATGACTTGCCCGTTGTAGCCTCTTACAAAAGCTATCATTTCGGCGAATGGATTTTTATACAGGATTATCCCGACACTTACCGCCAGAGAATAAAGTCTAAATACGAAAAACTCATCTCTTCGGCTAAGAAAGAGGTGGTAATAGAGACGCCTTACTTCCTTCCCGGACACGCACTTAGGAAAGAAATGACCGAAGCCGCAAAAAGAGGCGTCTCAGTCAATGTTTTCATACCCAAGAGTTCAGATGTCAGAATAGTAGATGTAATACGCAGGCATTATCTTGGCAAACTTCATGAGGCAGGAGTAAAGTTTCACTTTTATGTTCCCGGCAATCTGCACGCCAAAAGTGTATTAATCGACGGTGAATTGTTTTCCTTATCGTCTGCAAACTTCGATTACAGAAGTTTCCGCTATCAATACGAGATAGCACTCATAGGAAAAGAACCGTCAGTCGTGCAACAATTGAAAGAACACCATGAAAAGACGGCGCAATTCTGCACTGGGTTTGACTATAAAGCGTGGAAAGAGCGCCCGGGTATAGAAAAAATAATAGAATACATACTTCTACCCTTCCGATATTTGATGTAAACCTACTTTTTTTACAGTTATGACAGAAGATATTCAAGCAATAAAGAGAAAATTCGGAATACTCGGAAACAACAACGAACTAAACAGAGCCATAGAAGTTGCAGTCAAAGTTGCCGTTACTGATATGAGCGTTTTGGTTATGGGAGAGAGCGGAGTAGGAAAAGAAGTCTTTTCCAAGATTATTCATCAATGCAGTTCAAGAAAGCATAACAAATACATAGCTGTTAATTGCGGAGCAATACCTGAAGGAACCATAGAAAGCGAACTTTTCGGCCATGTCAAGGGTGCTTTTACCAATGCCGACAGAGACAGAAAGGGATACTTCGCAGAAGCAGACAAAGGAACGATATTTTTAGATGAAGTAGGGGAACTTCCTATGAGTATGCAGGTTAAGCTACTCAGAGTTTTGGAATCAGGAGAATACATTCCCGTAGGCTCTTCCAAAACGCTGCATTGCGATGTCAGAATAGTAGCAGCAACAAATGTCAATCTCCTTTCAGCCATAGAGAAAGGCCTTTTCAGAGAAGACCTTTATTACCGCTTAAATCAAATCTCCATAAACATACCTCCGCTTAGGGAAAGAAAAGATGATATATATATGCTCTTTATGCGCTTTGCCGTAGACCAAGCAGAAAAGTACAATATGCCGCACATAACACTCCGTGAAGACGCAAGAGAGTATTTAAAGCAATATCCGTGGAACGGAAACGTACGGCAACTGAAAAATGTCGCAGAACAAATCTCCATTATTGAAACTTCACGGTCTATAGATGCACAAACACTTAAGCGTTACATACCTTTGCAGTCATCCTTACCTGTTTTGTTTGACAACAACAAAGAAGAAAGTGTTTCCGATGATGCTTTCCAAACACTTATTCAAGCAAAGCGCGATATAGAACTGCTGAAAAACGAGGTTTCCCAACTAAAAGACATCGTCAGAACGATAATAACCAACGGCGGAATTTCAAATACGCTTCTGCTTAACAATCCTCAGAACGCTCAAAACAACAGTGACAATGAGATTATTGACGTTGAACTAAACAATGAAACAAATCTAAACATTGAAGATTTGAAAAAACAGGCTGTAATTGATGCTTTGAAACGTCACAAGGGCAAAAGAAAAGAAGCAGCCGAAGAATTGGGTATCAGTGACAGGACTTTGTACAGAAAAATCATAGAATACTGACTTAAAAACGCTAAAGATGAGTAGCAAAACACTCATTGCGCTCAATGAAAACAGGAATAAATGTATCTCGGTAAACATTCCTTTTTCCAAAAGCATAAGTAACCGTCTGCTTATGATAAGACACTTAGCTAAATCCGAAAAAGCCATTGACAATCTATCGGACAGCGAAGACACTGCTTTACTGCAAGAGTTTCTTTCCGACATAAGGGATAAGAGAAACAATATTTTCTTCTGTAAAAATGCAGGAACCACAACCCGTTTTCTCATTGCTCTGCTCTGTATGGAAGAGGGAACTTGGACCGTTCAAGCAGACGAAAGAATGAATCAGCGTCCCGTACTCCCTTTAATAAAAATTTTGCAGTCCCTCGGTGCTGAAACAAAGGGAGTGAACGAAGATAAAATCTTTCCTCTCTTGATTAGGGGAAGAAAACTGAAAAGTAATGGAAGAATAGTCCTTGAAAACAATCTCACAAGTCAGATAATCAGTGCATTATTATTAATTTCCCCATACATAAAAGGAGGTCTTGAACTCAAAATACCCAAAGACCAAGTATCATTTTCCTATATAGAACAAACGATAGCGTTGGCTAATCACTTCGGAGCAAAGATAGAAAAGAACAACAACACTATCCTAAGCCTGCAATCAAACTATCACTACACTCAAACAAGCGTTGAAAAAGACTATTCCTCGCTTTGCTTCGTACTTTCTTTCATCTGCACAGGCAAATTCAAAAAAGTAACAATCAATGGCTTAACCCCTACCCTTTTACAAGGGGAAAGCCGAGCCTTGGATTTTTTTTCACGCCTCGGGCTTGAGTATTCATTTAAGGAAAACCATGCAATATTCGGTTACAATGAAAGCATCTTAATGCAAAACGAAAACTCTTCTACACATGAGCAGGAATTATTGTTCAACATGAAAGACTGCCCCGATGTTTTTCTGCCTTTGGCTGTAACTTGTTATTGCCTCGGAGTAAAGACACGTATCATAAATCTCGGCCCTCAAAGAGTTAAAGAATCCAACCGCCTCGAAAATATAGCAAAAGAATTAAACAAAATGGGAAAACGCTGTTTTACGGACAAGGACTCTCTCATCATCAATCCCTCTCAAGTAAACAAATTCGGCAAACTTAGTTTCTCCTCCTACAATGACCACAGAATGGTTATGGCTCTGAGTGCCGTAAGTCTGATTGCAGAAAAAATTGAATTTGACAATGTGTCTTGCGTTGATAAATCTTGGAAAAATTTCTTTGAGGATATGAAAGATTTTATCCGTTTTGAATAATAACATACCACGATTTAAACATAAAAAAAATAAAACCTTAATTCAGAAAAATAAAACTTGATTTCAGCGCCGTGAATCTTCGTTTTAATTTCACGAAATCAAGTTTTATTTTACCAATACTTATTCTCCCTTCTCCACAAAGAAGAGAACTAAACATAAAACACTGTTTAACTGCAATTTATCCTAATATCAGAAAAGGATTTACAGATATTGGCAGAGGGGAATAAAATTTATTGTATTTTTTTACGTTATAAAAGAAAAACATATTTCAATCATGAAAAAGAGTTTTATCGAAAAATTTTTCTTTATCCTTTTTTCATTGTTTTTCATCACTGTCATAGCAGCCTCTTGTGACGGAGGAGAATGTCAAGAGAATGAAACAAACAGGCATAACTTTGACACAAAAGCCCTACCCGGCACTCAACCGACAGAAGAGTCTGTCGAAGATTGCTAAAAAAACGAAGAGGGAAGAATGGAAGGCAGAATTGCTACTAAATTTCTCAGAAACAATCAGGAGATAACTCACTTTGAACTTCCTGAAGGCACTTTTGCCATAGAGAGTGAGGCTTTTGCCCTGTGCAAAAATCTTTCTGATGTAGCGGGATTGGAAAAGGTGAAGATAATAGGAGTCTCCGCCTTTGAAGATACTGCCATTAAAGAAGTTAAACTTAACGCTGAAATAGAGGAAATAGCCGACAGTTGCTTTGCAAAGTGCAAAGATTTGAAAAAAATCAGCCTTCCGTCCAAATTAAAAAAGATTGGACGCTACGCTTTCTCGGGATGCAAAAGTTTAGAGGAGATTATCTTGCCCGAAAGTTTGGAATCCATAGAGGAAAGTGCCTTTGAATGCTGCGAAAACCTCAAGTCGATAATTCTTCCCGAAGGTTTGAAAAAATTAGGCGAAAGTGCTTTTGCCTGTTGTCAAAAAGCCGAAAGAGTTTACTTACCCAAGGGACTTCAATATCTTGAAGCGTATACTTTTACCGGCTGTTCGTCACTGCAAAGTCTGTCTCTGCCCAAAGGTTGTGAAGAAATAGGTTCGGCTTGCTTTGCTTTCTGCCAAAATTTAAAAGAAGTAGATTTGCCTAATCAACTGAGAAAGATAGACAAACAGGCTTTTATGTGTTGCTCTGCACTCAAAGAAGTCAATATTCCTAATTCCGTAACCCACATAAGCCACTATGCTTTTGAGGATTGTTACTCTCTGCGGCAGGTTTCACTCTCAGAGAATATTAAATCCTTAGGTAAGAGAGTGTTTTGGGGATGTGACAATTTGGAAATTTTAACTTGCCCGACCGAAGAGCCGCCGCAAACCATTACATCAATATTTGATATTAACAATCAAAAAATCAAAATCTGCGTTAATAAACAGTCTCTAAGCCTGTATCAAGCAACACCCCATTGGAGAGAACATTCGGTTCTTGCTTACAATGATTAGATGCACCGAAAAAAGAAAAAAATAAAATGACAAAAGAGAAAAAAATAATAATAGTAGGTCCTGCTTATCCGTATCGCGGAGGACAGGCTTTGGTTGAAGCTTACCTGCACAAGACTCTAAGAGAAATGTCCTACGAAACAATAACCGTCTCTTACAAACTGCTTTACCCGAAAATATTTTTTCCCGGTAAAACTCAATATGATGAAAGCAAAACCATACCTTTTGAACACAATGATAAGATTTTCCGTATCATTAGCAGCATAAATCCTTTCACTTGGATAAAAGCCTACCGTAAAATAAAGAAAGAAAAACCCGATGCCGTCATTATTGTTTGGTGGATGTTCTTTTTTGCTCCTTGTCTGAGCGCTCTTGCTTTCATGTTGAAACATTTTGCAAAGAAAACTCATGTATGCTTTTTGATAGAGAACTATATCTCACATGAAAATCATTTCTTTGAGAGAGTATTAGTCAAAAACACACTAAAATATGCCGACTCTTTCATTGCTGAATCCCATTATATCTTCAACGAAATCAAAAGGGACTTTCCTAAGAAAAAAATCTTTGAAATAACGCTCAGCGTCTTTGACATATACAATCAAAAACGCTTCAACAAATCTGAGGCAAGAAGTTTCCTTAACATAAAAACAGAGAATGTATTACTGTTTTTTGGTCTCATAAGGCAGTACAAAGGATTGGATACACTGATAAATTGTTTCGACAAGGTGATTGAAAACAATCCCGACACAAGTCTTCTTATTGTCGGTGAATGTTATGAAAACATAGAAAAATATGAACGCTTGATTGCCTTATGTAAAAACAAGGAAAAAATCACGATGATAAACAAATTTATTGCAAACGAAGATGTAGAACCCTATTTCAAAGCATCTGACTGCGTAATAATGCCTTACTACTCCGCAACTCAAAGCGGCATACTTATGATGGCTTATGGCTTCGGCACGCCTGTAATATGTACTGACGTGGGAGGAATGAAAGAACTCATAGAAGAAAATAAGACAGGAATACTTATAGAAAACAATTCGTCGGAAAACCTTGTCAGTGCCGTAAATCAAATAATCAAAACAAAGAATGAAACAAACTATGCAGCAAATATTGAAAAATTCATCTACAATATAGGATACAAACGGATAGGTGAAGTTTTTGAAAGCATAAGTTCTGAATAAAATCTGAGCGAAACAAAGTAATTTACTTTTATTTTGAAAAAAGCAGGAGGTTAATCTAAGTTCCGCTGCCCTATTTTTGGACAATAAAAAAAAGCAGTCTTCTTTTCGGGACTGCTTTTTGTCTAATCGCTTAACTGTTACTATTATTTAGCAGCTTCAGTTGGAGTTGCTGTAGGAGTAGCAGTTGGAGTTGCCTCTGTTACTTCTTCAGTTGGAGTGTTTTCAGTTGGAGTTACAGTTGCACTCTCAGTTCCTTTGCTTCCGCATGCTGCGAAAAATCCAGCGATAGCCAATACTAACAAAACTTTTTTCATTTTTCTTTTAGTTTTTAAAGGTTTATAAATTCTTTTGTTTTAACCTTGCAAAAATAGTTTAAGTTTTCTTTTTATCAACATTTTTTTTAATAAAATTGCATTAAAAAATTATAATTATCTGATTTACATTTATTAAAATTTAAGCAAGATTATGTTTTTTATGTTCAAAACTTTAAGAAAACAACTCAAATTTTAAGTATCCCGAGACAAAGAAAAAGAAATTCAGAAAGAAATTTCAGTTTTTTTTATTCAAAAAAGCGGATAATGAAAGATGGTTTTATGGTTTTATTAATTGAAATTAAAGCTTTTTTCAAAAGATTTAATTAATTTTGCATCTCAAAATAAAGTATCGTAATGAAGAAACATATTCCTAATATAATAACTCTGTGCAATTTTCTCTGCGGAACGCTTTCCGTAATTTCCCTTTTGAGTTGGAAAAATGATGTTTTGGCTGCCATGTTTATTATATTCGGCGGATTGTTTGATTTTTTTGACGGTCTGACTGCAAGAGCCCTTAAAGTAAGCAGCCCTATCGGAAAAGAATTAGACTCTTTGGCTGACGTAGTTACTTTCGGTATCGCTCCGTCACTTATAGTAGTCGAACACTTACTTAATTTGAGATATTCATTTCCTTTTTTGCATACTGTCAATTCCGCTCTCTGCTATCTGCCTCTGTTTATGGCTGTCATGTCTTGCTACCGCCTTGCAAAGTTTAACACAGATACAAGACAGAGTTCTTCTTTCATCGGTCTGCCTACGCCTGCCAACGCACTGATATGGCTAAGCATTCCGATAACAGCAAAACTCCGCAACGGGAATTTAAATCTTTGGGGACCGAATATTGATTTCATTCATACATCATTGTACAACTGTTTTTTCAATCCTTATTTCATTCTCGTATGTTGTGTTGTTTGCGGAATATTATTAGTATGTGAATTGCCGCTTTTTTCTTTAAAATTCAAGAATTTAAGTTGGAAAGACAATAAAATAAAATACATATTTCTCGCAATCTCACTTCTGCTTATCATCTTATTGAATTTCTTCAGCATTCCGCTGATAATTATGTGTTATATTTTGCTTTCAATAGTGGATAACCTTATTTCAGATAAAAATTATGAAGAAAAATAGTTACATATTTTCACTTTCTATAATAGGAGTTTTATATTTCGTCTTCGGTTTCATAACTTGGTTGAACAATCAGTTAATTCCGTTTTTGAAAACCGCCTGTCAGCTCTCTGATACGCAGGCGTACTTGGTTACTTTTGCCTTTTACATCTCCTATTTCGTAATGGCTTTGCCCTCAGCAAGCATTTTGAGACGCACAGGCTTTGCAAAAGGAATGTCTTTAGGTCTTTTGGTTATGGCATTAGGCTGTTTGACGTTCATACCTGCTGCTCTTGAAAGAAATTATGTTGTATTCCTTCTCGGGCTGTTTGTTCAGGGAACAGGCTTAGCCCTTTTGCAAACTGCAGCAAATCCTTATGTCACCGTATTAGGCCCTATTGAGTCCGCAACAAGAAGAATGTGTATCATGGGTCTTTTCAATAAGATAGCAGGAATAATAGGTATCTACATATTTTCAAAAGCCCTATTGTCTAATTTTGACTTAATAACATCAAACATAAGCATCGCTTCCGGCTCTGAGCAAAACGCTCTTCTGAGTGAACTTTCCCACAGAATTATTCTTCCTTATATCATTATGGCTTTAGGTTTGGTGCTGATTGCTCTAATGGTCTATCTTGCCAAACTGCCTGACATTAACTCAACGCAAGAAAATGAAGACAGGGAATTAAACAAACAGACTTTGCCTGCTTATCTTTGGCTCGGTGTTTTGGCATTATTCTTCTACGAAGGCGCAGAGGTAATGGCCATAGACACGCTTGTACCGTTCAGTAAGTCAATAGGATTGCCGGATAACATATATTCAAAGATAGGAATGTTTGCCTTAGCAGCCCTGTTGCTTGGATATATTTCAACCATAGTTCTTATCCCAAAATATATTTCCCAACGCAAAGCCTTGATTTATTGTTCAATGCTTTCGCTTGTTTTTGTCAGCATATCACTTTGTTCACACGGCGTCACCTCTTTAATTTTCCTTATTCTGCTTTCTTTTTCCAATGCAGTAATGTGGGGTGCTATATGGGCTTTAGCAATAGACGGCTTGGGCAAAAACACTTCCTTTGCATCAGCTCTTCTTATAATGGCTATAGTAGGAGGAGCTTTAATACCGTTGCTTTACGGCGCTTTGTCGGATATGCTTAACAACAGACAGATTCCTTATCTTATCTTCCTGCCTTGCTATCTGTTCATAGTTTACTATGCAGTCAGAGGCTACAAAATAGGTAAAAAGAACAACAAATAAAAAACTCAAATGGCTAAAAACAAGAATATAAAAAATATTTGTATATATTGCAGACGCTCAGAAGACGAAGTAAAAGAAATGTACGAGTCTGCATTCGACGGAGTAGCGATATGCGGAGATTGTTTGGAAAGAGTGCATCAGATTGTTCAACAAGAAAAGCAGCATAAAGAAAAAAGCGAAGTTGAATCGCTTGAAATAAAAACTCCTGTTGAGATAATGAACTATCTCAATCAATATGTCATAGGTCAGGAACGTGCAAAGAAAGTTCTGTCAGTTGCTGTCTACAATCACTATAAAAGACTTAAATACGAGAGTCTTAAAACCTCAAGCGAAGAAGTAAGTCTGGACAAGTCGAACATAATTATGATATGCAAAACAGGAACAGGCAAGACCCTGTTAGCAAGAACCATAGCAACACTTCTCAATGTTCCTTTTGCTATTGCCGATGCCACCGTACTAACTCAAGCAGGCTATGTTGGGGAAGATGTTGAGACTATCTTAACAAGGCTTTTGCAGAATGCGGATTACAACGTTCAAAGAGCGGAACGCGGAATAGTCTTCATTGATGAAATAGACAAGATTGCCAGAAAAGGAGACAATCCTTCAATAACAAGAGACGTAAGCGGCGAAGGAGTTCAACAGGCTTTGCTTAAGCTTTTGGAGGGAACGGTTGTTAATGTCCCGCCCGAGGGAGGAAGAAAGCATCCCGAACAAAAGTTTATCCAAGTAGACACCCGCAATATCCTTTTCATAGCAGCAGGTGCTTTTGACGGGATTGAAAGAAACATAGCACTGAGACTAAACAGCAATGCTATCGGATTTCAAGAATCTCTCAACAGGGAGAAGATTGACAAAAACGATATGATACGTTATGCCCAACCACAGGACCTTAAATCATTCGGACTCATACCTGAATTAATCGGACGCTTCCCTGTACTGACGAGTTTGGATAATTTGGATGCAAGGGCTCTGAGAAACATACTGACAGAACCTAAAAACGCTATAACAAAGCAATATAAGAAACTGTTTGAACTTGACGGTAAGAAACTGATTTTTGATGACGATGCCTTGGATTTCTTTGTGCAGACGGCCGAAAAATATTCTCTCGGAGCAAGAGGATTAAGGGGTATTTTGGAAGAAGTTATGCTCGATTTGATGTTTACTTTGCCCGATGAAAATCAAACAGACGAGATACACATAAGCAAGGATTACGCAAAGCAACAAATAGAAAAAAACGGAGGTATCGCCTCCATAAAAGAAGAATAAAAAATAAAAGAACATTGATATGAAAAAATTATTGTCACTAATAATACTTATGACTTCCGCTTTCGCAGGTATGAGTCAAATAAGCGGAGGAATAACGGTTTTCGGTACGGTTTACCAAGGAGATACCATTCCCATGGAGTACTTAGACCCCGTATTGGTCACCACATACATCAATCCGCTGAGCGCACAAGAAAAACAAAAGTACTCAAAACTGATAAGAAACGTAAGAAAAGCCTATCCTTATGCAAAAAAAGTCGAAAGCATTCTAACAAGTTATTCACGCTTGATTGCCAATGCACAAAACGATTCTCAGAAAGAAAAAATACGCAAACAGGCAATGAAAGACGTTGAGGATAAATTTTCTTCCGAGATAAAGAAACTAAGCAAGACACAGGGAAAAATACTTGTTAAACTTGTACACCGCCAAACGGGAACATCATCTTATGCTTTGGTAAAGAACTTTGCAGGAGGTATGAAGACAAGTTTTATTTCGCTGACAACCAAAGCAATGGGTATTAATCTAAACACTACATTCGACCCCGTAAACAATGAAGAGGACAGAATGATTGAACGCATTGTCTTCTGCATAGACAACGGAAAATTGTAAAAATGAAATATGGCTATTGTTTCATAGGCGTTTGCCCTGTCAGAAAAGAGCCTTCACACAAATCCGAACAGGTAACACAGTTACTTTTCGGAGATTTCGTTGAAGTTTTGCAAGACATGGGAGAGTGGGTTGAAATACGCAACCTCTCAGACTCCTATTTAGGATACATTGACAGCAGAAACATTATCTTAACATCTGAAATACAGGAATATAAATTTTATTCTACAGTCCCTTTATCTTACATAAGCACAGACACACACTACCCTACCCCTATACCTTTCGGTGCTAAAATAATAGATTTAAACTACAATATAGGCAAGCACTCTTTCAAAGTTGAAAATTCAGAACTCACACCGGTAAATTGTTTAAAAAAATCTGATTTACACTCACTTATAAGTAAATTTATCAACGTTCCATACCTATGGGGCGGCAAAAGCATAATGGGGATTGACTGTTCAGGATTGATGCAAGTTGTTTACTCTGTTTTGAATATAAACCTTCCCCGCGACGCTTCCGAACAATACAAAATCGGTACTGAGATTTTGTCTTTAGAATCAGCCAAAGACGGTGACCTATGCTTTTTCGGAAAAGATAAAGAACATATAAGCCATGTCGGAATGTACTTTTCGGACAATAAAATAATACATTCAAGCGGCAGAGTAAGAGAAGATTGCATCGATAACAAAGGAATAAAACCTCTTGACAAAGAAGGATATTCCCACATCTTGCAAGGAATAAGAAGAATATCTTAATAAACCGCTGCAAACCAAAGACTTTTCCTATAGTTTTTAAGATTTTAAAACATAAATTCTTGCTTCAAAAAAATAAAACTTGATTTCAGAAAATTAAAATCAAGTTTCAGTGCAGCGAAATCAAACTTTAGTAAATTAAAACTTAGTTTCAGTAAATCAAAATCAAGTTTCAACGTAACGAAATCAAATCTCAATAAACTAAAATTTACTCTTGATTTATTAAAATAAAGACTTTATTTTTTGTTTTTTACAAACGGAAAGCTGAAACAGAGTATCTTCTGATTAATATTTAGACCAGTTTCTGAATTTCAAAGAAAAGACACCGAAGAATGCTTCCTTAAAAATCTTCATACTCATCTTGCTTTGCCCTAAAACTCTGTCCGTAAAGATAATAGGAACTTCTTTTATCTTAAATCCAAGTTTCCATGCTGTATATTTCATTTCTATTTGGAATGCGTAGCCGACAAATTTTACTTTATCAAAATTTATCTTCTCCAATACCTTACGTTGATAACAGACAAAGCCTGCCGTAGCATCGCAAACCTTCATTCCCAAAACCCTTCTCACATAAACAGAAGCATAATAAGACATTATAACCCTTCCTATCGGCCAATTCACAACTGAAATCTTACCGTCCAAATAACGGGAACCAATGCTTAAATCAGCGCCTTGCTGACATGCTTTATACAAATCAATCAAGGATTTAGGCGGATGTGAAAAATCTGCGTCCATTTCAAAAATAAATCCGTAGTCTCTTTGCAAAGCCCACTTAAATCCGTGAATATAAGCCGTTCCTAGCCCAAGTTTACCTTTTCTTTCTTCCAAAAACAATCGTCCTTGATACTCTTCCTTTAAGGATTTTACAATTTCGGCTGTCCTGTCCGGCGAATTGTCATCTATTATCAAAATATCAAATTCTTTTTCTAAAGAAAAGACATATCTGATTATGTTCTCAATATTTTCTTCTTCCTTATAGGTAGGAATGATAACTAAACTGTCGGACATAAGATAATGTTATTTTAGATTTTATTTAAACTGAAAATTTCTACTTCTTTATTTGGATTTGAACCTCATCAAAGAACCGTCTGACGGAGAGCGTAAAGGATTTTCCTCTATCTTACCTCGAGAATTTAAAAGTATGAAAGTCGGGAACATCCTCAAACGGAAAGCCTTTGTCATAGCATAATTGTTGTCAAAATGAACGAAAGGCCAACGGTATTTGTTGCCTACCTTGTTGTTTCTTATGAAATTATACATTTTTTCATAACTGTTATCGCAGCAAATTGCTATAACGTTGCAGTTCTCCTTGATTGAGTCATAGCAAAAATGAATACTCTCCAATTCTTTTAAACAAGCAACGTCTTCTAATTTAACAAAAGCAATCAAAGTAGGCTTTCCGTTGAAGAAAGACTTCAATTCAACTATATCTCCCTCAACATTCTTGACTTTAAACCCGGTTATATCAGTATCAGTGTTACTCCAAGAGGAGAGACGTTTAATAAGGTTTTGTGCAATCTGCTTGTGTCTGTCAAATTTCGTCTGATTGATAAATTCTTGCAAAATATTAAGGATTAGTGTCTTGTTAAAGTAGTTGTCAAAGTAAGCATCCTTCATTCCTTGTAAGAAGACCAACTCTCTGAGAATTTCATTGGAAAGTGTTTTATCTCGTCCCAAAGCATCGTTAAAAGCAAAATAATCTCCCCTTACAAGATACGTTTCCATATCACTGAGACTTATATATTTATATCCTTTGGAAAAATATTTTTCAAAAACAGTCTGAAAACAATCTGCGTATCCTACGTTGTCATAAAGCACAGGTGATTGGGCAAAATGCTTTTCCGTTACTGCGGAACGGCTTCTCAGATTAAGGGAATAAAGAATGGCTTCAAATTCATAGCGAAGGTATTGCTGCAAATATTCATTGCCTTTATGCTTTTCTGAAAGCGAATCCCTAAGATGAACAAGCCCTGCAATGCTTGCAGAATCCTTTAGATAGAGTAAACGTCTTGACTTATAAGCATAGTCACTCAATAGGTTGTCAGCCTCATTCAAAGAAATATTTATTGCATCGTATTTCTCAGAACTAAGACTTGCAGGAAGAATCATTCCGTACATAAAAGCGAAAGCAGAATCCTCTTGGGTAAAATTAAATTCATCAACCTTGAGTTCATATTTCATACCCGGCTCAGCAAAAAAAGAAAATTTCATTAGGTCAATCTGAACAATTACCTCTTTTATTCCGTCGAGCAAAAGACCTACAGAGAACGTTGTGTCTCCGTTTTCAAGGTCCAAAGATTTGCGTTCGCTGACATATTCCGAAAATCTGTCTTCCACACACGAAAAACTAATAGTTTTACCGGCTATATCCTTGCCGTGACCCGAGATATAAACATTCTGAGAGGAAACAAAAAAACTCAGAAAGATGAATGTATATAAAAATATTGTCTTTTTCATACAACAAAATTACAATAAATTTCCTTAAGGCAAATATATTTTATGGTAAAACTATTAATTTTAAGTCCCTTTTCAAATTATTTTTTACCCAAAAGAGAAAACATTTTCTTCTTATAGTTTTCCACTCCCGGCTGGTCAAAAGGATTTACATTGAGAACATAACCGCTCACTCCGCAACAAAGTTCAAAGAAATAGATTAAGCGACCTATTGTCTGCACATCTATTTTCTCTGTGCTGAGTGTTATTTGGCTTACATCACCTTCTAAATGTGCCAAACGTGTTCCTTCTTCCGCCTTATGATTTATTTGAGTAAGAGAAAAATCTTTAAGATAATTCAATTTATCATCATCAATCTCTTGTTCAGGTATTGGTAATCTTCTGCCGGTTTGCTCAATGTGAAGAACGGTTTCAAACATCAATCTTCTGCCTTCTTGAATGTATTGCCCCATAGAATGTAAGTCAGTGGTGTTGCTTACACTTGCAGGGAAGAGTCCTTTATTCTCCTTTCCCTCACTTTCTCCGTAGAGTTGCTTCCACCATTCTGAAAGAAAGACAAGATTAGGCTGATAATTAACTAAAAGTTCTATCGTCTTTCCTTTATTGTAAAGAATATTCCGTGCAGTAACATATTTTATCGCATCGCTTTCTGCGCTGTCGTTAAACAAACTTTCCTCTCTCTGAAGTTTAGCTCCGGCTATGAGTTGTCTTATATCAAAACCTGCAACTGCAATAGGAATAAGTCCTACCGGCGTAAGAACAGAATATCTTCCGCCCACATTGTCGGGAATTACAAAGGTATCGTAACCTTCTTTGTCTGCAAGGCTCTTTAATACACCTTTCTCTTTATCAGTTATGGCAACAATACGCTCAGCTGCCTCTTTCTTACCGTATTTCTTAGTTATATGGTTGCGTAATATGCGGAAAGTAACTGCAGTCTCAGTAGTAGTACCCGATTTGGAAATTACGGCAAGAGAATAGTCCTTTTTATCCAAAACATCAATAAGATCTGCAAGATAATCTTCGTTCATCGTATTTCCTGCATAAATAATTGTAGGATTTTTTCTTTCAAGCAGAGTATCAAAATTGTGTTTCAAAGCTTCTATAACCATTCTTGCTCCAAGATAACTGCCGCCTATACCTGCCACAACAAAAACTTCGCTCTTCTTTTTCAACCTTTCGGCAGTTAATTCTATTCTTCGGATTTCTTCTTCCGTTATTTCGGCAGGCAGATTTACCCATCCAAGAAAATCATTTCCTGCTCCGTTGCCTGCTCTCAAGGTTTTAAGAGCCTCTATACTTTTTTCCTGAACTTCCTTTATTTCATTTTGAGCCGGTGCATCGGCTTTTGAATACTTAACATCTATTTTCATAATTATTATAGTTTTATTTCTTTTTTTTAATCTTTCACTAAGACGTTACATTCAGCACAATCACATTGCGAAGTCTCAAATTCCAATGTACTATGACTTATATTACAGTGCTCTGCAAGAAGATGTTTAACCCTGTGTTTTACTTTCTCCATATCGGAAACATCTTCCAGAACTACATGTGCAGTCATCGCATTTTCGTTTGTACTTATTGCCCAAATATGAACATGATGC
This sequence comes from Bacteroidales bacterium, assembly GCA_017480455.1. Taxonomy (GTDB): domain Bacteria; phylum Bacteroidota; class Bacteroidia; order Bacteroidales; family P3; genus Scybalousia_A. The sequence continues at coordinate 5,082 of JAFVAP010000166.1, read as the reverse complement.
ACGTCTTTAACTCCTGCCGTGCGTTTAATCATTTCAGCAATCTCAATCGGGTTTATGCCCTCCGGAACTCCGTCAAGAATAAGACGTAAACTCTTTTGCAGCAAATCCCAAGTCGAAACAATGATTACTATTCCGACAATTATGCCTATAATTCCGTCAATCAAATAAACGCCGGTATAACTTATGATAAGACCTGAAACGACAACGCCTATGCTGACAAGAGCATCAGCAAGCATGTGGAGATATGCTCCTTTTATATTAAGGTCTCTTTTTTTGCCTTTGACAAAAAGCCAAGCCGTGAACCCATTAATAAGAACGCCGACTGCAGCTGTTATACTTATAACTCCGCCTTGAATTTTCCCGGGAGTAATAATTTTTTCTATGCTTTCAAAGAAAATAAAAAATACTATAACACAAAGAGCGCAAGCATTAATCAAAGAAACCAAGATTGTAGTTTTTTTATATCCGTAAGTGTATTTTGCATTGCTGTTTACCTTTGAAAGTTTGTAGGCTGTCAGAGCAAGTATCAATGAAGCAACATCGGAAAGATTATGTCCTGCATCGGAAATCAATCCTACGGAATCATAAATAAAGCCGACAGTCATTTCAACTACGACGTAGATTACATTGATTAGTATGGCAAGAGTAAAAGTCCTGCCTATGTTTTCAGTTTGCAGAGTGTGATGATGGTGATGGTGTCCGTGATTGTGCATAATAAATCAAGTTTACTTTTGGTTTTGTGTTTCTTATTCCATATTATATCTTGAGAAGAAATGGTTTCCGTCCAAAGGTATGGGGTTCGATTGAAGATATTTTATGAGTTTGTTCCACTGAGCCTTGTGGGAATTTATCCAAGACGAACTTTCCTTGGTGCTTCCGTAAGCAAAAAGATAATAATTGTAAGCCTCAAACAAACCATTATTTATTAGTTCACGCTCATATTTGAAAAGAGGGTTATCAAAGTCCTTTTCCTCTCTTGATAACAAAGAAAGAAAATCCTTGCGTATCTGTATAAGCGAAGCAAGATTAAGATAGCGTTTACCCTGTGCTGCTTTTGTCATAAGTTTATCAAAAACCGACGGAAAAAGAGTTTTTCTCTCAAAAGAATCAGAATAAACTATTACTCCGTTATTAAAATTCGTCTCAGCCTTTCCGCTTTTCGTATCAATACATTCAAAATAAGCATCAAACAATTCTTTGGAAAATTCCCTGCTTCTGCTGCTTTCGGGTTCCAAAATCATAAATATCTCCCCGTAAAGCACACCCCAAACCACTTCGGTGCTCATTAGGAAAACCTTTGCTGCACGATAATAGTTGGATGCAAAGTTAGGGTCGGCTTCTATACCTTTTTCGTACCAGTAGAGAGCCTCTCTGTATTCTCCTTCTTTATATTTGATATTTCCTTTTTCCAAATAGAGGTTCGCTGCCAAGGGATATTTTTTCAAACCCTCATCATAGATACTCACGGCTTTGTTTGTCTGTCCGTTTTCATCGTAAGCATTACCCAAAAGTTGATAAACATCGCACAGAGCTGCGTCAGCCGTGTCAGTTATGAAAGGAGAGAGTGTCTTTATAGCCTTAGGATACTCCTTGTTGCAGTAATAAGCCCATGCCAATTCATAAGAGCATTTCAACTTATCCTCTCCTTTGTCTATTGCTTTAATAAAAAGATGTTCTGCCTCAAGCCAGCGTCCTTCTTCTATAGCCTTAAGCCCCAAAGAGTAGATGCTGTCCTGTGCAAAGGAAACAAGGGAAAGTGATATTAATATAATAAGGAGTACTTTCTTCATTATCAATCCTGCTTATATTCATATATGCCCTTATCATCTTTTATCGTAAGGGTAGCTCCCACTCCCTGCTCAACATAACCTGAAATCCTTGCATCTATATTAAATGAGCGGGAAATATCAATAATATCCTTTGCTATGGTTTCAGGACAATAGACTTCCATACGCTGTCCCATATTAAAGACTTGGTACATTTCCTTTCTCTCTGTCTGACTTTCTTGCTCTATCATCTTAAACAAAGGAGGCAAATCGAAGAGATTGTCCTTTACTATATGAAGATTGTCCACAAAGTGCAAAATCTTAGTCATTGCTCCGCCCGTACAGTGAATCAATCCGTGGATTTCCTGTCCGTAATTCTTCAATATCTGTTTCACAACAGGCGCATAAGTCCTCGTAGGCGAAAGAACAAGTTTGCCTGCCGTCATTTTATTACCCTCAGAGTCAATAACAATTTCATCAGTCAAAGAACGATTACCGCAATATACAACTTGCTCGGGTAAATTTCTGTCATAACTCTCGGGATACTTAGATGCAAGTTCTTTACTGAAAACATCGTGTCTTGCAGACGTCAATCCGTTACTTCCCATTCCGCCGTTGTATTCTTTTTCGTAAGAAGCACGGCCGAAAGAAGCCAAAGCGACGATAACGTCTCCCTGTTTTATTCTCTCGGTTGTTATTATATCTTTACGCTTTGCCCTTGCCGTAACGGTGCTGTCAACTATTATGGTTCTGACTAAATCACCCACATCGGCAGTTTCTCCTCCCGTGGAATAGATACCTACTCCGTAGGAGCGCAATGTTTCAAGAAATTCCTCTGTTCCTTCTATTACTGCCTTGATAACTTCTCCCGGAATAAGGTTTTTATTTCTTCCTATGGTTGAAGATAACAATATATTGTCCGTTACGCCGACACAAAGCAGGTCATCAGTATTCATAACTACTGCATCCTGCGCTATGCCTTTCCAAACCGAAATATCGCCGGTCTCTTTCCAATACATATAAGCCAGAGAGCTTTTTGTACCTGCTCCGTCTGCGTGCATAAGCATACAAAACTCGTCATCGCCGCTCAAAGTATCAGGAACAACTTTACAAAAAGCCTTAGGGAACAATCCTTTGTCAATATTCTTTATTGCGTTGTGAACATCTTCTTTCTTAGCAGAAACTCCGCGTAGATTATATTTTTCTTGTGCCATTGTATTTCTTCATTATATATAATTATAAAACTTTATTTTTCTTTTATTATTGCATTAGAGAACAAGAATATAAAACAATATCAAAAGAAAAAGCCTTTTATATTCCGCCGTTTTCTTAACTCATATAAAAGACTTTTTCACTCTCTGATTTATTCCTTGTACTTAGTGTCAATGATTATGGTAACAGGTCCGTCATTGCAAAGTTCTATCTGCATATCTGCCCCGAATTGACCGCAGGAAACAGGTTTACCGAGTTTTAATTCTAATGTCCGAATAAATTTTTCATACATCGGACGGCTAAAATCCGCTTTTGATGCTCTGATATAAGAAGGTCTGTTCCCTTTTTTTGTTGAGGCGAAAAGGGTAAACTGACTTACTACCATTATATCTTCCTTTGTCTCAACAACACTTTTATTCATAACCTTGTTTTCATCATCAAAAATCCTTAACTTCACTATCTTATCCGTAAGCCATTGGATTTCGTCTTCCGTGTCACTGTCTTCAATGGCCAACAATACGAGCATACCTCTCTCTATTGAGGAAAAAACTTCTCCGTTTATGCTTACGCTTGCGTGTCTCACTCTTTGGATAACCACTCTCATAAAAACGTCCTTTCTATTCTAACTCCCATTGTTTCTTTTGCATCTCATCGCTCTCCAACATCTTGATATAACTGATGTATCTCTCCTGTGCGATGTCGCCGTTTTCAACAGCCTCTTTTATAGCACAGTGAGGCTCGTGTGTGTGTGTGCAATTATAGAACTTACATCCTTGTAACCTCTCTTTCATTTCAGGAAAGAAAAGAGCCAATTCTTCTTTCTTAAAATCAACCATTCCGAATGATTTTATACCGGGAGTATCTATGATGTTTATATCTTCAAAGGAAATCATCTGTGCAAAAGTCGTCGTGTGCTTTCCCGATAAGTGCTGGGCGGATATTTCTCCCGTCTTCAGTTTTGCATTAGGGAAAAGAACGTTTACAAGAGTGCTTTTCCCCACACCGCTATTGCCTGCAAAGAGACATACTTTACCTTTCATCTCTTCTTTCAAAAGGTTTATTCCCTGCTTCTTTTCAGCCGACAAAAGCATACATTTATAGCCTATGTTTTCGTATATATCCATCAAGGAAGCAGCATACATCATAGCATCTCGGTCATAGATATCCGATTTATTGAAAACAATTCCGCAAGGTACGTTATAAGCATTTGCAGTCACCAAAAAGCGGTCTATAAACGCAGTGTCAGTCTTAGGGTCTTTGGCTGAGATAACCAAAAACGCCATATCCACATTGGAAGCAATGATTTGAGTCTGCTTGGACAATTTAGCAGAGCGGCGGATTATGTAATTCTTCCTCGCATATATCTTATCAATCAAAGCATATTCGGATTTATCCGTCTGAGTGAAATGAACCCTGTCACCAATCGCTACGGGGTTGGTCGTTTTTATCCCTTTGATGCGGAAATTTCCCTTGATAAAGCACTTTACCAAAGTATCATCACTGCATTTTACTATATAACTGTCGCCTGTTGTCCTAACGACAATACCTTCGTTCATATCCTTAGTTTTCTTCTTCTGTTTATCCAAACGCAAAGGTCTACAAAAAAAGAGAAGTCCTTTTCCGAACTTCTCTTACCTTGGTAGCGGGGGCAGGATTCGAACCTACGACCTTTGGGTTATGAGCCCAATGAGCTACCTCTGCTCCACCCCGCAGTCTCTTATTTCGGTTTGCAAAGTTATATCTTTTTTTCATACTGACCAAATAATTTTACGTTTTTTTTAATATTTGCCCCGATTTTACCCAAACTTCATTCCGCCGAAATAAAACGAAGTTTCAGAAAATTAAAACGAAGATTCACGGCGCTGAAATCAAGTTTCATTGAACTGAAACGAAGTTTTATTTTTACCTTTTCTAACATTATGATTATATGAGTATTAGAAAACACACTCAAAAGCACTCTACAGTAAAGTTTATTTGCAGAGAGAAAAAGAGCATTTCAATAAAAAAAGTTTTATATTTTTGCCTCTCTTTTGTAACTTTCGGCAACGTTGATTTGTTATAAGATAAAAGGAGGACGGAAAATTAAATAAAACGAACCGATGAC
>JAFVAP010000165.1 GCA_017480455.1 Bacteroidales bacterium | reverse complement strand
GTCTGGGTGTAATTTTTCCCTCGCTGTACGCTCGGACAGTCAGAGTTCTATTTTGGGACTTTGTTTGTACCTTATTTATTTTAGGAAAAAAAAGGCATATATAAAGAAAAAAATCTTTAATCAGTATTCAAAGAATATATAAAATGATATTGTAATGGATTTACCTCAGATAAAGAAGAAAGCAACTGAATTAGAGACAAAAGAAAATCTACTTGATTTGTTAAATGAAATAAAACAAGAGGACTTACAAGAGCAAGCATATCCATTTACAATTAAACAGTTAAATTACTATTGTAATCCTAATAGAACCAAAAATCGATACATAACTTTTGAAATACCAAAGAAAGCAGGAGGAACAAGAGTAATTTCCTCACCATCCAATGGTTTAAAGTCGATTCTTCACTATTTGAATTATATATTGCAATCCATTCATACTCCGTCTAAATTTGCTATGGGTTTTGTAAAAGGTAAATCAATTATAGATAATGCTTCTCAGCATACCAATCAAAACTACGTATTCAATATAGATTTAAAAGACTTCTTTCCAAGTATTCATCAAGCAAGAGTATGGAAAAGATTACAACTTCCTCCTTTTAATTTTAATAAAGAAATTGCAAGTATAGTTGCAGGTTTATGTTGTATGAAGGTAGAACCGCAGGAAGAAAATGAAAAACCCTTGTATGTACTTCCACAAGGAGCACCGACTTCACCGACAATAACTAATATAATTTGTGATAATTTAGACAGACGTTTAGGTGGTTTAGCAAAAAGATTTGGTTTAAGATATTCCAGGTATGCTGACGATATAACATTTAGCAGTATGCATAATGTTTATCAAAACGACAGTGATTTTAGGAAAGAACTTGAAAGAATAATTACGGACCAGCATTTTACTATAAATGAGAAGAAAACAAGACTTCAAAAATTAGGTTCAAGACAGGAAGTAACAGGACTAATAGTGAGCCATAAAATAAATGTAACAAAAAAATATGTAAGAGAAATTCGCTCACTGCTATATATGTGGGAAAAATATGGGTACAATGTCGCTTATTGTAAGTTCTTTCCAAAATATACGGAAGAGAAAGGACGTATATATGAAGGAATTCCTGATCTTATCAGCGTAATAGCGGGGAAACTTATGTACCTAAAGATGGTTAAGGGAGATGGTGACACTATGTATACACGGCTGTTTGCCAAGTTCCAGAAATTGGCAAATAAAGAAACCATTGCAGAAAAGACTAACTTGGCGGGAGTTACTTATCTTGGAACAATAGGAATACTGGAATTTGAGAAGTATATTTCCACAACGATTATCTTTGAAATCACTGAGAAATGTAATCTTTATGCCTATTTTAAGTTCAATGAGAAAAAAATAATGGTTTCAGTTAATAAATCTCTTAAACATTCTCTTACTCTTGAAGAAGCTATGGATAAAGGAGAACTCGCAATATCCCTATGTAGAGGAAAGGAGGGGAAGCCGTTCTGGCTTATACATCGGAAAGACAAAGTTCTGGTTCCTCCACTTCCTCTCGTGGATGTAGATGAACTTAATGTAAAATTGGATTCACTACTATTATTTTCATAGGTCTCTAGGACATTTACGGTTAGGTAACATACAAACGTGGAGGATTAAAATGGACAAAAAAGTATTAGACGTAGTAAAAAAAATAAAGTTGTTGGCCGAACAGAACGTAGAGTTTCGACAGGAAATGAAACAACTATTTGGAAATTCTGTTTCTCCATCACTGGTTAACTGCGGTGACAATAGAATCTCAAACATTGAAAAATATTTAGGATTGGATTACTTTGTTGACTCGATGACATCTACTATTGATTATACATTTGTTAATGATCTTGAAGTTCGAGATAAATTGGTGTCAGATAATCGCGAGATGATGCGTTTTCGATACGGTACACGTTCTCATAAAATTGATTTTGATGAGTTCTCTAGATATGTACAGCTTCAAGCAGAAATGCTACTCAACTATTATTACGCTACAAAGTATGGTACAATAGAGAATGTACTTATCTTTTTTGAGCAATTGGATATAAAGGTTTACAGAAAGGAAATAGAAAAAATATCTGATATTCCCTTTTACTCAAAATTAATTGCTTATTGCAAAGACTTTAACATTTATTATCTATGGAAGACATTTGACAATGTTCGTAGAGTAAGAAATTATCAAAGTCATCGAGCACCATGGCGTGATGATTTTTCGCTCGAAGCCTATCAAAAGAAGCTTCGTGAAATGAAGATTCCTTTAAATGAAGATGGGACGCTTAAGAATTTTCGAGAAGACGAGTCAAAGGTCAAAGGTACAGAAGAATATAAAAAATATATCTTTCTATTGTGGTATAACAATAAACCCTATGATGAAATTGTTGAGAAATTAAAAGATTTGACAATGAACATAAAAAAGCAGATTGAGTTTAGTAGAGACAATTAACGTCTTGAGATGTAATAGTTTGCTTATTTAATAATTAGTTTCTTGATTACATTCCCTGTTTTGATGTAATCAAGTCCGCTTTTCAAATTTGAGATACTTATTTTTTTATAGCCTTTAATATTTTTAATATGCGGATTAATTGTCTGTTGTTGTTAAAAGGTGTTTACTTTGTTTCCCTGCTTTTGTTGTTATTTTATATTGTGTAGGATTAGGATAAGCCGAAAGGTCTTTGCATTAGCGATATTATCAATTACGCTGCTTGTACAGCCTCTTATTATATTACCGCAGTTATTCCATTCACAGGCAGTCCCGTATGCACTTTTCTCTCAGCAAGGCACAACAAGAGTTATATTATTTACTTTAATCTTTGTATCCGAAACTACAATGGGTTGAAGTTTTAGGAAAAGGTTCTTTGCGGGTACTGGTTTCTAAAGAGTAATCCCAAAAAAATTCTTGGTCAATTGATGTAACGTTGTATTGGAACAGGTTATAATTGTTAAACCTGTGCAGAACAGAAAGAATCTTTTACCGACATAAATAACACTTTTTTAGTGATAATATATTATTTATCTTGTTTACCTGCGGGAGAGGGTCAATTTTATTTTGATTTTTGAAGAACTAAGCCTACTGCTTTCAGAGAAAAGATATTTAACTTCAACAATATAAGGACGTAAATTTCGTTATGATAAAAGAAAATTAACGAAAAAAGAAAAAATACGGAAGAAATGAAAAAATTGTTGTTATCCTTAGCGGCTTGCTTTATATTGTTTAATATGCAGGCTCAGAATATAAAGTTACCGAAACCCGATAAAAACGGTGGTGAAAACATATTGAAATCTATAGATTTGCGTCAGTCAGACAGGAGTTTCAAGGACGGAGATATTTCTTTGCAGCATCTTTCTACTGTTTTGTGGGCAGGTTGGGGCGAATCTCACGGCAAGCGCACTGCTCCTACGGCAATGAATTCGCAGGATATTGTGTTATATGTTTTTTTGGAGTCAGGGATTTACAGATACGATGAAATAAATAATGAATTAATTCTTTTAAAGAAAGGTGATTACCGTTCTGTAACATCACCTAATCAGACTTTTGCTTCCAAGGTAACTAATGTTGCCATAGTTTCCGATTTTGCTAAGTATGAAAGAGTGAAAGAACATCATACAAAGTTTGTTTTCGGAGCAATGTCCGCTGCATACGTTTCCGAGAATATGTATTTGGCTTGTGCAGGTATGGGAGACAACATCGGTACGGTGACGAGATATGCTGCCGGAATGGAGAAAGATGTGAAAGAATTGCTCAATTTGAGAGAAGAAGAACATATATTTCTTTTTCAAACAATAGGTTACAAAAAGTAGGATGTTGTTTGCTCAGGACAAACGGAAAGTTTTCAAGCGGGAGAGATTAATCCGATGTTTGAAAACTTTTTGTTTCCTTAGTGCTTTTAATAAATTCCTTCGGTACGGTTTTTGATGTTTTCAGCGTTTAAAAATTTACTAATCGATGAAAAATAAAGGGCAAATATTCTTTTTGCTTACCTTGTTTGCGGTCTCTTTTTTAGCTGCACAAGATTTGACATTGGATTCTTGCAGGAGCATGGCTTTGAGACACAATAAGGCAAGTTTGATTTCGGAAGAGACTCTCAAAGCGGCACAAGCAACACGCAGGGCTGCTTTTACTCAATTCTTTCCTAACGTCAATGCAGTAGGAACTTATATGTACAACACCAGAGGAGACGAAATGTCGTTGATGGGGGAGGACGGTGTACTTCCTGTCGGCAGGCTTGATTCAGACGGAAAGTTTACCTACAATCTTGACCCTACAAAAGGCGATGTGGATGTTTATACCGACCAATACGGCAGGCCGATTAATTCAAAAGGAGAGGTTACAACAGATTATAAAGAGTGGATACCTAAACATGTAGCCTACTTACCTAAAGATGCTATGAGTTTTGATATGACACATATTTTCGTTGCAGGAATAGGCTTTACGCAACCTGTTTTCATGGGCGGAAAGATATTGGAACTCTACAAGATGTCAAAAGTGGCAGAAAACATAGCCCAAATAAAGCATGAGAATGATGTTATTAATGTTCTGATTGAAGTAGATGAGGCTTATTGGAGAGTTGTTTCTTTGCAGAAGAAAAAAGAACTTGCTTCGGAATACAATAATTTGCTTCGTAAAACTTACAATGATGTTGAGCAGATGTTCGAAGAAGGTGTCATTACCAAGAGTGATTTTCTGAAAGTTAAAGTAAAACTCAACGAAAGTGAGATGACACTTACTAAAGCCGAAAACGGATTGAAACTTGCCAAGATGTATTTGAATCAAGTTTGCGGAATGGATTTTAATTACGATTATACTCTCTCTTACGAGGAAAATCCTGTTGTTTGGGATTTGGTAAGCAATGATTCAATAAGAGGAGATATTTCACAAAGACCTGAAGCCTTGATGTTGGAGCAAAGTGTTTCTTTGGCAAAAAGTGAAGTCAATATAGCACGTTCCCGTTTCATGCCTAACATTGTTGCTCAAGGAAACTACATTGTTTCAAATCCGAGCCTATTCAATGGTTTTGATAAGAGTTTCAAAGGGTCTTTTATTATAGGGTTGGGAGTTACGGTTCCGATTTTCCATTTCGGGGAACGTATTCATACACTTAATGCTGCCAAACATAATCTAAGGATTGCCGAATTGACAAGGGACGAGGCAATGGAAAAAATGGAACTACAGGCCAATATGAAACAAAATTCAAGAAACGAAGCCGTGAAGCAAAATGTTATGGCAACGAATAATATGGAACATGCACAGGAAAATCTAAGACAAGCTCAAATTGGATTTGAGGAAGGAGTGATTTCAACTTCTGACCTTATGGGAGCTCAGACTGCTTGGGTCTCTGCAAAGAGTGAGATGATTGATGCAACCATTAATTTGATGCTTACCGACCTTTATTTGAATCAATCTCTCGGAAGAATTAAAAATACTTATAAAAATTAATATCAGAGAACTAAAAATATTCATAAATACTATGAAAACAAGAGAAAATAAAACCTTGGTTATGTCCTTTGTTATACTTATTTCTTTTATTGCTGTGATAGGTATAATAGGGTATTTCATTCTTACACCTGACGAACTCATTTTGCAAGGAGAAGTGGAGGCAAATGAGATAAGAGTATCGGGAAAAGTTCCCGGAAGAATTGCGGAGTTGAAAGTACAGGAGGGAGAGCAAGTGAAGAAAGGACAAATATTAGTCTTTATAGATTCTCCTGAAGTAGAGGCGAAGTCAGTTCAAGCTTTAGCAGCAGAGAGTGCCGCACAGGCTTTGAGTAATAAGGCTAACAACGGTGCAAGAAAAGAGATGATAGAAGGAGCCAAAGAACAGTATGAAAGAGCAAAGGCTGCAGCTGAATATGCTACTAAAAGTTATTCGAGAATGAAAAACTTGTATGAGAAAGGTGTTATCGCTGCACAGAAATTTGATGAGGTGGAGGCTCAATACAAAGCAGCGCTTGCACAGGAGAAAGCAGCAAAGAGCCAATATAATATGGCAATTAACGGAGCTCAACAAGAGGATAAAGATGCCGCTGCCGCACAAGTGAACAGAGCAAAAGGTGCTGTTATGGAAGTAAATTCCTACCAAAGTGAAACAAGACTTGTTTCTCCTATCAACGGAGAGATATCAGAGATATTTCCAAAGGTCGGTGAGTTGATTGGAACGGGTTCTCCCGTTATGAGTATTGTGGATTTGAATGATATATGGGTGACATTTAATGTAAGAGAGGACCTTCTGGGTAAAATAAAAATGGGAGGTATTATTGTTGCTAAAGTTCCTGCTTTAGGTAACAAGGAAATAAAACTTAAAATCTCTTTCATAAAATCTCAAGCCTCATACGCAACATGGAAGCCGACAAAATTGACAGATGAATATGATACAAAGACTTTCGAGATTAAGGCTGTACCTACTGAAAAAATAAGTGGATTACGCCCGGGAATGAGTGTAATTGTTAATTGGACTAAACTCTGATTTTGTTTTGTTCACTAAAGAGGATAAAAACGCATAAGTAAATGAAAAATGGACTTCTGCAAGTGGTCAAAAGGGAGTGGGGAAGAATGACTTCCCGACCTATATATATTATGATGACTTTGATTATTCCTTGCATCATAATAATATTTTTTTCCACTTTCCTAAACCAAGGTGTACCTAATCAAATGCCTGTGGCTATTGTGGATTTTGATAATTCGTCAATGTCACGTATGATTGTGCGTTCACTTTCCACAGGGCAGATGTGCGATATTAAATATAAACTTTCTTCTTATGAAAGTGCCAAAACAAAGATGCAACAAGGTGAGATATATGCTTTTGTTGTTATTCCGAGAAATTTTGAGAAAGATGTTTATTCCTCCAAAGCGCCTATTGTTAATTTCTATACCGAATATGCACACTATTTAGGCGGTTCTCTGATAATGAAAGAAATAAACACTACGCTCACAACTATTTCTGTCGGTGCGGATTTGAAAATGAGACTTGCCAAGGGAGAAAATTCTTATCAAGCAATGGCGCAGGTAAATCCTATTTCAAATGATACTCACATTATTTCAAATTCTCTTTTGAATTATGCTTTGTATCTTACCTCTATAATGATGCCCGGTATAATTTGTCTTATGGCAATGATTTGTACGGTTTATGTTATAGGAATAGAATTTAAAAATGCGTCGTCTAAACGTTGGCTTGTAACGGGAAAAAGAAATATTTTTACTGCCATAACAGGAAAACTTCTTCCATATACTCTTATATATACTTTCATGATTATTATAAGTGAAATAGTGATGGAAAAGATAATGGGTTTCCCT
>JAFVAP010000164.1 GCA_017480455.1 Bacteroidales bacterium | reverse complement strand
CACACTGAAATGTTTTCTGACGGAGTTCTTCCTTTGGTTGAGAAAGGCGTTATCAACGGAAAGAACAAGGCTCTTGACAAAGGCAAAATGGTTTCTACGTTCCTTATGGGCAGTCAGAACCTTTATGACTTTGTAAACAACAATCCTGAAGTCCTAATGATGGAATGCTCATATACCAATGACCCTTTCGTTGTGGCAAATCAGCCTAAGATGACTGCGATAAACTCTTGTATAGAAATAGACCTTACAGGTCAAGTATGCGCAGGAAGTATCGGATATAAGATGTTTTCGGGCGTCGGCGGACAAGTAGATTTCATGTACGGAGCATCTCGTTCCAAGGGAGGAAAAGCTATCATGGCTATGCCGTCAGTAACTAACAAAGGTATGACAAAAATTGTCTCCCACTTGAAAGAAGGTGCAGGTGTTGATTCAACACGTTTCCACATGCACTATTTTGTAACTGAATACGGTGTTGTTGATTTATACGGCAAGAGTATGCAGCAAAGAGCAAAACTGCTTATCTCCGTAGCACACCCTGACTTCAGAGAAGAATTGGAAAAAGCAGCAGTAGAGCGTTGGGGTACAGGATTCTTGAACGTAAGAGTTTAACCCTAAGGTTTGATATAACAAAAAGAAGAACCGATAAGGCCAAAAGGTCTTATCGGTTTATTTTTTCAGCCTAATGTTTCTTAGTATAGAAAGGGTGATATTTTTCCAAAGTGTCCCTAAGGTCAGAGGTATTCAAATTAATGTAGATTTCGGTGGAGGCTATAGAAGAATGCCCCATTATTTCTTTAACAACCATAAGATTAGCCCCTGCCCTTATCATCTCCGTTGCAAAACTGTGTCTGAGTATATGAGGATGTACTTTCTTATTTATTCCTGCTGCAAGAGCCGCTTCTTTTATCATCTCAAAAACAAATTGACGTGTAAGTTTATCTCCTTGTTTCTGAGAACGGAATACATAATTATTGGGTTTGTCTTTAAGTCTCGGACGGATTAAAGCTCTATAGCGGTCTATGTAAAAAAGCAAATCTTCCATAACCTTTGAATCCAAAGGTATCAACCTTTCTTTGTTACCCTTTCCTATTATGTCCAAGTACTCTTCTTTCCTGTTAATGTCAGATTTTTTCAAATTAACCAACTCGCTGACCCTCATTCCAGTAGCATAAAGCATTTTTATGATTAAACGGTTTCTGTAATTATGCAGTTTGGAAACATCTATTACTTCCGTCATTCTTTTTATCTCTTCATAAGAAAGAATATCCGGAAGTCTGTATTCTGAATACGGTGTGATTAATTGTTCGGAAGGGTTGCTCTCTATCACATCTGAGAAAAACAAAAACTTAAAAAAAGCCCGCACTCCTTGGATTATCCTCTGTTGGGTAGCGGCTGAGAGGACTATATCGTCGTCATCATCAAGTTTTTTTCTTTCTAAGGAAGACACAAATTCGTTTAAAACCTTTATATCCACCTCTTGTTCTTTCAAGTCGGGATAGCGCTGCGAGAGAAAATCAACCAAACGTCTGCAATCGTAGAGATAGGACTCCACGGTGTTAGGAGAAAACGAGCGTTCTAATTTCAAATAATATACAAAGGCATCTAAATGTTTCTCCCACTGAGTGTTCATAGTCTTACTCTTCCTATTATGGACATCTTTTTTTGAATCATTGAGGCTCTTCTTTGAGTCCGTTTATTAGGATTTGCAGGATTGCGTTTCAAAGGCTGTGGAAGTACCGCCGTAAGCAAAGCAGCCTCACGTTTTGTAAGGTTTTTAGCATTCTTGTTAAAATAATATTCGCTTGCTGCTTCCACTCCGTAAATTCCGTCACCGAATTCTATCACGTTAAGATAAACTTCCATTATCCTTTTTTTATCCCAAAACATTTCCATAAGGATTGTCTCCCACGCTTCCAAACCTTTGCGGAAGTAACTCTTATGTAACCAAAGGAAAACGTTCTTTGCCATCTGCTGAGTTATGGTACTTGCACCGAGAACTTTCTTTCCCTTCTTCTCATTCAGTTTTTTGGCATAGGCTATTGCTTGATAATCGAAACCGTTGTGGTTTCTGAAATTATTGTCTTCCGCTGCCACGACGGCAGTTACCATATTCTGAGAAATATCTTCATAGTCCACCCATTTCTTTTGCAATCTTACTTTCCTGTCTTTTGAAAATGTTTGCTCTATGCAGCGTTGTATCATAAGGATAGTTACAGGCGGATTGACAAATTTATAAACGAAAGTCAGAAGAATTGAAAAGACAATATAGATAAGAATTGCCCAAAGAATAAACTTAAAAATCTTCTTAAGCGTTATTCCTTTCTTTGCGCTCTTGCTTGGATTAGTCACTGTGTGTTCCATTTTAGTAAAATTAATAGTATTCTATTTCCCTCTTGGTTATTTGAAACGCTTCATTATCCGAAAGCATTATTCTCTGAATCCAATTACCTTGTGAGTCTATTGTGTAGATATATTCCAACAACAAGTCAGTATAGCCTTGCCTTTTCAACAATTCAGTCTGCACAAAACCGTCTGCGTTGTAGGAATACTCGCCCCGTGATATCGGTTTGTTCTTTCCGTCCGACATGGTAACGCTCAGCATATTGCCTTGTTTGTCATAAGTGTATACACTCTTAACCTGCAATGCGGAATTTTTGTCATAGCTCCGTCCTTCCGTAAGATTGCCGCCGCTGTATTTAAACTTGGAAATCTGTTTTACCAAATTCTTTTCATCTAACTGCTTTTCTTCCGTCAGATTGCCTTTCTTGTCAAACTTAGACAAAATTTTGAACTTCAGACTTCCGTCAGCATAATAGTATAAGTACTCAACAGGATTGCCTTTCTTGTCATAAACATAGGCAGTTGAGTCTTCCTCCATATCCAAAGCCTCATAACGTTTACCGCTTAATTGTTTCTCTCCCCCGTCATCATAATAAAATTTCCACTTGTATTTTATTATGTTGTTCTTATCATATTTGAAAACATCGGTTATAAAACCCTGCGGATTGTATACAGTATAGGTATTCTCGTTACTTAGATTGTCAGTAATTTCGCCCTGTATCAGAGTATCGGCCGTGCCGAAAGCTGCATAGGTTATTTCCCTTATCGATTTAACATTTCCTTTTAGACCCGTCTTCTGCAAATCCGTCTCCCTTTTTTGAGAACAGGAAAAGAATGAAACAACGGAAATAAGAAATATTATCTTTATTAATCTTGTCATCATATCAATTTATTGTTTATAAAATTTAATTTTCAATGTCAGTTGCTCAATATCTTAAACTCAACTCTGCGGTTCTTGGCTCTGCCTTCTTCAGTCTTATTGTCGGCTATCGGTTGTGTTGATCCGAAACCTTTATATTTCAATCTTTTTTTATCAATCCCTGCCAACAAAAGATAATCATAGACTGCTTTTGCCCTGTTCAGAGAAAGTTCCATATTGTATTTGTCCTTTCCTTTATTATCAGTGTGTCCCGAAAGTTCGATTTTCATCTTCGGATATTTGTCTAACAGATTTATAAGGTTGTGTAGTTCTACGTAACTCTGAGGAAGAAGCACGCTTTTGTCGAATTCAAAGAATATATTCTCCAAAACAATAACCTTTCCTACGGAATAATCCGCCGTATCTAAAGTTTTTGTCACCGAAACTCCGTCTGCATTCTTTGTTTGCGAACAAGTGAGGCAATAAAGTTCAACATCGTCAATATAATAATAAGCCCCGGGAAGTATATTCTTCAATCCTTGGGGATAAACCACGTTGCTCTGCTCCGCAGGGTAGAAATTGCCTATAGTAAGAAAAGATTCACCTCCGCGGGCAACAAATTCACCCTCTATTTTCATCCAATTAAGAGTATCAACCAAAGGACGGGCAAAAGGATTTACCACTTGGGGAGTGTAAAACGAAGAAACCTTTTGCTTAACTCCGTTAGGAGAAACCTTTGTGCTGTTATCGGTGATTATTTGTCTTGTCGTGTCGGATAACATCTCAGTTGTAAAGAGTCCTCCTATGGTTGCAACGGCTTCGGGTGAATATTCACTCAGCGAAACCCAAAAACTAAGGCGGTAAGTCTCACCTGCAATGAGCTTTTCCTTTAATTCGGTTTCAATATATTCTCTGTAATCGGTAAGGGAACAATAAATCCCCACCATGCTTCCTCCTGTTCTCGGCATTTGAACGCCGAGTTTGTTTTTCGGAACTTGACATTGTTTTCCTCCGCAGTTATTGTAGTAATCTGCAGAGCCGGAAGAGGGTTGCCACCACGCAGTCGGCTCGTCCATGTAGCCGTATGGGTCTATCCTTTTCGGACAAGAGAGATGCTCTTCAAAGGAAGAATTGTATATAAGGTTGTTTCCTAATTCCGAAACTTCATTTTGAGAAAACAAGGAGAAGATTAAACAAAATATGTTTATGTATAATAACAATGCTTTTTTCATATACGGGGCTGAAATTTTTATTTTTTCTTTACTTCTTCTTATTTAGGAACGATGTTTCTTTCCTTGGCAGAAAGCAAACCGCAAGCCGCCATAATATCCTGCCCTTTGGATGCTCTGATTGTTGTAAGCAATCCTTTTTTGTTAAGTTTGTCTTTGAATGATTGCATACTTCCGTCCGACGCTCCGCAATACCGAGTCCCCGGAAGCGTGTTAAAAGGTATCAAATTTATTCTGCAAGGCAAACCGTTCAGCAACTTAGCCAACTCATTCACATGTTCGGATTTGTTATTCAAACCTTCAAAGACTATATACTCAAAGGTAAGGTGACGTTGTCCCGTCCAATCGAAATGTTTTAAGAGTTTAACCGTTTGTTCTATAGGATAGGCTTTCTCTATCGGCATAATATCCTTGCGTTGCGAAGAAATGGGGTTGTGAAGCGAAATAGCCAAATCCACATTCGTTTCAGTAAGAAATTTATTCAAAAAAGGCAAATATCCTGCCGAAGAAAGCGTTATCCTGTGAGGGGAAAAACCGTAAGCATAACTTTCACACAGTATTTCCAAAGTTTTTTTCACCTCCTGCCAATTATCCAAAGGCTCTCCCATTCCCATAAAAACAATATTCTTTATCCTGTTAAATTCCTCCACGGAGCGGAATATGTTCAGTATTTCATTGGAAGAAAGATTTCTTTGGAAACCTTGCTTTCCCGTTGCGCAGAAATCACAATTCATCTTGCAGCCTGCCTGTGAGGAAATGCAGAGAGTAACCCTTTCTTTATCGAATATGCAAACCGCCTCTACGAATGTATTATCCTTGTATTGAAAAAGATATTTTTTTGTTCCGTCCCGTGAGACCAAGACCTTGATAAACGGCGTCAATCCTACTGAATAATCCTTTGAAAGTTCTTTTCTGAAAGACAAAGAGAGATTTGTCATTTGCGAAATATCATCTGCATTCTTTTTGTAAAGCCATTCCGCAATTTGTTTTGCCGCAAAAGGCTTCTGATTGTATGTTTCACAAATTTCTTTTATTTCTTTCAGTGTCTTACCGTAAAGATATTCCATAAGATTTATTTGTTATAATATTTTCCTTGATAAGTTTGCCTGTTCTTCATTTCGAATTCAATTTCCTCAACTATGCTTTCGTTCCTCTTATTGCTCCATGCCTCCAAGAGATTGTAGCGCGGCGGAACTTCGGAAACAAATCTCTCTATTACTATGTCGGGATTAAACCTCTCCAAAAAACGTATTATGAAATCCTTATATTCTTCAAAAGTAAAGAGATTGTATTTCTTAGGATTTTTAAGATAATCCTCTGCCATGGAAGTTCCTTTCAAAATCTGGAGTTGATGAAATTTCACAGTGTCTAAAGGTAATTGTGAAAGGATGTTTGCTTCCTGCAACATATCTTCTCTTGTCTCGGTAGGGAAACCGAAAATAACATGTCCGCCAGTTGAAAGCGAATATTCCTTACAAAGTTCCAAAGCATTCTTTGTATCTTTGAAACTATGGCCTCTGTTTATCGCTTCAAGGGTTCTGTCATAGCAACTTTCTATTCCTAACTCCACCGTAATATGCCAATCTTTGCTGAGCGTGTAAAGATATTTTAACTTTTCTTTGTCCAAACAATCGGGACGCGTTCCTATGACTAAACCGCATATATTCTCATTTGAAAGAGCCTCTTCATACTTCCGTTTCAAGGTATCCAAATCTGCGTATGTATTGGAGTAGGCTTGAAAGTAGGCAAGATATTTTTTAACTTTCTTATACCTCCATCGGTGAAATTTTATTCCCTCTTCGATTTGCTCGGTTATGCTTTTGAAGTTCCTGCAGTAAGAAGGGTTAAACGCATCGTTGGAACAAAAAGTACAACCTCCGAAAGAAATTTTCCCATCTCTGTTCGGACAGGAAAGACCCGCATCTATACTCAATTTTTGTACTCTTCCGGAGTACTTTCTCTTCATATAAGAGGAGTAAGCGTTGAAAGGTCTGTCGGTTTGCCAAGGATAATTACTCATTGACTTCATTTCGGGAATTCATTAAGAGAGATACCAAATGTATAGTCTTAATATCCAAGTTATTTTTTTTGATATACTGTTCCATTTGCAAAAGACAGGAAGCATCGGTTGAAGTTATATACTCCGCTCCGAGCGAAAGGGCTTTCTTAACCTTTAGTCCTGCGAGTTCTTGGCTTACAGGCTCGTTGTATAAATAAAATCCCGAACCGTAACCGCAACAAAACTCACAATTATTGTCATTAACCAAAGTAAGGCCTCTTACTTTGCTGAGTATAAGCAAAACTTCCGCTCTGAGGTCATACTCTCTCAGCGAATGGCAATTATGATGCAGAAAAACCTTATGGGGAAACTCCGCTCCGAGTTCGCAATCCGTCTTATTCGTATGTATAAATTCGCTTATATCCATTATCCTTTCGGAAAGTGATTTGCTGGAATTGTGAAAAGAAGTGTTGTGAAAGAGATTTAAAAAGTTGTTTTTGATATAAGCAACGCATGAAACGGAACAAGTAACTATAGTTTTATTGTCCGAAAAGTCGTTAATAAATTTTTCTCCTACGGATTTGGCTTCTTTCCAGTTGCCGTTGTCGTACAGAACTCTTCCGCAACAAGTCTGTTCCCTGTTATAAGAGGGCTCAAATCCCATAAGACGCAAAAGATTTATCATGTCAAAACCCACTTGCGGGCAAAACTGATCGACACAACAAGGAATGAAGATATTTACCTCTTTTTTCAGCACAATATTTTACTTTTTTAAAACTTGAAATGCAAAATTAGAACTTTTTTTTCAATAATATATTATCTTTGCAAATCAAATTGAAGAAAATTATGCACAATTCTCAGATAATACAATTTTTATTTTTCGCTCTCTTTGTTTTATTCATCGTAGGCTTACTTATTATTGACTTAGGTGTCTTTGAAAAGAAAGACAAGGTTGTAAGCATTAAACGTGCTTTGTTCACAACTCTGATATGGATATTCTTAGCCTGCTCTTTCGGATTGCTGATACGCTTTGCAGGAAACCAAATTCACGGCATAGAAGACAAACAAAGCCTATGCGAAGCGGTGAATAAGTATCACGAATCTTCGCTTGCTGCAAACATTGATGCGCTTTCGTATGAGCAAGCCGTAAATTCGTACCGCAAACAAATGACTTTGGAATACTTTACAGGCTATTTGATAGAATATTCTTTGAGTATAGACAACATTTTCGTAATGATATTGATTTTTTCCGCCTTTTCAATACCCGAAAAGTATTACAAACGGGTTCTGATGTGGGGAATACTCGGCGCAATGGCTATGAGGTTCATCTTTATCTTCGCAGCAGGGGCTTTAGTTGCAAAATACGAGTGGCTGTTGTTGGTTTTCGGAGTTTTTCTCATCTATTCGGCAGTGAATATGTTTATTAACAGGAACAAAAAAGAAGAAATGCACCCCGAAAACAATCCCGTAATTAAATTATTCTCAAAAATATTTCCTGTATATGATAAAATAGAGAACCACAACTTCGTTATAAAAAAAGACAATAAACTCTTCATCACTCCGCTTCTTCTTTGCCTTGTAATGATTGAACTAACCGACATTCTCTTTGCAGTAGACAGCATACCGGCTATTTTTTCCGTGACCAAGGACCCTTATATTGTCTTTTTCTCTAATATTTTTG
>JAFVAP010000163.1 GCA_017480455.1 Bacteroidales bacterium | reverse complement strand
CATAGCCGTAATACTCCCTTGTAAAGAGTCAATGGATTTAGAGAAAAAATTTTCAGCCTGCGGTTTGTTTCCCGTTTACAGCGTTCTGATTTACCCAAAACCATACAGCGAAGCCATACGGGTTGTAATCATTTTTTCAAAACAAGGAAAATTTTCAAAACGCCAATCTTTTTTCATACGCAATCAAGACAACACTTATTCTTCCGAATACAAAACACTGACTGACAAATTCTTACTCTAAGGAAAAGTAAAACGAAGTTTCGCTGAACTGAAACTTCGTTTTATTTTTCTGAAACTTGATTTCACGGAAACGAAACTTCGTTTTAATTTTTTTAAACCAAGTTTCACAAAAAACAAGTCTCCGTTTTATTCTTTCAGTATAAATCAAACAATAATTATAAACGGATATGCGTTATAAATAAAGCCGTTTGATGCAATTCTTTGCCTCAGACTGCAAATTTATTTTTCAGTTTCAGAAAGACAAATCAAAAAAACATAGAAAACAATGAGAGAAGATAAACTTTTTAAAGGCAAGACCCTTGCCATTCTTTCGGGCGGCGGAGACACTCCTGCCATAAATTCAAGTATAGAATCCATAAGAAACCGTGCTGCAATGCTGGGTTTCAAAGTTTACGGTATAAAAAAAGGTTGGAAAGGTTTGTTAGGCGATGGCGATATTGTTGATTTGACACAGAAACCTTACAATCCTCTTTACGGAGGTACTGCTTTGCGTTCCTCACGTACCAATCCTTTCCCGTCAAAGAAAAATCCGGAAGACAGAGTTCCTCAAGTATTGCGCAATCTTAAGCGTTACAAGATAGATGTTTTGGTTACAATAGGAGGAGACGACACCAACGGAGCGGCAAAGAGGCTTTACGAACAGGAAGGTATACCTGTAATAGGTTTTCCTAAGACTATAGACAATGACTTAAGGACTTTAACTTGGCATGAGTTTGAAGGAAAGAAAATAGACGCAGTTACCTGTCCCGGATTTCCTTCCGCAGCATTGGGAATTGCCGATTTCGCAGCCAGACTGAAAACAACAGCCGAATCCCACGCAAGAATAATGGTTATGGAGGTTATGGGAAGAGATGCAGGTTGGCTTACAGGTACGGCAAGCTTTGCAGGAGCAAGTCTTTCTCTTATTCCTGAGTTGGAAATGACCAAAGAGAGAAAAGAACATTTCTTTGACTTGGTGGCTAAAGCTTATAAGGAAAGTCCTGACAGTGCTTTGATAATACCTGTTTCAGAAGGTGTGCGTTGGTACAATGAACAGAGCGGAACGACTGATGTTGTCTATGCTTCAACAGAGCAAGACGAGTACGGCCATGCACGTTTGGGAGGTGTAAGCGGAACTATTGCAAGCGAAATTTCCGCAAAACTCAAAATAGATGCAAGAGCTCAGATAACGGGTTACTATCCGAGAAGCGGTGTTTGTTCGGCTTATGACCGCAGAATGACACAAGCACTTGCCGACAAAGCAGTTGATTTGTTGCTTAGAGAGGATTACGGCAAAATGCCTGTACTTTCTAAGGTCTGCTCTTTCGATGAGTTAGAGGAATACAACTGTTCTGCTATCGATATGGGAAAAATAGGCAACCGTCCTTTACCTGAAGAGTACTTTGATGAGAAAACGATGTGCTTTACTCCTATGTACAAAGATTTCTTAACTCACATTTTGGGTCAAGATTACAGATACCCTGTATTCCACAGCGATTTTCCGAAAGTAAATCCTGTTGATTAATAAATTTTTCTTTTATATGAGAGAGGTTGTTTAAGGTATAAGTCAGAGTGAATTTACCTTAAACAACCTTATTTTTAAAACCTAAACAAGTAAAGAAAGAAAATGACAAAAAATAATGAAAACCTAAAGCCTTTAGTCAGCATCATAATGGGAAGCACTTCTGACTACAGCATCATGGAAAAAACAGCCAAGTTCTTAGATGAATGGGAGATACCTTTCGAAATAAATGCCCTTTCCGCACACCGCACACCTAAACAAGTGAGTGAATTTGCCGAAAAAGCAGAACAAAGAGGCATCAAAGTAATCATTGCTGCTGCAGGAATGGCTGCTGCTCTTCCCGGTGCAATAGCAGCAGAGACCGTTCTGCCTGTTATAGGTGTTCCTGTCAAATCTTCTTTCGAGGGTATGGATTCGGTGCTTTCAATATTGCAGATGCCTCCTGCCGTACCTGTTGCTGCAATGGCAGTAAACGGTGCTTTGAATGCAGGTATCATGGCTATGGAAATTCTTGCTCTCAGCAATGATAACATCAAGGAAAAGATGCATCAATACAAGCAATCTTTAAAAGAAAAGATTGTTAAAGCGAATGAAGAGTTTTCTAAGATAGAATTTAAGTACAAAACCAACTGACAAAGTTTCGTCTTAAAGATTTAGTCGGAGGAAAATTATGATAGTAATAGGGATAACAGGAACGCTCGGCGCAGGAAAAGGAACTATTGTTGAAATTCTGAAAGAGAGAGGTTTCGTGCATTTCTCTGCAAGGGATTTTTTGAACAAAAGGATTAAGGAACTCGGATTGGAAAGCAACCGTGATACTATGACAATGGTTGCAAACAAAGAAAGGGAACTTGAGGGTGCTGATTTTATAGCAAAAGGTCTTCTTGACATGGCTAAGAAAGAAGACAAGAACTGCATAATAGAAAGTATCCGAAACGTTAAAGAGATAAAATACCTCAAGGAACATTCGGAATTTCTTCTTTTTTCAGTAGATGCGGATATCAAGACAAGGTATGAACGCATCACCCAAAGAGGTTCTGAGACTGACAGCGTAAGTTTTGAAACTTTTTGCAAGAATGAAGAGAGGGAAATGGAGTCTAACGATGAGAACAAGCAGAACATAAGAGCCTGTATGTTGCTTGCGGACTTCTCTTTCAACAACGACGGAGATTTTTCCGCACTGCGCAATCAAGTAGAGCAAATAATGGATAAGGTACAATACAAAATGAGACCTTCGTGGGACGAATATTTTCTCGGCATTGTTAAAACCGTTTCCAAAAGAGCAACTTGCAACAGAGGGAGAAGCGGTTGCGTAATAGTAAAAGACCGACAAATACTTGTAACAGGCTATGTCGGTTCACCTACAGGCCTGCCCCACTGCGACGAAGTAGGGCATCTGTTCAGAAAAAACATAGATGATGACGGCAACATATCCAATCATTGTGTGCGTACCGTACATGCAGAGCAGAATGCTATATGTCAAGCAGCCAAAAGAGGCATTGCACTTGAGGGAGCGACGCTTTACTGCACCATGACGCCGTGCCGCACCTGTGCAATGATGATTATAAATTGCGGAATAAAACGTGTGGTCTGCCAAAACAAGTATCACAGCGGCAAAGATACGGAAGAGATGTTTAAACAGGCAGGTATACAACTTGATTTTGTGAGCGAACGGATACTGAAATACGATAAACAATGATAATCCGAAATAAAAAGGAGGCAACTCTGAGAGTTGCCTCCTTTTTGTTTTATTAAAGTTTTGTTATTACGGATTATACATTGTCTTATCATAGAAGTTAAGAATATCTATACATATTCTCCTCATCGTGGTTGCAGGATTCTTAGGATTTAAACTTATAGCCTCAGTATACGAGTCTATGGCTTGTTTCCATTTTTCCTGTTTTTTGAAGATATTTCCTCTGAGATACCACAACATATCATCGTTTTTGTACTCTGTAAGCAAGTTTTCAACAAGTGAAAGAGCCTCAAAGTAGTTTTCTTCTTCAGTAAGAAGTCTTATTTTATTATAGTTCTCTTGCATAATCAGATTTACTTTCTCCGTGTTTTATTCATAAATCATAAATTCTCCCTTTTCAGTGTGCAGACGGTTAGGAGAGTCGTTGTGTCTGTAAGTTACCTTCCACACATACACGCCTTGAGGAACGGTATTTCCTTTATACGTACAGTCCCAAGGCTTACCCATAACATTGGTTTCATAAACCAGTGTTCCCCAACGGTTATACACCTTAAGGTCATATTCAACCGTGTTGTCTATTTGAACTGCAAAGGTTCTGTTTGCAGGATCGGAAGCATGAAGATAAACTCCTGTAGGCGCCCAAATATAATGCTCTCTCTTAACTCTTATTGACATGGCAACCGAATCAGTACAACCGAATGAGGAAGACGTAGTCAGTTTCACCAAATATGAAAGATTGGTATCGCCTACATCAAATTCATGATAGAAAACCCTGTCGTCAGAAGACGAACCGTCGCTTAGTTCCCACAAAGTCGTCGAATTGTTGAGCGTCTCATCAGTAAAGACAACAACAGGAGTAAGAGCGTCTATAACCTTAGGATTAAAGGAAATGATACTACGTGGTTTCTGTTCAACAAAGACTGTCATTGTATCGGAACTTTTGCAATTTATATCATTGCTTGCCGTAACTATATACCTCGTTGAAGAAGACGGCGAGACAATATGAAATGCCTCAGTAGAGAAATTAACAGTCTCATCAGTAGATTCCCATCTGTAAGACGGTGTATAAGATTCTGTGGTGAAGACTTGAACTTCTGCCGTTTCGCCCTCGCATATCTGCTTATCAGTAGAAAGATATATATCCGGGGCTGACTTAACCGTAACCGTCGTTTCTGATATTGTCTCACACATAGCAGGAGGCAACTTGACGCTTACAGTATAATCTTCTGTCTGTTGAGGAGATACGGTTATACTTTCCGATGTCTCTCCGTTGGACCAAAGATACTGACAATTAGGAGCGGAAGTCACTGCTCTGAGTGTAGTAGATGCACCGCGGCAAATGGATTTCACTCCCTCAATGCTTACTTCCGGGGCGTCATTAACAACTATCATCGCACTGTCTGAAGCAGAACAACCTATGTTATCAGTAAGCGTGCAATACAACCATTGTGTCTGCTGCGGCTGATAAGTAATCTCTTCTTCAGAAGAGCCTATCGACCACGAGTAAGCACCGTCTGTCTGACGCAGATTATCCTTATAGGTTACGCTTTCATTACGGCAGATTGTCGTTCCTTCGCCTATATCCACCGAAAAGGACTTATTGACTATTTCTACTGTGACTTTACGTTGGCAAAGCAAGGTAGGGTTGTGTTCGTCAAGGGTTGTGGTGTTGTATTGGAAGACATAGCGCACCGAAGCTTGATTCGGCATATTCAATAGGGTAACAGTACCGTGTACAACCATAGAATCGCCGACATAAGTAGTATCACAAATAATCGGAGTGTTGCTATAGGCGGCAGGTTCTACGATTTTGTATTCCTGCGCTCCTTGAAATTGAAATGTAACACTTTCTCCCTTGCAGACGGTATCGTAAAGCAAAACTTGGCTTTCATCATTCACTATAGTTTTAAGCGTTTCGTGAGGAGCGATAACAACCATCGTATCAACCTCATAAGGATAATAGGTTACAGAATCATAAACGTAGAAATCATATCCGTCTAAACGCCAAATCCTTGCTTCTGCTATGTAAGTAGTAGGCCCTTCCTCCATGGTAGGAGCAGCTACCACGGCATTGCTTACAGTAGGCAGTCCGTCCAAAGGCCCTATCTTCTGTCCTGCTTGAGGTCCTTGACTCGGGCGTTTATACCACACCAAGTCATTTTCTAAAACACCTGTCGGGCGTATTCTCCATGCTTCGTGCGATGCTGTCCATACGCCGTTGTTTCTTCCCGGAGGGCAAACGAATTGCCCGTCATAGTTCTGTATTCCCAAAACAGAGTTAGATTGATTCGTAGATGTACCACTCGGTTTGTTTAACAAATAAAACTCTATCACATTAGTAGTCTCATAAAGTACTGCCATGTGGGTTGCAATCTGACTTGTAGCGCCATACAACGGAACTTCGTAATAACTTAACTTTATTTTACGGCAAGGATAAGAGCCTTCTATCTCAAAGTACATGTGACCGGGATAAGCCGTATTAGGACTATAGAAATGTATATCATGGAAAGGAGTCATTATTGCATTGAGAACAGGACTGCCATGAGTTCCCCAAGAGGAACGCGTATCGGGAAGAGTCTGTGATTGCTGATAAGAGCAGCTCAGATAGTCTGCAGCAACAACTGCCGAAGTAGGAGTCACACAGTCTTGATAATCTTGCGCCGTCCTTAAGAACCTTAAACTTCCGTTGGAATTAGGAACTACGTTTACATAATCCTCACCGTAGAAGTTAAAAGAAAAAGCCGGCACTCCGGGAGGAGTAGGATTGTTGTACGACAAAGAGAAAGCCTTTCCCCAAACATCATCGGCAGGAAGTATAACTTCGTTTGCCAACACATAATTCAAATTTTCGTCAAACTCAATACTTTCACAAGCGTAGCCTGCGCTGGGATCACCCCACGCAAATACAGAAGCGACCAAAGTATCCTTGGGATTGTCACAAGAAAGTTGTATTCCATAAAAACGTTCTGATTCTGAAAGTTTCAGAGTCTGCCCATTCTTGTATTTATAAATGGAATCTTGAGCACAACCCGCACCCTGTGAAAACAAATTACTTGAAAAAACAAGCAATAATAAAGTAAAAATTAAAAATAACTTTTTCATATCAGCGCTATGTAACGTTATGGTTTGCAAATTTAATAAATTATATCATGATCAAGACAAAAAAAACGGTATTTTGTTGCAAAAAAACAGCAATAAAAGTAAATAAAATTATATTTTTATTTCTTTTCCGCCTCTTCATCGGAAGATTTACGGAAAGCAAAGTATTTTTGCCCCGCAAAATTCAAAATCATAAAGATACCTGTTCCCAAAAGCATGGCTGCATTGTCTTGGACGGAGGGACTGAACGAAGAAAGCAAAAATCTGATGAAAGGACGGGCAAAACCGTATGCTACAAGGTAGCAACAAACTATGTTGAGAGCAAATCTAAAAACTGAACTCCAAGAGCGTTTTTTGTATCTAAAGGTGTAATACTTATTGAGAAAATAACTGAGTATGCTTCCCAAGAAATAGTTAGCAAAACTTGAAAACCAATAAGAAAGATTGAAAACATTGTAGGCAACAAACATTATAGCCGTACCGAAAACGGTGTTGATAACTCCCACTATGAGGAACTTCAAAAACGTTTTATCAAAAAATTTTTTCAATATATCTACCGACATCTCTACCTACGGATTTTTATAAAGCCTAATTTCCTGTCAATCTTTATTACTTTCGGCTATCACGGATAAAAGTTCTTTGTACCATTTCTCACCAAAATACTCTATCAGAGGCTCTTTGCAGTATTCATAAAGGGGAATACCCTTCTTCTCTCCCTCTTGTAAAGCAGCGGAACAAATATTCCACAAGTCAAAATTAACAGTGTTGAACTCACCGTAATCTTTCACCCTTATAGGATAGAGATAACAGGATATGGGTTTAATAAAATCACTTTTCTTTTCTAAATAAAATTTTTGGAAGATGCAGTAAGTATTACCCGAATCTTTGTCCTTGAAAGAGAAAACGCAATCTCTTTTGTTTATAGTCGCCGTACACAATTCCCCGTCTTCATCTTGCTCGGTAAAACCCTGTTTCTCTATTTTTTGTCTGGCT
>JAFVAP010000162.1 GCA_017480455.1 Bacteroidales bacterium | reverse complement strand
GTTATAACGGTATTGGTCTCTTTTTGCATCTCTTGTATAATCTTTCCTTGCGGTCCTATAACTGCTCCGATAAATTCTCTCGGTATTTGCATGCTTATTATACGCGGAACATGAGGCTTGTAATCTTCTCTTGGCTGAGCTATAGTGTCCGTTATTATGTTAAGTATGTGTTCTCTTCCTCTCTTTGCTTGAGCCAAAGCCTGTGCAAGAATATCATAAGAAAGACCGTCACACTTTATATCCATTTGGCAAGCCGTGATACCGTCTCTTGTTCCCGTAACCTTGAAGTCCATATCTCCTAAGTGGTCTTCGTCTCCAAGTATATCAGAAAGCACAGCCCATCTTCCGTCTTTTTCTATCAAGCCCATAGCGATACCTGAAACAGGTTTTGTGATAGGCACACCTGCATCCATCAATGCCAAACAACCTGCGCAAACGGTAGCCATAGAAGAAGAACCGTTGGATTCCAAAATATCGGAAACCAAACGTATGGTATAAGGACAGTCTTCTTCAGACGGAAGCACTTGTTTCAAAGCCCTCATAGCCAAGTTACCGTGTCCTATTTCTCTTCTTGATGTAGACTTATTTCCTTTCACCTCTCCTGTTGCGAAACCGGGGAAATTATAGTGCAGAATAAAGCGGTTAGAACCCTCTATCATCGCTCCGTCTATGGTCTGTTCATCAAGTTTTGTTCCTAAAGTACAAGTTGAAAGAGACTGTGTCTCGCCTCGTGTGAATATAGCCGAACCGTGAGTAGACGGAAGGTAATCAACCTCTGCCCAAATAGGACGTATCTCCTCTAACTGACGGCCGTCCAAACGTACACGCTCATTTAAGACCATGTTTCTCATGGCCTCTTTCTCTATGTTCTTATAATAGCGGTTCAACATCACGGAATGCTCAGCCTTGTACTCATCGTCCAAAGTTGCCATAAAATCTTCCTTGATAGCTTCAAATCTTTCACCTCTCTCATGCTTTGATTTGATGCCCTCTTTGGCCAAGTCATAGCATCTTTGGTAGCAAGCATCGTGCATCTTTTGTTTTATCTGCTCATCGTCTTCTTCGTGACAATACTCTCTTTTAACAGTTTTGCCTACCGCCTCAGTCAATTCGTTCAATGCACGGCAGTGTATCTTGATTGTTTCGTGAGCTGCTTTCAAAGCTTCAAGCATTGTTTCCTCTGAAACTTCTTTCATCTCACCTTCAACCATCATAATATTATCTTCAGTTGCAGCAACGATAAGGTCAAGTTCGGCTCTCTCCTGCTCTTCGTAGTCCGGATTTATCTTAAACTCTCCGTCAATAAGAGCAACCCTACATTCTGAAACAGGACCGTTGAACGGGATATCACTGCATGCCAAAGCAGCAGCACCTGCCAAAGCAGCCAAAGCATCAGGCGGATTTTTCTCATCGCCTGATATAAGGGTAATTTGTACTTGCACCTCTGCATGGTAATTATCCGGGAAAAGAGGACGAAGAGCTCTGTCTACCAAACGGGATATAAGGATTTCGTATTCAGAAGGACGGGCTTCACGCTTAAAAAATCCGCCGGGAAACTTACCCGTGGCGGCAAACTTCTCTTGATAATCAACACTCAATGGCATAAAATCAACATCTGCTCCCGCCTCTTTTTTAGCGCAAACAGTAGCTAAAATCATTGTATTGCCCATTCTTACAACAGCAGACCCGTCTGCTTGTTTTGCCAACTTGCCTGTTTCTATCTCTATCTTACGACCATCTGACAAGTTAAAGATTTTTTTTGTTCCTATCATCTTTTATAAATTTAAAATAACATCTCTTTCAAGTGAAGCCTTGCTTGAAAGTAAAATCAATAAATTACATCATTTTCTACATTTAATATCAAATTACAGTCTATTGTAAAAAAACATCTGGCTTCAAATATAAAACATCAAAAAAAGCAAATATGATAAATAAAATATCATATTTGCTTTCATCTATTTTCTACTTATGTACTATAATTCCTTTATATCGTACAAAAAACACAGTACATAAATCCATTGCAATGATTATTTTCTTAAGCCCAACGCTTTGATTATTGCACGGTATCTTTCTATGTCTTTCTTTTTCAAATAATCAAGCATTTTTCTTCTTTTGCCGACTAAAAGAACCAAAGCACGGTTTGTAAATTTGTCATTCTTGTGTTCTTTGCAGTATTCGGTAAGGTGCTTAATTCTGAATGTGAAAAGAGCTATCTGTCCCTCAGCACTACCTGTATCCTGTGCGTTTTTGCCGTATTGAGCAAAGATTTCTTGTTTTTTTTCGCTTGTTAAATACATTTCTCTTAACTTTTATTTTTTATTAAACCATAGTAAACGGCGGTTGATATTTCGTCTAACCACCCTTCAAATTTCGGTTTGCAAAATTATATATTTTTTTTATTCTGACCAAATAATTTGATAAAATATTCTTTCTAAGACTCTTAATAGTATCTTTGAATATCTATCAATCTGACTCCGTCCAACCAAACGGCAACACAGCCTACAACCCCCTCGTTTTCCGTTCTTGTGTGAATAGGTTGCAATGTCTTGTCATCAACAATAAGAAAATATTCAAGCTGAAATTCTTTGATTTTTTCAAATTCATCTTCCACAAAGCGCTTTATCTGACTTAGGCTCAGAAAACTTTTTTGCAGATATGACTTTTCTAAAATCTGATGAATTTTAGGAGCAATTTGTCTGGCTTGAGGCGACAGTCTTTGGTTTCGGGACGAAGTAGCAAGACCGTCTTCATCTCTGTAGATAGGGCAAGATACTATTTCTATGTCTATATTCTCTTGCTGCACCATATCTTTTATTATTGCTATCTGCTGATAGTCCTTTTCGCCGAAATAAGCTCTGTCTGCTTTTGTCCAATAAAAAAGTCTGGAGACTATATTAGCCACACCGCTAAAATGACCGGGGCGTTGTTTTCCCTCCATAACTGCTTCCAACTGACCGAAATGAAATTCCTTTGGTTCTTCTCTGTAAACCTCTTCTGCGGAAGGAACAAAAGCGATATCACAATTGCATTCCTCCAAAACATTAAGGTCT
>JAFVAP010000161.1 GCA_017480455.1 Bacteroidales bacterium | reverse complement strand
TTTGCTTCCTACTCTTACGGCGATGTAAGTTTGAATTCTCGGTTCGTCTTTATTAACCGAAAGGAATACTTCCAAACCGTTATCCAATGTATAATGAATAACGTTCATTGGGTCGTTTTTATAGGTCTTCTTTTTGAAGTTTTGAGCGTTCAATGTGAAGCCTAACAGGATTAAAGCCACTAAAAAAACGCTCTTAAAAAATGTTTTTCTCATAGTGTGTTTATTTTTAATTGTTTGAAGTTGCAAAATTATAAATATTTCTCTTATTTACCAAAGGTCTTTGTTTAACTCTTTAAGAGTCATCTCTAAAATAAAGTCCGAAACGTTCAGACCTCCTATAGTTATGTCTGCCTGTCGGTAAAATTTCTCTCTCTCTTGCAGGCTTTTAGTTATGAATTTGAGCCTTTCTTCTTCGGGAAGGGAATGGATAAGAGGCCTTATCTTCTTGCTGTTCTTGGCTCTGGAGAGTATTTGTGAGGGCGTAAGGTTCAGATATATGCTTTTGCAGTTTTGTTTTATCAATTGCATATTGTCTTTGCAGACAGGCAAACCACCTCCTGCAGAAATAACGATGTTATCCCTTTGCATAAGTTCCGAAAACAGGGAATGTTCTTCCTGTCTGAAAAACTCCTCACCCTTAAGTTTGAATATATCTTCCACACTTAGGCGGCAACGCTTTTCTATCTCAAAATCGGTATCTATAAAAGGAAAATCCAACATCTTAGCTATGCGTTTGCCTACCGTAGTTTTTCCGGAAAACATATAACCTATAAGAACAATTTTCATAATTCCCTCACTCCACGCCTTAGTTCTTTATAAGAGAGTGTTATCTCGCATAAGCAGTCAAAGAAATGTCTGCAAAGTCCTTTCTGAGATACTTAAACATGGCACAGACTGCAACCATTGCTGCATTGTCTGTTGTGTATGAGAACTTGGGAATAAAAACCCTGCAACCGTATTTTTCACCCAAAAGATTAAATCTTTCTCTGAGCAGTGAGTTTGCCGAAACTCCGCCTGCCAATGCTATGGTTTTGATACCCGTATCTTTCAATGCTTTTTCGAATTTAAACAAAAGGGTATTTACTACCGCCTCTTGAACCGAGCAAGCTATATCGTTGATATTCTCTTTTATGTAGTCAGGATTTTCTTTCAATAAGTCCCTCAGCGTATATAAAATACTTGTTTTCAGACCCGAAAAACTGTAGTCATAGTCCTTTATATGGCTTTTGGCAAACTGCAAGGTAACTTTTCCTTGTTTTGCAAGCCTGTCTATGTGAGGTCCTCCGGGGTAGGGCAAAGAAAGAATTTTCGCAGCCTTGTCTATGGTTTCTCCTGCTGCATCGTCAATTGTCTTTCCCAAAATGCTCATCTGACTGTCGCTTTCCACTTTTATTATCTGTGTGTTGCCGCCCGAGACTAACAAACAAAGATAAGGAAATTCAGGAACTTCCTGTTCTTTGTTGTCTTTGACGAAATGAGCCAGTACATGGGCGTCTAAGTGGTTTACATCTATGATAGGAATGTTTAATCCCTGCGCCATACTTTTTGCAAAACTGACACCGACGAGCAGAGAGCCTAAAAGACCCGGACCGCGTGTAAATGCTATGGCAGAGAGTTCTTCTTTTTTTACTCCCGCTTCTTTAAGCGCCACTTCAACAACAGGAAGTATGTTTTGCTGATGCGCTCTTGAAGCCAATTCAGGCACGACTCCGCCATATATTTCGTGGACTTTTTGGGACGCAGTTACGTTGCTGAGGCATATAAAGTCCTCTTGCATGACTGCTGCTGAGGTGTCATCGCAAGAGGACTCTATGGCAAGAATGTATTTCATCTTTTAATTATCTTCTTCTTGAGGTGTTGCTACTTTGACTTTTTGTTTGCTCCGTGCTTGTGTTGGAACGGTTTCTCTGAGATGATACTCCGCTGTTTCTGTTCGTCGAAACGGAAGTCGGATTTGACTTTACGCTTTTTTCGGAAGAGGTAGCAGTGTTTCTTGTCTTAGTTTGGGAGGAGTTGTTAGAAGTCTTCTCGGTACGTGTCTTTGTAGAAACGGAAGAGTTGTTGTTTTTTTGAGTTGTTACCGAACTGTTGCTTCCTGTATTCCTTGTCTTAGAGTTATCAACACTTTTTTGCACTTGGGAATTACTGTTGTTATTAACTCTTGTGTTACTTTTGGTCTCACTATTAGAATTAACCGCAGTTCTTGTGTTAGGAGTTGATGTATTGACACTGTTCCTTGTGTTGCTGTTGGCAGCATTGCTGCCGCTCACCTGTCTTTTAGTGTCTTCGTTAGCCGATGAGTTTATTCTCTTAGGAGTTTCTATTTGAGTGTTTCTTTCCTTCGTTTTAGTATTGGAAGAATATTCGGTACTGTTTTGAAGATTGCGTTTCAATACTAATTCATCTTTCTGCATGCTTTCGTTTGAAAGGCTGACTTTAGGATTTTCTTTCTTGAACTCATTCTCCATATCGCTTAGGGAAGGTATTTTGTCGCTCATAGCACTCTCTTCCTTAGTGTAATAATCTCCCGAGTTGATGTTGCGATATCCTGTTGTACGGCCTCCGCTTGTAGTTCCGACAGTGTGGGACTGATGACGGGCAGATTGATTTGAAGTGTTGTAGACAACTTGTTTGTATCTGTCGTTTGAATACCATTCAGGCTTAAGGTTAAGGTAAGGGTCGCTGCGGTAATCGTGGCTGTACCTTGCACAATATGCAGCATAATAGCCGTCATAATAGCCGTCGCGGTAACCGTTTCTGTAAGCGAAATTCTTGTTGTAGCCGTATCGGTGGCTCCAACCGAAGTTTGTGAAGTAGAAATATTCCCAATAGTCAGCGCAACCGTCGATTACATCAAGTGCATATTCCCTTGCAAGCAGTGAATAGTTGATAGATGAGTTATATTTTCCGTAACTGAATAACCTTTGTGCATAATCATTGTAGTACATAGCCTTTGCCAAGCGGTTATCCGTCCAATAAGAATAAAATCTTGAGATTTCATAGGCTTGGTTTATAACATAGGAAGTCTGATTTATAGTCTCTCTTGCCTGTGTTTTGGTGTAATAATTATAAGTATACGTTCCCGAACTTGCACTTGCTCCCGTTGTTGTTATACAAGAGCATACCAGAGTGGTAACAAGCAGACAAACAATGCCTAAGATTAAATTTAACTTTTTCATAATTGTAGTTTTTTTTATTGTTTAACAATATGCTTGTTTTGTTTTGCAAATTTATAAATATTTATTCAAAATCAGTGCCAAACTTAAGCAATATCTTTGTTCTGAATTCAAAATATACCTTTTTTATATTGATATTTGCTCATACGGATTGGAAGAAAACAAACTTTTAAGCGCAGAACTATTTCACTGAAATAAAATTTTACTCAAAGCCTTTCAGCAAATATAGGCTTCTGTAATTTATTTTCCTCTGAATAAGATAAACAAACGTTGTTGCCTAATCAGAAATCTTTTTTGCCGAATTTTGAATAAAATCCGCCTAATGAAGATTTGATTTCGGAAATAACCCTTTTTATTGCCATAAAAAAGGGTTATTTTATGTCAAAATAACCCTTTTTTCGGATAATGAAACGAAGATTGGCAAACTTAAAACAAAGTGTGGCTGGGTAGAAACTTACTAAGGCAAAACAGAATAAATAAATTAATTAGGGTAGGGCAGGACTTTGCATTGCTGAAAACCGATATTGCAAAAAGAAAGCGGCACTTTACCAAAGTAAAGCGCCGCCATGAAAAATTAAAATCGTTATGATGCTAATTCAAAACGTCTGTTTATTAGAATATTAAGCCGATACCTCCGCCCAAATAGCGTCTTCCTAAACGTTTGTGTACGTCTTCGTCTTTGAAAGTCATAAAACGCTCTCCGAAGATGCCTATTCTCAAGTGGTATTCGCCGATTGCTATATGCACACCGCACTCTAAATGAGGTATTGCAGGAGCAAAACCGAACTGATTTCCCTCTCCGTCGGGACTTTCTATAGAAGTAGTGTTGTAGAATGAAGGTCTTATGCCGATGTTTCCATAAACTGAGGTCTTGTGGTTATCCATCCAAGACAGTTCAAGCGAAACAGGTATTCCGAAAGTAAAAGCCTTATAATTAAAAGGAATATTGCCTGTCTTCTCTCCGCCTCCCGTTAAACTGTTTGTTCCTACGGAAAAGCCGATATTAAGGTAGAGAGCGTTCATTATTAAGTTTCTCTTATACAGAAATTCAATATCGGTGTATATGTTTTTGGCAGAGGAGACGAAAGCAACGGAAGAAACATTCAAATTCACCTGCCACATGGAATAATGCTCAGAACGGATACGGCTGCCTCTTCCTATAACAAAGTCGTCTTTTGAAGGCAGGAAAGAATTATCTGCTTTCAAAATATCTTTCTCTGAATTTTCTGCAATCAAAGAAAAACTGATTGCAATGAAAGTTAAAAATACGAGTTTTTTCATTTTTTTTAGTTTTTTTGCGAGGCGCAAAATTAGAATATTTTTTTATTTCGAAATGCCTTATCCTTATTTTATTTTGATATTATTTTAAATACTTTTCCGTAAGTGAAACACCGCCAAGCCCATTCCAAAGGACCGAAATCGAATTTCTTTAGCCAAAGCCCCGAAATGATTATTTCGACAATGAAAACTCCTAAAGCAATTAACTCAGTTGTGAACAGACCCACTTTGTTTCCTAAAGAAAAGCCTATGCCATAAAATATTATTATTCCGAATACAGATTGCATAATATAGTTTGTAAGAGCCATTCTTCCCGGATAGGCGAGGGTAGTCCATATTTTTTTGTCTTGGTATCTCATATACAGCAATGCGAAGATGCAGATGTAAGCAATGCCGAGCGGATAAACGCTTATGATATAAAGAAACGAAAGATGGAGCGGCTCAAGGTTGATGATACCCACATTTGCAAAAGCATAAAAAACAGAAGTTATAAATCCGAAGATGCCGAGGCAAAGGGTAAGCCGTTTAAACAATTTCTTGTAAGCGCTGAGATTTGCATATATTTTTTCTTTTCCTATGCAGAAACCTATAAGAAACAGACCCAAGACTTTGAAATAACGTGAAGAAAGCACAAATTCCCACATTCTTTCTGCAGAACCTTGAATTAGAAATTGAAAGACTTCTTTGTATGATTTGGCATCAGAAAGCCAAAAAGCGAAATTATCTTTCGTTATGCCGTATTTTGCACACAGACTCCACCAAGCTCTATAGGGATAATCGGCAAGAGATATGTCTGCCGTATATCTGAATAATTCCACTGCATAAGGAAGACACAGAAACAGAAAGGCAGTATTCAGCAACTTGCTTGTTTTTATGTTTCTGAACAAAGGCAGTATCATTCCCATAAGAGCATAAAGCATCAGAATGTCTCCGCTCCACAAAAACATAAGATGCAGCAATCCTATTACCAAAAGGCAAAACATTCTTCTGTAGAATATCTTAAATCCGTTCTTTCCTTTTTGCCGTGCGTTCTCTATTATAATGGAGAAACCTATTCCGAACAATATGGAAAATATTGTATAGAATTTGCCGTCTATAAAAAGGTATTGCAAAAACTTAACTACCTTGTCCAAGGAGTAAGACGGCATATTCTCAATGTAAGATTGGGTTTGGAAACTGTAAAGCGAGAACTCGGGATAGTTTGCCAAACATATACCCATAAGGGCAAAGCCTCTTAGGGCATCAAGTGAAACATAGCGTTTCTTGGGAGCAAAAGGTTGTGAATTGTTACCCATATATTGTCAGATATTATCTAAACTTATTCTTTCTTTTATTTGTAATGATTTGTATTGAGACGGCGTGTAGCCAGTAACACTTTTGAATTGCGAAGACAGATATGCGGTCGAGGAATAGCCTAATTTGATTGCAATCTCATTGAGTGACAATTCATTGTCGGCCAAAAGTTCTTTTGCCCTCTCTATTCTTTGAAGTATGAAAAATTTTTCTATCGTCAGCCCTGCATGTTGTGAAAAGAGTTTACTCAATGTGCTGTAATCCATGTTCAGTTCTTTGGATAAATATTCCGAAATATTGATTTCGGGCAATTCTTCTTCGTAATGGACTATATTTATTATGAGTGATTTTATCCTGCTTATGATTTGGTCTTTTTTGTCTTCCAAGAGTCCGAAGCCTATTTCCTTTAGTTTCCCTCTTAGTAAATCCAAGGTCTTGAAATCCAAGTCTTCTTTTATTTCAGCTATTCCTAATTCCACCGAAACAGGGGTTAGATGTTCGCTTTGCAGCAAAGATTTTACTGCCATAATACATCGCGGACATACCATATTCTTTATGTGTAATATCATTTTAATTCAGAATATTTTTACTAATAAACGTCTTTTTAATAAAAAAATTGTAGCAATTATGATTTGTTGTTGAAAAAATAAAATTTAAACAAAGTCGTTAGAAATCAAAATTTTGTAATTTATTTCAAAGAAAAAGACAAAAAAATATTAAAAAAAATTTGGTTACTTTCAGGGAAAGTTCTAATTTTGCAACTCCGAATTGAGATTGTCTCTTGCTTTCGTAAGGAGGTTTTTTCGGAAAGCAGACGGTTGAAATTAGGATTTAGTTCATTGGAATAACAGGTAAAGACAAAAATACAAAACCTATAAAAGTTGTGGCGTAAGGTGATTTGAAATAAAATCATGAAAGGGAAGTGTGAAGTTTTAAAATATCAAAACTTTTGTTTCTCGTCAAGAAAAGCAAAAGCCAAGATAATTCTTTTATTGTAAATTTTGTAATTCTTTCTAAAAAAGAAAAATTATACAATGGAGAGTTTGATCCTGGCTCAGGATGAACGCTAGCG
>JAFVAP010000160.1 GCA_017480455.1 Bacteroidales bacterium | reverse complement strand
GCCAGTCATTGACGGCAGCAGGAACATATACAGAAGTATTTGAGGATGCAAACGGTTGTGATTCTACGGTAACACTTACCCTTACCGTTACAAGCGGACTGAACGATGTAGTTAATAGCCTTAGCGTATCACTTTATCCAAACCCTACGAACGCAAATGCAACATTGAGTGTTAAGGGATTGAATGAAGATGCAACGATAATAGTAACCGACCAACAGGGAAAAGTAATCTCTACTACGAAACTTGCTAAGGGCAGCGAGATAGCAGAGATAGAGACGACGAACCTTGCAAGCGGCGTTTACTATGTAAGGATACAGACTGCAAATGCTGTAAGGACGGAAAAACTTATCAAGAAATAAACTCCAAACTTAAAGATAAGATAAAACACTAATCAAGGTTGCCGACTCAAAGTCGGCAACCTTTTCTTTTTATAACAAAACACAAACAAGCAAAACCAACCGTCCTACCAAAACAAAACCCCTTAAAAACCACCTAATTAAGAGACGAAAAAATGAAACCTTATTTCAATAAAATAAAACGAAGATTCAGAAAACTGAGATTTGATTTCAGCGCAACGAAACTTCGTTTTATTTTTGTAAGATTTGAACTTGCGATTTTGAAGTATAAATACAACAGTTAAAAACCTAATTTTGATAATTTGAAACTTTGTTTTATTTTATTGATATTAAAACTTGAGTTTTTGAAATGATATTTCAATTATAAAAAAACTTCGTTTTAAGAAAATTAAAATTTAATTCCGTCGGAGCTGAACTTGATTTTAGTTTTCTTAAAACGAAGTCTTGTTCTTATTCTTTTATGAATTTTTTGCTTGACGCGGAAGTCTTTATATAATAAAATCCTCTCTCTAAATCGGAAATGTTTATTTGGGTTTTTCCGTTAGGATTTTTTATTTCTCTGACTTTTGCACCTAATACGTTGTATATGGCAGCGTCTTCATTGATTTCTGCGTTTAATATATCTTTTGCAGGGTTAGGATAAAGAATAATTGAATTCTTTTCTTCTTTTGTTATCTCTTCCAATCCTACAACTTCTATGTTTGATGCCTCTAAGGATATATTATAAACCTTTACATTAGTTCCATAACTCAGTGCTGCGTTATTAGTCCAAGCAAAAACTATATTTGCAAGTCCGTTAGGATTAGGATTTTTTATGATACCTTCTATTGTGCCGTTGTGATAAACAAAGGAACTCGTATTGTCTTGTGAACTTAGTCTGTAATCATCATATAGAGGGACATTTAAATAATTATACCCCGAGTTGTTGCCCTTCAGTTCAACATTATCCGCTAAAAGGTAAACTTGTAAGTAATCAAAATTTTTTTCACCGCCGACATCCACTTTCGTTTTTACCTTTATACTTGGACTATTACCTAAATGCACCGTTCTGTATGCAAGAGCAAAGGTAGGGGAATTTTCATTGTAACCTGTATAACCAACTCCCTCTGTCTCCTTTCCTAAAGCCATAAAGCTAACGCTTTCAAGAGGATATGGTATCCAAATATTCGTCTTTACATTAGTTTGACCGAAATCTCCTTTCCAGCAATCCATATCACGGCAAAGCACATTTCCCCCATCATCATAAATATATGCGCCCAAGGAAAAGTCATGGGAATAAGGAAGAGTTGCCGTTTTAGGGTCAGAAGACTGAGATTCTTGAGAAGATTGAATGCCATAGAGAGAAAGATTGCTGATTACGGGACCTTGAGAATCGCCTAAGCCGTCACCGTTGTTTGCCCAAAGAAAGGTGAGTTTATAATCTTTGTTTTTTTCTAAGCCGAAAACTGTTAAGTGTTTGTGTTCTGATACAGTATAGAACTTGCTTTGTCTTTCTGCATCTTTGAAAAGAAAGTTACTATAGGTTGAACTAAAGTTAATAAGATTGGCATATAAATAACTCAGAGTGTCATATATTTCCATGTCTGTGTCTATTGGGAGTATTAAACAAGTGAGTCCGTCTACTGTTTCCTGTCCTCCTACTATTAAGTCAAACTCTAAATGCAGCGTATCGACGTTTTCTACATGTACCAAATGTTCTGCGGTTGTCATTTGTATTGCTTCCTGATAGTAATCATCTTGTCCGCAGCCGCAATAGAGAGCATTGTGTCCTGTAATATTCATATTATCTATATCCCATTCGGAACAAGAGGTCCATTTTGCACCTTTGCGGAAATACCAACAAGCATTGTCTTGGGAATTTTGAAAATCGGTATTATAAGGCAGAGAAGAAACCACTCTGTTTATTCCTTTAACACTTAGGTTGTCAATTTCGGCACAAATACCTGTTCCTCCCTCACTGTTATTAGTCCACATAAATACTAATTTATAAACTCCGTTCGGTTCGGGGTTTGGTATTATAGCACTTACTCTTGTATGCTCCATATCATAAAGAAAATATCTGCCGCTTACATTAAAAGGTATTAAGCCGTAATCTTGCTCCGGGTTTTCGGCACAAGATTCTGCATCGGGGTTAAAAAACCAACCGCTCCAATATTCAGGTTTTACGGAATCTTGATGCACAAATCCGACCATGACATAGTCTTTGGGAATCATCGGAGGATAAATTCCTTGATAGTTTTCATCTACTAAGGCTTCGCCTCCTACACTTATATCAAAGCTTATTTCTATTTCAGCCGCCGTACCTGTGTTTATCAGCCTTGAAGCCGTAACAAAAACGCTTCCTGCTTCAGTGTCGTAATCGTTTTGTCCTACACCGCACATAAGTTCTCCGTAACTTATAGACCACGAAGGGAGGTTATTGTCGTATGTATCACCGATATGCCATTGCGAATTGTCGGCATTGTTTGAAAAATTTGTGCTGTAAGGCAGAGTTGCCGGCGTTTGTGCATTTGCTGTCGCTAAGACAAATAGCACCGATAAGATTGTAATAATCCGTTTCATCTTCTTGTGTTTTTGTGATTTTTTTTGTATTGTTATGAAAAATAGACTAAAGCCACTGTTTACTTTTTGCAAAGATAGAAATAAAAATTATAACAATCTCTCATTTTCTGAAAAAAGCAGATAAGCTTATTCGGTATCTGATAGGGTATTATCATGAAGTTATCCCTTTTCACTGCGGAGGAATATGTCAGCAGAAACACGTTTTTTTTATTGATTATGCTTGTTCTTATTCTGATATTTGCTTCGGGAAATCTTTGTTTTGGATAAAAAAACAGAGGCAATGTTTTTATCATTGCCTCTGTTTTCATATCGTTTTTTTCTTTTAGCCTAAGTAAGACTTAAGAGCGGAACATCTTGAAGTTTGTTTAAGACGCTTAATGGCTTTTTCCTTAATCTGACGTACTCTTTCACGGGTCAAATCAAACTTTTCGCCTATCTCATCTAAGGTCATAGGAGTGTAACCGTCTAATCCGAAGAACATTCTTATTATATCCGCTTCCTTAGGTGAAAGGGTAGAAACGGCACGGTTGATTTCCGTTTTCAAACTCTCGTACATCAACTCACTTTCAGGCGTAGTGTCGTCGTCTGAGCGCATAAAGTCGTACATAGTGTTGTCTTCATCGTTGGCCAAAGGAGCATCCATGGAAAGATGTTTGCCGCTGTGTCTGATGCTTTCCCTGACTTCGTTGTCCGGAATATCCAAACTTGCTGCCACTTCTTCGTAGTTAGGCGTGCGTTCGTATTCTTGTTCCAACTTAGCGAAGACTTTGTTGATTTTGTTCATAGAACCGATTTTGTTCAACGGCAATCTGACAATACGGCTCTGTTCAGCAAGAGCTTGAAGAATACTTTGGCGAATCCACCAAACAGCATAAGAGATAAATTTAAAGCCTCGTGTTTCGTCAAATCTTTG
>JAFVAP010000159.1 GCA_017480455.1 Bacteroidales bacterium | reverse complement strand
GAATTTACAGGCAGATGTACTTTGGCGTTATTTCGCTTGGAGTAATCAGACCCTTTCTATTTTTACTCTTTGGGCTTGTACGGTTTATTTGTATAAGGAGAAAAGGCAGTTTATCATAACCATAATTCCTGCAATGTTTATGACTGCAGTATGTTTTAATTACATACTTGTAGCACCCTAAGGCTTCAACATAAATTATTATATCGGAGTATGTTGCGGAGTGATTGTAAGTATTGTTTTCTTATCTATATTTTTATACTGGGCGGTTAAATACAGAAAATCTAACAAACTATGAATGAAGAAAGGGCATTGAGATTAGGCAGAGAGAAGATAGGAAAATTGTTGAGGCAATTTGCCATTCCTGCCATTGCTGCAATGATTGCATCTTCTATGTATAACATTGTAGACGGTATTTTCATAGGACACTTAGGTCCTTATGCAATTGCCGGTGTAGGACTTTCGTCTCCCTTTATGAATTTAGCAGGTGCTTTCGGTGCATTGGTAGGTGTAGGAGCCAGTGTTTTGTGTTCAATCTACTTAGGTGAAAAAAATTATGACAAGGCAAGGCAAACGCTATGCAATGTTATCATTCTTAACCTTATAATGGGTATTGCCTTTTCCATAGTCGGACTTATATTCTTGGAACCTATACTTTTGTTTTTCGGGGCAAGCGAACAGACTATGCCTTATGCGAAAGAGTATATGACCGTTATACTTATAAGCAATGTATTTGCACATATGTATTTGGGATTAAACTCTGTCTTCCGTGTGAGCGGTTATCCGAATACAGCAATGTACATTACATTTACCTCGGTTTTGATAAATATTATTTTAGCCCCCATATTTATTTTCGGATTTAAGATGGGTGTTTCAGGTGCGGCGTGGGCAACGGCTATAGCGCAGATTTTATGTTGTCTTGTTCAGTTTTATCTCTTCCTTAGAAGAGACAGGGTTGTCTATATTGAGAGAGATAAGTTTAAAATGGACACTGTTATCATCAAACGCTCATTTGCTATAGGCTCTCCTAACTTTTTTACCAATGCAGCAGGTTGCCTTATTGTGGTATTGCAGAACTATAATTTGTTGAAATACGGCAGTGATTTATATGTAGGTGCATTCAGTATAATAAACCGAATAGCCTTCATCTTCTTTATGATAGTTCTTGGATTTTCCCAAGGAATGCAACCTATAGTGGCTTATAATTACGGTGCAAAGAATTATAAGAGGATGTGGTCTGCTTTTTATCTTACAGCAAAATGTGCTTTGATAATAACGGTTGTGGGTTGTCTTGTTTGTCAAGTTTTTCCCTATCAGATAACGCGTCTGTTCGTGGCAGGCGATACACCATTGGACAGACAGATGATAGAAATAACCATAGACGGATTTCACAAAAATATGAGCGTTTTTTGGATGGTGGGCTTCGCTATAATAGGTACGAACTTCTTTGCCTCAATGGGGCAACCTAAAAAAGCACTCTTCCTTTCGCTTACGCGTCAGGTTATATTCCTTATCCCTATCTTGCTTATACTTCCACGATTCATAGGAACCGACGGTGTTTGGTTCGCTGCTCCTATTGCAGATGTACTCGCAACATTGAGTACGGTGATTCTTGTTTACAGAGAACGGCGATTGCAAAACAGAACTCTAATCAAAGATTAGCCGTTTTCCAAGCTTGTCTTTGATTATTCTGCCGTCCTGCGCTACGATTTCTCCGTTAATCATAGTCATGCGGACAGCGTCATGAAAGACAAAGTTTTCCAAAGGAGACCATTTACATTTGGAAGCAATGTTTTCACGGCTAATTTTAGTTTCTTTGTTTCTTTGAACGAAGACAAAATCTGCATAGTAGCCCTCCTTGATAAATCCGCGCTTATGGATAGAAAAACGTTTGGCAGGATTTTCGGCCATAAGTTTTGCTATCAATGATAAATCCCAATGTTCTTCACGTGCAATGTGCAACATCATAAGCAAGGAAAACTGTATTGACGGAATACCCGAAGGACTCGAGAAATAGTCTTTTTGTTTCTCTTCCAAAAGATG
This sequence comes from Bacteroidales bacterium, assembly GCA_017480455.1. Lineage (GTDB taxonomy): Bacteria > Bacteroidota > Bacteroidia > Bacteroidales > P3 > Scybalousia_A. The sequence goes on along the minus strand of JAFVAP010000159.1, from coordinate 5,202 downwards.
AGGTGCGTGGTCAGTGGAAATCATATCTATAAATCCCTCTTTAAGGGCTTGGCGCAGTGCTTTTCTGTCTGAACTTGTTTTTATGGAGGGGTTGCATTTTATCAACCAACCCTTTTCTTTGTAATCTTCATCGCAAAAGAATAAATGGTTAGGAGAAACTTCGCTTGTTATGTTTTTATTTTCTATAGCCCCATTGTCAAGCAGACTTATTTCTTTTGCAGTGGTTAAGTGTGCGAGGTGAAACGGTGTATTGTATTTTTTTGCAAGTAATACGGCATAAAGACTGCTTCGGTAACAAACATCTTCATCTCGGATTAAAGAATGGATATTGTAAGACAGCGATTCGCTATTCTGAAACTTGAAGATATTTTCACGAATCAAAGTTTCGTCTTCGCAATGTGCAGTTATAATAAACGGTGTCTTTTTAAAAAGTTTTTCAATGCTGCCTTTGTCGTTTACTAACATATTTCCCGTCGATGAACCTAAAAAAAGTTTAAGACCGGCAATGCTTCCTTTTTCTAAATTCAATGCTTCGTCTATGTTGGTGTCGGTAATGCCGAAGTACAGTGAATAGTTGCAACGCATATTCTCTTTGCAAAGGGAATATTTTTCGCTTAAGCGTTCTTTATCCGTAATTGCAGGTGAGTTATTCGGCATATCAAACACGGAAGTTACTCCTCCGAGCAGAGCAGCACGGCTTTCAGAAACCATATCCGCCTTATACTCAGCTCCGGGTTGGCGGAAATGTACATGAGTGTCAATGATTCCGGGTAATATAGTCAGTCCTGTACAGTCTATGATTTGACATCCTTCGGGTAATAAAGAAATATCCTTATCGGAGATTTCTTTTATAAATTCATCTTCAATAAGGATATTCTTTTTGGCATTGATTACCTCTCCGCCTTTTAAATAAATAAACATATTAAACTAAATTTCTTCGTTATCTATTTCGTTAGTAATGCTTTCGTCTACAAGAATTCTTCCGCAATATTCACAAACTATGATTTTCTTGTGCATCTTTATTTCCATTTGTCTTTGATGGGCAATCTTATTAAAGCAGCCTCCGCATGAATCTCTGTCTACAGAAACTACGGCTAATCCGTTTTTAGCGTTTCCTCTTATTTTTTTGAAAGCTGTTAAATATCTGTCCTCAACGTGTTTCTCTTCTTCAGACGCTCTTTGTTCCAAAACAGATTCCTTTTCGGAAGTATCTTTTATAATATCTTCCAATTCTGCTTTTTTAACTTCTAAATCTTTTTGTTTTTCAGTTAATTCCGTCTGACATTTTCCTATATTTAGTTTTATGGAATCAATATTTCTTCCTGCTTCTCTTATTTTCTTCTCGCAAAGTTGAATTTCTAATTTTTGGAATTCTATTTCTTTTTCAAGCGATTCGAACTCTCTGTTGTTTTTAACCTTACCTTGCTGGGATTTATATTTTGTTATGCTCTCTTGATGTGAAAGTATATCATTTTTATGACTTGAAACTTCAAACTCATATTCTTTCTGTTGGTCCTCCAATTTAGAGATTCTTGTTTTCAAACCCTCAACCGTATCTTCCAAATCTTGGACTTCCAATGGTAATTCTCCTCTTATGATGCGTATTTTGTCAATTTCTGACTCGATTTTCTGTAGTCTGTAAAGGGCTTTTAAACGATTCTCAACGGTAATATCGGCATCCTCGTTTCTGAATATCGGTTTTACTTCTTCTTTTTTTACTTTTTTTGCCATAATAAAATTATGTATTTGTATAAAACTTATATATAAGAATCTGTTTTGACATTCCGCCTAAACGGAAATAAGTCAAGGAAAAAAACATTTCCCCATTTTATTTTTTAAAATGCAAAATTACATTTTTTTTTAATACAAATATTATTTTTAAGTAAAATAATGGATAAAAAAGCGCAAACATCCTATTAAAGGTGCTTGCGTTTTTTTATCTTTAGGCTTAATTTCAACTAAGCAGAGACAAAACGTTATTTTCTCCAAACCATTTTATTGACAACCGAAGTATAGGATTGAATTATTTTTATAACCTTTACGGATACGTCTTCTTGATAGCACGGAACTTCTGAGCCGAAATCCTTTTCACCGTTCATTGCAACCGCAGTTTCAACGGCTTGTATCAGCGATTGTTCTTCTATTCCTGCAAGTATAAAGCATCCTTTTTCCATTGCCTCAGGGCGTTCTGTTGATGTGCGTATGCAAACTGCAGGGAAAGATTTTCCTATTGAAGTATAGAAAGAAGATTCTTCAGGAAGAGTTCCACTGTCTGAGACTACGGCAAAAGCATTTATTTGGAGGTTGTTGTAATCGTGGAAGCCTAAAGGCTCATGCATTACAACTCTGTTGTCCAAAGCGAAATCCATTTCTTGCAAACGCTTTTTGCTTCTTGGGTGGCATGAGTAGATAATTGGCATATTGTATTTCTCTGCTAAGGTATTTATAGCCGAAAACAGAGATATAAAACTTTTATCCGAGTCTATATTCTCTTCTCTGTGAGCAGAAAGAAGAATATATTTTCCCTTTTTTAGATTTAATCTTTCCAATACATCAGAAGATTCAATAAACCTTATATTGTTTCTGAGAACCTCGGCCATAGGTGAACCTGTAACAAAGCACCTTTCTTTTGGCAATCCGCAGTCATGAAGATATTTCAGAGCCTGTTCAGAGTATGTGAGATTAACGTCAGAGATAATATCTACTATTCTTCGGTTTGTTTCCTCGGGTAGCCGTTCATCTTTGCAGCGGTTTCCTGCCTCCATGTGGAAAATAGGAATGTGTAAACGCTTTGCCATTATTGCGCTGAGGCAAGAATTAGTGTCTCCGAGGATAAGAAGAGCCTCGGGCTTGGTTTCTGACATCAATCTGTAAGAATAAGCCATTATATTCCCGATGGTTTCTCCTAAGTCATTACCGACTGCATTCATGTAAATATCAGGGGATTCTATTCTTAGGTCTTTAAAAAATATTTCGTTAAGGTTATAATCGTAGTTCTGCCCTGTGTGAGCTAAAAGAACGTCAAAATATTTCCTGCATTTGTTTATAACGGCTGACAGTCTTATTATTTCAGGCCGTGTCCCTACTATTATGAGTAATTTTAACTTACCGTTGTTTGCGAAAGTTTTCATTATGAATTGTTTTTGTTTTCTTGTTTTTTAAATATTTCGGTTGCCCTGTTGAATATTCCGTTTGTATAAGATATAGCCATGCCGTAATTGGTCACAGGTATGCCTTTTTGTATGAAATAATCCAATCGGTTTTTCATCTGTTTCTTGGTTGCCATGCACCCTCCGCATTGAATAACCAATGAATAGTCTCCTTTGTCTGCAAAATCATTTGAAAGACCTGCAAGAATATCAAATCGTAATTCTTTTCCTGTATAAAGTTTCAATAATTTGGGTAGTTTGACCCTTCCTATATCTTCGCATGTCGGTGTATGGGAACAGGATTCTAAGATAAGAATACGGTCTCCGTCTTTGAGCAAATCTATTTTTGCAGTTCCTTTAAGATATTCCGGAAAATTGCCTTTTTCTTTTGCAAGTAAAATGGAAAAACTTGTCAAAGGAATACTTTGCGGCAGAATTTTGTCTACAAGAGAAAATACCTGACTGTCTGTTATTGCCAAAGCTATGTTTTCTTGTCCTATACAGGATATAGTTTTTTCTATTTCCGACGGTTGTATTGTTATGGCTATTGCTTTCTTATCCAAAATCTCCCTTATCGTTTTAACTTGAGGAAGAATAAGCCTGCCCTTTGGTGCAGAAGAATCAATAGGTGCAATCAAAAGGACAATATCTCCTTGTTTTATTAGGTTTGTCAGTAAAGGCGCATCGTCTTTTTCTTTCAATTTTTTTAATTCATTTCTCAGCATTGTGAGAAGTTTCTCCCTGCAGTCTTTATATTCACGGCTTATTATAAGTGCTGTTTTTTCTAAGTCATTGTTCTCAACAGGGAAAATATCTGCTTTATTGTAAACTACGTGGTACGGAAGATTTAATTTGTTGCACTTGTCAATTATTTCTTTCTCATATTCTCCGAATATATTTTCGCTTGTTACTATGACGGCAAAATCTATTTGGGAAAAACATTCGATAGTTCTTTTTTTTCTTTCCTTACCTAAAGGAGAAGTGTCATCAAGACCTGCAGTGTCCACAATAGTTACAGAACCTATGTCAGTTATCTCTATGGTCTTTTTTACAATATCGGTGGTTGTTCCTTTGTGTGCGGAAACTATTGAAGTGGATTGGGAAGTGAGAGTATTGACAATAGTACTTTTGCCTACATTACACCTTCCGAAAATACCAATGCTTAGTTTGTTTTCTTTGCCTTGCATATCCATATCGGAAAATTATTTTTGCAAAGATAATCATTTTTGCAAAAATTTCATTGTCCGCAAACAAAAAACATATATCTTTGCAAATTCAAAAAAATAAACCAATACAAAGTAGAACTATGGGAATGTTTAGCATAAATATAGGAGGAAACGATAAGTTTGAACCTTGGAGTAAAGATTTTTGGTTGAAGATTTTGGTCATGGCTATAGCGATTTGTATCGTTTGTTGGGTATGGGGAGCGGACAGATATTCGGAAATGAATACCAGACCTTATATTGCAGGACCTTTATATGCAGTTGTGTTAGCTGTTGTCATAAGTATTCTGAACGGATTTATAAAGCCTGTACTTTCTTTCTTTTCTCTGCCTGTGATAATATCAACATTAGGGTTGTTTATGTTGGTTATCAATGCAATAATAGTTATGATTGCAGCTTGGCTTATGGGAGATAAATTTGACATTAACGGTTTCGGTAATGCGTTTTTGTTTTCTATAATTGTTGCAGTCTTGAGTTTTTTCTTGGATATACCGAGAAGGGTAAAGAAAATATCAGACCATTTGAGCGCAAAGCATGATCCGTACCGTGAAAACAATCCTGAAAGAGAGGAGGCAACATTTACGGAATACGAAGATGTGAGTGATAACGACAACAATGATTAAAGACTTGAAGTACACGATACATTAAAATATACATAAAATGAAAATCTGTAGAACAATCAGTGATTTAACCTCTGCTGTTAATGATTTAAAAAATGAAAATAAGACAATAGGACTTGTTCCTACTATGGGGGCTTTGCACGAGGGGCATAAATCACTTTTTAAACGGGCAAGAAAAGAAAACGAAGTTTTTATCAGCAGCATTTTTGT
>JAFVAP010000158.1 GCA_017480455.1 Bacteroidales bacterium | reverse complement strand
TCAAATCTACCAAGAGAAATAAGGTAGTCAGAAAGTCTTTTGTCATAGGAATGATTTGCGTAGAGGATATGATGCGTAATGTTATGGTCGTTTCGGAACACGGTTTCGGAAAGCGGAGTGAAATAGAAGAGTACCGCATAACAAACCGCGGAGGAAAGGGTGTAAAGACTATCAACATAACTGAAAAAACCGGTGAGTTGATTGCAATAAAAGACGTTACGGATGAAGATGACCTTATGATAATGAACCGTTCCGGACTTACAATACGTTTAGCCGTCAATACCTTGAGAGTTATGGGAAGGGCGACGCAAGGAGTTAAACTCATAGAGTTAAGAAAGAATGATGTGATTGCTGCCGTTGCCAGAGTGGAACATCAAGAGGAGGTCGAACAAACGCCGAATGATGGCACGGAAATTGGAGAAAACAAAGAGGATAACTCAAATTCCGAAGTTCAAAGCAAAGAAGAGTAATATAATATAATTAAGTAAAAAGAATAAGACAATGAAAAGAAGTTTTTTAATCTTGGCATTCGTGGGCTTAAGCGCAATGGTGTCAGCACAAACAATGAAAGTGCAGAGTGCATACTCTGATATGAAAAACGGACGTCTGTTAAATGCAAAGCAAAACATCGATGACGCATTGAAAGACGATAAAACGGGAAAAGAAGCCAAAACTTGGAACTATGCAGGTGTTATATACACTCAGATAGTTCAAGCAATGGAAGATGAGTCTACTGATAAGAAGACCAAGAAAGAATTGAAAAAAATTACCGAAAGCAAGGAAGAACTTTGCAACAAAGGATTAGACTTCCTTAAACAATGTATTCAGATGGATGAAAAGAAAGAATACACTTCTTCTTCCATAGGAGCAATTAAGGTTCTTTGCGGTTTTGCTTATATGTATGCAGGAAAGGATTACAACGATCAAAAATATGAAGTTGCAGTAAATAAATTCCATTCTTTGGCAGAAACAGCCGTGATAGCGAATTACAATGAAATAGCAATGGATGCTAAGTATTACGAGGCCGATTGCTACAGAATGATGAAGCAAAACGACAAAGAGATGGAACTTTACCGCGAGTTGGCAAAGATGAATACAACAAAGGGTGATGTTTATTTGAAGATTTATGCTGCCAATATGAATGATAAAGATACCAACAAAGCGATTAACGCATTGAAAAAAGGTGTAAGATTGACGGCAAAAGATAAGAATATGAACATAAAACTAAAATCCACTCTTGCACAAACTTATATCTGGACGGGAAAATCAGACGAGGCTGACAAGATAATTGATGAACTTCTTGCAGGAAATGAAAACAATATCGCAGCTCTTAATTCCGTAGCAAACATTTACGTAGACCTTGAAAACGTTCAAAAAGCTGAGGAATTGTTTAATAAATCCATTCAGATAGATTCTAAACAGATTGACGCATATAAAGGATTGGGTATTTTGAACTTTAATCAGGCAGTAGCAGAAAATACAGCTGCTGATAAACTTCCTCCTGATCCTAAATTCGATGAAGAATATAATGCACACAAAAAAGCATCTTTTGCTTTCTTTGAAAAATCCGAGCCGTTCTTTAAAGAAGTCCTTAGCAGGAATGAAAATGATTTTGATTCGCTTAAGGCATTGAAGACAGTGTATGCTCAATTGGCTTCACGCTCTGATTCAGATGCTCAGACAAAAGCAGCTTACAAAGAAAAGTATCAGCAAGTCAGTGCAAAATTGCAAACTTTACTTCAATAGATTGTAGGTTTTAAAACTGATAAGTTAAAGAAGGACTTCCTTGAAAGAGGAAGTCCTTCTTTATTTTTTTAGATATTATAAAACTCATTCTTCATCTTTTTACTATCTTTGCAAAAGAAAATATATTGAAAACTTATGAAAAAAACCTGTTTCTTAATATTACCTTTGCTATTCTTACTTTTATCATGTCAAAAAGGTGAAAAGCGCTATGTTTATGACGGAATGGTGCAGGGAACATACTATCATATCATTATCTATGCTGAAGACACGGCAGGAATACAACATTCCTTTGACAGCATATTTCAATGTATTGACAACACACTTTCACTTTGGAATGCTAACTCATTGCTTACCAAAGTTAATAACAATGAAAATCCAGAGTTAAACGATATTTTTACAGATAATTTCGAACTTTCCGTGCTTATGAACAAACTTACTGATTCTGCTTTTGATGTAACGATAGGCGGAGTCGTGCAGGCATACGGATTTGCTAATAAATCCAAACAGCAAATCTCTTCTTCGCTTTTGGATTCCTTACTTTTGTATGTCGGAATGGATAAAGTACGGATAGAAAACCATAGATTGATAAAACAATACCCTCAAACACAGTTGGATTTCAATGCAATAGCGCAGGGATATACTACCGATTTGATAAGTAAATATCTTATTGGCAGAGCCGTTTCAAGATTTCTTGTCGATGTTGGCGGAGAACTCTATTGCAAAGGTGAGAAACCCGGCGGTGAAAAATGGATTGTGGGTATTGAAACTCCGACTGATAATCCCGATGCCGAACGTTCTTATGATGTAAAGGTGGGATTGAAAGACGAAAGCATAGTGACGTCGGGCAATTACAGGAAATTCTATATAGAAAACGGCGTAAAATATTCCCATACCATAGACCCGAAGACGGCAAGAAGTGTAAGACATTCGCTTTTAAGTGCTTCTGTCATTGCTGAAGATGCTTCCACGGCAGACGCTCTTGCAACGGCTTTCATGGTTATGGGTTTAGAGAAAGCAAAAGTTTTTTTGGATAAGCACAAAGAGTATTCTGCCTACCTTATTTATTCAGATGAAAAAGGCGGAATGAAAGTTTGGTACTCTCCTTCTTTTGAAAAATATTTTATAAAGGATAATGAGTAAATCTTTTCAAGATATTTTTTTTTCCAAACTTGGATTTACTCCCACACAAGACCAACAAAGAGCAGTATCATTGTTGGAAGATTTTATCTTTCAAACAGATAATAAGGTTTTTATCTTAAAAGGCTACGCCGGAACTGGCAAAACCACTCTTATGTCCGCTCTTATAAAAACCCTTCCTTCGTTTCATCTTCATTCTACTTTGCTTGCTCCTACGGGAAGGGCGGCAAAAGTTCTTGCAATGTATTCCGGCAGAAAGGCTTATACTATTCACAAGCGTATTTATTTCTCTCATCACGATGAGTCTTCCTTTACCTTTAAGTTAAAGGAGAACAGAAGCCGTGATACTGTGTTTATCGTCGATGAGTCTTCAATGATAGGAACTCAAAGTGACAACTCTTTCTTTTCGCGTGACCTTTTGGAGGATTTATTCCAATATGTATTTTCCTCAGACGGTTGCAAATTGATTTTTATCGGTGATGCAGCCCAACTTCCTCCCGTAGGGCAGGAAATATCCAATGCTTTAGACCCCGATTATCTTAAAAGACACTTCGGATTAAATGTTATCTCCTTTGAACTCACGCAGGTAGTGAGACAGGCTTTGGAATCGGGGATACTTAAGAATGCTTCCAATCTGCGTTACCGTCTTTTCAAGGAGAATTTCAGTCTTCCGTTTTTCAAAACTGAAGACTTGACGGACGTAAAAAGCATTTCCTCCGTAGATTTTGAAGAATACCTGCGCCAAGCCTATAAAAAATACACTACCCAAGAAGTAATCGTTATAGCCAAAAGCAACTATCAAGCCAATGCTTTGAACAATCTTATCCGCTATTCAATACTTGAACACGAGGGGAGGTTGGAAGCAGGCGACAGACTTATGGTTGTGAAGAACAATTACTTTTGGTTGGAGGAGTCAAGTGAAATGGGCTTCATTGCAAACGGCGATATATTCCGCATAAACAGGGTTATAGGTTACGAAGATAAATTCGAGTTCCGCTTTGCTACGGTTTCGGTGGCTTTTGACGATTATGAAAATACACAGGATTTGGAGGTGAAAATCCTTTTGGATACTTTGACTTTGGATAAAGCCTCCTTGGACAGAGAAAAGGAAGTAAAACTTTATGAAAATATCTTTCAATACCACTATTCCAAAGCAAAAAACAAGGCGCAGGCAAAAAAGAATGTTATAAATGATGAATATTTCAATGCCTTGCAAGTAAAGTTTGCCTCATGTCTTACTTGTCATAAGTCCCAAGGCGGAGG
>JAFVAP010000157.1 GCA_017480455.1 Bacteroidales bacterium | reverse complement strand
AGGAATCTTTTTGACGGAGCAACAAATAGCCGTAATCGGCGCACGCTCCGGGCGGTATGCGGTACGGGTCGAACTTTGAACTCTTCCGTTTCTGCTCTTTCTCACCCACAATGCTCTGATAACTCTTGGCAATGTTCTTTACATCAGAGTCACTCTCCCTTGCAGCGTAAGTATATGCAGCATCGTCATAGTCTTTGTAGTCATAGAGAGCCTTAGTGCAGGAAACCGTAAGAACAATAAGCAGTAATGCAAAAATATATTTTTTCATTGGTTTGCGCTTTTGATGAAAAACTGATTTAGGTTGCAAAATTATATTATTTTACTTTAAAATCAAAATAAATAAGGATTTATCTCACTGTTTTTATTGCATTTTCCGAAGTCTTTAATTGCAATCTGCCTGCATCTGAGAAAGGATTTGCTCAACTTCTTCTATGGTTTTAGAGACCAAAAGTTTAAGTTTATAGGGTTTGAAATTGCGTACGCCGAGGAAATATCTCGGATAGAATTTTCTCATTACGGTGCATGCACGCTCTTCTCCGTTGATTTGTGCCGACAGGTGTAAATGACGCAGGCATATCTCTGTTTTTTCCTGCAAGGAGGGGTTGAAAACAGGCTCGTTTTTCAAGGCTTGTTTGCACTGAAGAAAGAAATAAGGGTTGCCTATGGCGTGACGTCCCACCAATATGCCGTCAAGGGAATACCTTTCTTTGTATTCTATAAATTTTTCTACGCTGTCTATGTCTCCGTTGCCGAAAACGGGAATGGAAAGGCGGGGATTTTCTTTTGTTTTGCCGATTAGGGTCCAGTCGGCTTGACCGCGGTACATCTGTGTTTTGGTCCGTCCGTGTATGCTTATGAGTTGTATGCCTATGTCTTGCAAACGTTCCGCCGTTTCGACTATGGGTTTGTCGCTCTCATCGTATCCGAGACGTGTTTTCACGCTTACGGGTATTTTTACATTGTCTACCACCGCTTTTGTCAGCTTTATCATTCGCGGAATGTCCTGTAAAATTCCGCTTCCTGCACCTTTGCCCGCTATACGCTTCATAGGGCAGCCCCAGTTTATGTCTATCCAGTCGGGTTTAAGCTCTTCGACCCTTAAGGCTGCATCTACAAGGGCTTTTTCATCGTTTCCGAAAATCTGAACGGCCAAAGGACGCTCCTCTTGTGAGAAAGCAATTTTTTTGTAACTCTTTTCTACATCCCTAATCAAAGCATCGGAAGAAACAAATTCAGTGAAAATAACGTCAGCACCGTAACTCTTGCAAATCTGTCTGTATTCGGGTGTCGTTATTTCGTCCATAGGCGAGAGTCCTAATGAGAACTCGGGTAACAAATCTTTAATCATAGGGTTGTAAGGTGAAAAAAGGTTGTTTTCTTTTATTTGTTCAAGGCGATGTAAACCAAACATTTGGTCTCAAAATAAGGGTCTGTGAAAATGTTTTTAAGATTGAATATTTCATAAAACCCTTTGTAGTCGGACATCTCTTCATAGGCGTCAGTGCCTTTGAGGTAAAGAATGCCGTTCTTTTTATTGTGGCGGTTTTCTTTCAACATTTTGTTCTTGCTTATTTTGAGAAAATCTTCCATATTGGTAACTGCACGCGATACTATGAAATCATACTTCTCTTTTATGTCTTCTGCGGCTTTCTGTTCTGCGCAGACGTTTTGCAGATTTAAGGCTTGCTTAACTGCATTTACCACTTTGATTTTCTTAGCCGTGCGGTCTACCAAACGGAAATTGCATTTAGGAAAAAGAATGGCAAGAGGTATGCCGGGGAAACCTCCTCCTGTTCCGATGTCAAGAATATTGCTTCCCTCAAGAAAAGGAAAAACTTTTCCGACAGCAAGAGAATGAAGAATATGATGCGGGAATATGTTGTCAATATCTTTTCTTGAAATGACGTTGATGCGTTCGTTCCATTCCTTGTAAAGTTGCGGTAACGCGGAAAACTGATTTTCCTGTTCGGGACTTATAAAAGGAAAAAGGGACTTAAGGTAATCCAATTCGTTTTCTTTCATCGGGTGCAGTGTTGTTTCTTTTCCGCAGGGGAAGTTATTAAAATAAAAAAAAGAGTCAAGCATTCTCTCAACTCTTAATTTACATTCGCTGCGGAGAGTGAGGGATTCGAACCCCCGGAGGTGTGACCCTCAACGGTTTTCAAGACCGCCGCTATCGACCACTCAGCCAACTCTCCACTTGCAAAAGTAGTATAAATTTCATTATTGGCAAATATTTTTCGTTTTTTTTTTCAAAAAAATTATCCTTTCTTTGTCGAAGAGGTCCTTTCTTAAGTCTCTAAAGTATTCTTTTTCAGAAAAAAGTGACAAAGTTTCGTTTGCCAAGAGAGGATTTATTTCCAAGTACATTTTTCCGCCCTCTTTGAGGTGTTTTTCGGCAAATCGGGCTATTTTTTCGTAGAAAAGTAGCGGTTTTTCACCGTCTGCGAACAGGGCAATATGGGGTTCGTAATCCAAAACATTTTTCTGCATCAGCGATTTTTCCTCGGGCATTATGTAGGGCGGATTGCTGATGATTATGTCAAAGTTTTCTTCGCAGGAAAAATCCTTTAAGATGTCCGCTTTGATGAAATGAACCTCCAAACCGAGATTTTGTGAATTTTCTTTTGCTATCTCAAGGGCTTTTTCCGAAATGTCTACGGCATAAACTTCGGCTTGGTTGAGATGTTTTTTTAGACTCAAGGCTATGCAAGCGCTTCCCGTACACAAATCCATTACTTTTAAATTCTTTTGAGGGTTTTCCGCTGCTGCCATACGGCACAACTCCTCCGTCTCGGGGCGTGGCAAGAGTACGTGTTCATTAACCCTCAGCACCAAATCCCAAAACTCCGCCTTGCCTGTTATTTGCTGAATGGGTTTTTCTTTTTTCAACTGCTCGGTTGCAAGAACTATCTTGAGCAGAACGGATTCGTTCAGCGGCTCATCGCCGAAAGCAAGAGTGTGTGCGGAATTAAGCCCTGCATATTCTTCGAAGAGAATGTTGATTAGGGCACTTATCTCCTCTTTGGTGTATTTCTTTTGCAGTTCGTTGCGGATATAATCCTTTACGTCAAGAATTTTGTTGGATTTGGTTTTCATCGTGCAGTCCTTGGTTTTTGCTTTGACTGAATATATATAATAAGGTATCCCCTTGAGGAGGGAAAAGCCTTTTTGCAAAATTACAAATAATATTTTGCCCTCAAAACAATATGAAAAGAAAATTTGCTTTCTCTCTCACCTTGTCCTGTATGCCTTGCAGAGGGTAGGGAAGTTGTGAAATTGTGCCTTGCCCTTGCTTTATTATTAATATGATGCAGCAGGAGGATTAACGGCAATGGTTCTACTTATAATAATGTAAGGAATAATCAAAGGATTTTATGCTGCTGAACGAAATCAAGTCTCGGGAAATTGAAATCAAGTTTCAAGAAGTTAAAACGAAGTTTCGCCAGTCTGAAATCAAGTTTTATTT
>JAFVAP010000156.1 GCA_017480455.1 Bacteroidales bacterium | reverse complement strand
TGAAAAATTTTGATATTTATACTGCCATAGAAAGATGCCGTCACTTACTTACACACTTCGGCGGTCATAAATTTGCCGCAGGACTCTCAATGGAAGAAAAAGATTTTCTTGAATTCAAAAGACTTTTTGAAAAAGAAGTGGAACAATCCATACAAGCGGAAGACCTAATCCCGGAAATATCCATAGATATGGAAATAGAACTAAGCGATATTAATGACAAACTGTTCAGAATTATAAGAAGATTTGAACCCTTCGGTCCTGAAAACAGCGAACCTTTGTTTACGACTAACTCCATTTATGCTTACGGAACAGGGGGACAAAAAAACGTCAGAACGGTCGGCAAAAATCATCTCAAATTCGAAGCAATCTCATCTAACAAAAGCAGCAAACCTGCCTCTTGCATAGGATTTAAACTCGGCGATTATTGCGAACACTTGAGAGAAGGCAAAGCCATAGCAATATGTTATAGCATAGAAGAGAATATTTACAATAAACACAGAGAATTACAACTGAATATACGTGATATAAAAAAGGACTGACAATACCCAATATTGATGTAACAACAATCTATCTGCCAACCAAAAGAGAGGGTTAAGAAAGAATAAAACTTTCTTAACCCTCTCTTAATTCAGAAAAATTAAAATTATTATTTTTTAACTTTAACTTTTACGACACTGTCACTAAGAACTTTACCCGGTTTGAATTTAACCACTGTCTTAGCAGCTACCTTTATAGACTTTCCGTCTCTTGGATTTCTTGCCGTGCGTGCATCTTTATGCTGTAAAGAAAAAGTTCCGAATCCTAAAAGAGCAACTTTTTCCCCTTTTTTCAAATAATCAGATGCAACTTCCAAAAACGCATCATAAGCCTTTAAAGAATCAACTTTTGTCAAGCCTGTTTTCTCGGCCATTTTGTCTGCAAAATCTTTCTTTGTCATTGTATTAAATTTTAAATTGTTATGTTTAAATTCATTAACTTTGCAAATGTATAACATAAATTAATATGTCACAAGTTTTTTATCAAAAAAATGTGATTTTTTTTTACTTTTCTCTATTTTTTACCTATATTCGGCAAAAAGCAGTCTTCATGTCAGACTTTCTCTCCCTTAATTTCAGATAATTGCATACTGCATTTTTATTACACAAAACTTGACTTTAATTTTTTTAAAACTTTATTTCAGCGCAGCGAAACTTCGTTTCAGAAAATTAAAACGAAGTTTCAAAAAACTGAGATTTGATTTCGCTGACGTGAAACTTGATTTTATTTTCTGTCTTTCTGTCAAAAATACGTTTATTTTTGATTTTTAATCTCATAATATTGCCAAAATATAAAATTTTACTACCTTTGCATACAAAATAATTAATAAAAATTTAATAAAATTATGTTTAAGAGTCATCCAAAAGGGCTTATCGCGGCAGCCTTAAGTAATATGGGAGAGCGTTTTGGCTACTATATTATGAATGCCGTTTTGTTGTTGTTCCTATGTTCAAAATTCGGACTTTCGGACGGCACTTCGGGATTAATTTATTCTATTTTCTATGCAGCAATTTACGTACTTTCCCTTGTCGGAGGTATCATTGCCGACCGCACTCAGAATTACAAAGGCACCATTCAAAAAGGTTTGATAGTTATGGCTTTGGGTTACGTTCTTTTGGCCATACCTATTACTTCTAATTCATCAAACATATCTTGGCTGTTGCCTTTCACCTGCTTGGCGTTAGCTTTAATAGCATTCGGAAACGGATTGTTTAAAGGTAATTTACAAGCAATTGTCGGTCAGATGTACGACAATATGGAGGCTGAAGAAGCAAAAAAAGGTGAAGAGGCTCTTCGTATAGCAAAAAGCAAAAGAGACTCGGGTTTCCAAATTTTCTATGTGTTCATCAACATAGGAGGTTTGATTGCTCCTTTCATTGCCCCTACCCTAAGAAGTTGGTGGTTGAAAACAAATAACTTTATCTATAATGCCAACCTTCCTGAGCTTTGCCACAAAGCAATAAACGGAAACTTAGGCGAAAATGCAGAGAAATACAATGAACTTTCCCAATCCGTTGTTTTAAACGGTAACACTTTTGACCCTCAAGCTTATTTGGAAGTTTTCAATCAAGGAGTTCACTTCTCATTTTGGGCTTCCGTTGCTGCAATGCTTATTTCTTTAGTTATATTCCTTTATAACAAAAAAATATTCCCTACTCCTGCTAAGAAAGAGGCTCAAGAAGTCGTTAATTATACTGCAGAAGAAAAACAAGCAATGGCAAAAGAAATCAAACAAAGAATGTATGCTTTGTTTGCTGTTTTGGGTATAGCTATCTTTTTCTGGTTCTCTTTCCATCAAAACGGACAATCTCTTTCCGTTTTTGCAAGAGACTTTGTGAAGACTGACACCATAGCTCCGGAAATATGGCAAGCAGTTAATCCATTCTTCGTAATAGTACTTACACCTATAATCATGGCTATATTCGGCAGCCTTGCAAGAAAAGGAAAAGATATTTCCACTCCGAGAAAGATAGCTTACGGTATGGCAATCGCAGGTTGCGCATATTTATTCTTGACAATCTTCTCTGCCACTCAAGGTTATCCTTCAGGAACAGAATTCAGAGCAACAGGCAATGAAGCAGACAAAGCCGGCTGGTGGGTTCTTATTGTAACATATTTCTTCCTTACTGTTGCCGAATTGTTTATCTCTCCTTTGGGATTGTCATTTGTCTCAAAAGTTGCCCCTAAGCACCTGTTGGGTCTTTGCCAAGGTCTATGGTTGGGAGCAACGGCTGTCGGCAATCTTTTAATTTGGATAGGACCTGTTATGTACAACGCTTGGCCAATCCAATACTGCTGGTTGGTATTCCTTATAGTATGTTTGATTTCTATGGGAGTAATGCTCGGCATGGTTAAATGGCTTGAAAGAGTTACAAAATAGCCTGCGGCTTATACAAATAATTTAAGGCAGTTTTCTTACTTCGGTAAGACGGCTGCCTTTCTCATTTTAGGGAGAATGGGATAAATATCTTAAAGTCCCTAAAGCATCACAACAGGATGCAAAAAAGATTTCAGAAGATTAGATTACAATGATATTATGTTTCAAAATCATAAGTTTATAAACTAATTTGCTCCAATTTAATTTTTTTTTATATCTTTGCAAATCTATTTTGGTGGAATAAAAGAGGAATGAAAGAAAACACGGATATTATAAACAACGTAACAAATGAGCAATACAAATACGGATTTGTTACTGATGTTGATACAGAGTTTATAGGCAAGGGTTTGAACGAGGACATTATTCGCAGGATTTCTTCAATTAAACAAGAGCCTGATTGGTTACTTGACTTTCGTTTAAAGGCTTACCGCAAGTGGATAACGATGAAAGAGCCTAAATGGGCGCATCTGAAAATTCCTAAGATAGATTTTCAAGATATTATCTACTATGCAGCCCCAAAAAAACAAGAACAAAAGAAATCTTTAGATGAAGTAGACCCTCAAATCCTTGAAACATTCAACAAATTAGGTATTCCGCTAAATGAACAAAAAAGATTATCGGGTGTAGCCTTTGATGCGGTGATGGATTCCGTTTCCGTAAAAACTACATTCGAAGATACACTTAAAGAAAAAGGTATCATCTTTTGTTCAATGTCAAAGGCAATAAAAGAATATCCTGATTTAATAAGACAATACCTTGCTTCGGTTGTTCCTGTCGGAGACAATTTCTTTGCAGCCTTAAATTCCGCAGTTTTTTCCGACGGAAGTTTCTGCTATATTCCTAAAGGGGTACGGTGTCCTATGGAATTGTCCACTTATTTTAGGATAAACGCCAAAGGAACGGGACAATTTGAACGCACGCTCATAGTTGCGGAAGAAGGTTCCTATGTTTCCTACATGGAAGGCTGCACTGCACCGATGCGTGATGAAAATCAATTACATGCAGCCATTGTAGAAATAGTTGTAATGAAAGATGCGCAAGTAAAGTATTCAACTGTGCAAAATTGGTATCCGGGAGACAAAGACGGCAAAGGAGGTATATTCAATTTTGTTACAAAACGCGGCATCTGCAAAGGAAATAATGCTAAACTGTCTTGGACACAAGTAGAGACGGGTTCAGCTCTTACATGGAAATATCCTTCTTGCATACTGCAGGGTGACAATTCTGTCGGAGAGTTTTATTCTGTTGCCGTAACGAATAATCATCAAATGGCCGACACAGGAACAAAAATGATTCATATAGGAAAGAATACAAGGAGTACTATTATGAGTAAGGGTATTTCTGCGGGAAAAAGCGAGAACTCTTACCGCGGTTTGGTAAAGGTAGCCAAACAAGCGGCAAACAGTAAGAACTATTCACAATGCGATTCTCTCCTTTTGACCAATACGTGCGGTGCTCATACTTTCCCGTATATTTCTGTTGATAACTCAACTTCTGTTGTTGAACACGAGGCTACAACAAGCAAGATATCAGAAGAACAACTTATGTATTGCAGACAAAGAGGCATCAGTGAGGAGAGTGCAATAGGATTGATAGTTAATGGTTATGCGAAAGACGTTTTAAACCGTCTGCCGATGGAGTTTGCAGTTGAAGCCCAGAAACTTCTTTCTATTTCATTGGATAATTCAGTCGGTTAATCTATAAAAAGAACAGAAAACTTAATATTTATTATGGACGATATACACCTCAAGATTCTTGTAATTCGTTTTTCATCCATAGGCGATATAGTTTTGACTACGCCTGTTATACGTTGCCTTAAGCAACAAAAGAATTGTGAAATACATTATCTTACCAAGCAACAGAACGCCCAAATACTACAAAACAATCCGTATATTGATAAAATATACACCCTACAAAAAGCTTCCGGTGCTTTTTATCATTTAGTAAAAGAATTAAGAGAAGAAAACTACGACTTTGTAGTTGATTTACATAAGAATTTAAGAAGCAAACGTATTGTCTTTGCTTTGAGAAAACCTTTTGCTTCTTTTCCTAAGTTGAATTTTAAGAAATTTCTGCTTGTCAAATTCAAGAAAAACATTCTCCCTAAAGTACATATAATTGACAGATACTTTGAGGCAGTGAGAGATTTACAGATAAAGAACGACGGAAAAGGTCCCGACTATTTCTTAACCGAAGAAGACTATATTCCGAACGATGCTTTACCCATCGCATTTCAAAACGGATATGTCTGCATTGCCGTAGGAAGTAAGCACAATACAAAACAAATGCCTTTAGAGTTACTTATAAGGATATGTCAGAGAATACAGGGACAGATTATCCTTATAGGAGATTTATCAGACAAAACAAAGGCTAACAAAGTCGAGAACGCAATAGGCAGCAGAGTTTTCAATTCCTGCGGCTCTTTTTCAATAAATCAGACAGCAGCAATTATTAACAACTCATTAGGAATAATCACACCCGACACAGGGGCAATGCACATAGCCTCTGCTCTAAAGAAAAACATAATAAGTGTTTGGGGAAACACAGTTCCTGAATTCGGAATGTATCCTTATCTTCCCAATGATATGCAAGAAAAATCCACCATCTGCGAGGTTAAAAATCTGAAGTGCAGACCTTGCTCCAAACTCGGCTATAAACGTTGTCCGAAGAAACATTTCAAATGTATGCTCCTGCAAGATGCAGAAAAGATTAGCCGAATTGCAAATACATGGTTTGACAGCAGCGAATACTGAATGATAAGTTACATAACGAAAAAAAGAAATAATAAGTTATGGAGATAAAACATACAAAAGAGGTTGAGGCCTTTGACAATATGCTCAGCCTTATGGAAAAGGTAAGGAAAGAATGTCCTTGGGACAATGCACAGACAAATGACAGTTTGCGCACTCTTACAATAGAAGAAATATATGAATTATCCCAAGCCATTATGGACAGGGATTACAAAAATATATGCAAAGAACTCGGCGACGTTATGATGCATGTAGTCTTCTACTCTCTAATTGGCAAGGAAGAGAGTATGTTTGACTTATGTGATGTTTTCAATTCGTTGAGTGAAAAACTTATCCGCAGACATCCCCACGTTTTTTGTGAAGACGGAAGCATAACTTATGAGGACGTAGAGAAGAATTGGGAAAAGATAAAATTGAAAGAGGGAAACCGTTCGGCACTTTCAGGTGTTCCGCAAAGTTTACCGTCACTTGTTAAGGCTTACCGCATGCAGGATAAGGCAAAAGGAGTTGGCTTTGACTGGGATAACGCAGCCCAAGTTTGGGAAAAAGTAGAAGAAGAATTGCAGGAACTAAGAACGGAAACAGAAAAAGAAAATAACAAAGAAAAAATCGAGAATGAGTTTGGGGATGTTCTGTTCGCATTGATAAATTATGCACGCTTTATTGATGTCAATCCCGACACTGCATTAGAAAAAACAAACCGTAAATTCAAAAGTCGTTTTCAATATATAGAAGAAAAAAGTAAGGAGAGAGGGAAAAATCTCTCTGATATGAGTTTAGACGAGATGAATTCCCTTTGGGAAGAAGCCAAAAGTAAAGAACAATAAAAAAAAGCGTCCTCCGAAAGGGACGCTTTCCTAATAAAAAAAATATGAAACAAATTTTTGAAGTACCACGGGTGGGACTTGAACCCACACGAGCTTTAAGGCTCAAGGGATTTTAAGTCCCTCGTGTCTACCATTCCACCACCATGGCCTGTCGCTCCAATGAAAGGAAGTAAGAAATCAAACTCACATATCCCCTCACAGCATCTTTCAAAAAAAACATTTTAAGAACTTATCTATACTCTTGCATAAAAAAAAAGAGCGGGCAACGAGACTCGGACTCGCGACCTCAACCTTGGCAAGGTTGCGCTCTACCAACTGAGCTATGCCCGCATTTTTTATCATCATCTAAGGAAGACCTCCGCACCACAAATCTAACCACTACCTGCCAACTTCTCCTCTCCTCACATCAAAACCTGCTTTGCCAAAGCCTCACTCTAAACCGCCCCTCCTCAAATTTGACTTTGCAAAAATAGAACAAAAAAACAATATGACCAAATAAAAATCAAAGTTTTTGTATTATTTTTTTTATTTCATTCAATTTATTCA
The DNA here is from genome assembly GCA_017480455.1 of Bacteroidales bacterium. Taxonomy (GTDB): domain Bacteria; phylum Bacteroidota; class Bacteroidia; order Bacteroidales; family P3; genus Scybalousia_A. The sequence goes on along the minus strand of JAFVAP010000156.1, from coordinate 2,643 downwards.
ATGCTTGAACGGGTGTAAGATTTTCAATATCAGTATTTAAAATATCATCTCTTATTTCTTCCAACAAAGGGTCGTTTAATTGAATAAAACTTGTTTGAATTGAAGTTTCTTGGTGCTTTTTTTTGTTTTTAAGCGATTTTTCACCTTCTTCTATTCCGAGTTGAATGCTGTCTTGACGTGATTCTTCCAAGGAAGAAAGCATTTCATCTGCGATTGACAAAACTTCTTTAGGCACTCCTGCTAACTTTGCAACATGTAAACCGAATGACTGCGAAGAACCGCCTTTTGCTATTTTGCGTATGAAGATTATCTTAGAGCCTAACTCTTTCACGGAGATATGATAGTTTTTTATTCTGTCAAAATGTTGCTCCATTGCTATCAATTCATGATAATGGGTTGCAAAAAGTACCTTTGCCCTGTTCTTATGGTTGTGGAGATACGATGCTATACCCCAAGCTATCGAAACTCCGTCATACGTTGATGTACCTCTGCCTATCTCATCTAAAAGTATAAGCGAATGAGCCGAAAGATTGTTAAGTATGGAGGCTGTTTCATTCATCTCAACCATAAAAGTTGATTCTCCCGATGCAATATTGTCCGATGCACCTACACGTGAAAATATCTTATCAACTATTCCTATCTGAGCACGTTTTGCAGGAACGTATGAGCCTATTTGAGCCATAAGCACTATAAGAGCAGTCTGACGAAGATAAGCAGACTTACCGCTCATGTTAGGTCCTGTTATGATGACTATTTGCTGAGTTGTACTGTCAAGATAAACATCGTTGGAAATATAATCTTCTCCCGGCGGCAACATCTTTTCTATCACAGGATGTCTTCCGTTTGATATATGCAATATATCGGATTCTACTATGTCGGGTCTTGTATATCCATTGTCCGAAGCAACGATTGCAAACGACAAAAGACAATCCAACAGAGCCAAATCCCTTGCAGTTTTGTTCAAACGGTCTATGTGAGAGATACATTCTTCTATAACCTCATGATACAATCGGGTTTCAAGGGCTGAAATATTTTCTTGAGCCGAGAGCATTGAAGATTCTATTTCTTTCAACTCAGCAGTAATGTATCTTTCCGCATTGGTAAGGGTCTGTTTCCTCTGCCAATCGGAGGGAACCTTATCCTTATGGGAATTGGTTACTTCAAGATAGTAACCATATACATTGTTAAACCCTACTTTCAAGGTAGTGATACCCGTTTTCTGAGCTTCATCTGAACGGATTTCTTCCAAAACGGCTTGAGAGTTGGAAAGAAGGTTTCTATAGTTGTCAAGTTCCGCATTAAACCCTGTCTTTATGGTATTACCTTTGGAAATATTGTTGGGAGCCTGCTCATCTATGGCTGAAAAGATATAATCCCTCATCTGAGTGCAATCATCTAAAACAGGAAACAAATCTCTGTCCGTTTCCAAAGCAGACACGGCATTTTTGAGGGACTCTATAGCGGTGAGAATGCGCGTAAAGCCATAGAGTTCGTCAGGATTAATCCTATGAAAAGACAATCGGGAAATCGCTCTTTCCATATCCCCTATCTGTTGTAGGGATTGCTGCATAGTTTCCCTTAAACCGTCATTGTAAATCAAAGAAGTAACTACCTTTTGACGTTTTTCAACTGCCGCTTTGTCTTTCAAGGGCAAAACTATCCAGCGTTGCAAAAGCCTTGCGCCCATATTGCTTTGTGTCTTGTTGAGTATATGGAACAAGGTACTTTTGTCTGAGTTTGCTGAATGTATGAGTTCAAGGTTCCTAATTGTGAACCTGTCCATCCAAACAAAATTATTATTATCTATTCTTGAGATATTGCAGATATGTGACAGTTCATTGTGATTGGTATCTTTGATATAATGAAGCACCGCTCCTGCAGTTATCACCGCCAAAGGCATATCATCTATACCAAATCCTTTAAAGGAATTGACACCAAAAACTTCGTTGAGAATATCTCTTGCAAAATCCAATGAGAAAACCCAATCATCATAAGTCTTTATCAATATATCTTTCGGCAAAAACTTCTCTAAATTTCTTTCGCTGTGGCGTTGAATAACCATTTCTTTAGGAGAGAAGTTTTGTATAAGTTTATCCACCTCAGACTCTTTGCCTTGGGAAACGAAAAAATCACCTGTGCTTATGTCAATAAAAGCAACGCCGTAGTCTTCCTTTCTTTTGCAGAGCGAACACAAAAAAGTATTTTCCATGGCTCTGTCTATAGCCATTCCGTAAGAAATACCCGGAGTCAGCACTTCGGTTACTTCACGTTTCACTATGCCCTTTGCTGCCTTTGGGTCTTCGACTTGCTCACATATTGCCACCCTTTTGCCTGCTCTGATAAACTTCGGCAAATAGGCTTCCAAAGCATGGTGGGGAAAACCTGCCAATTTATCCTGTCCTCCGCCCGAACGTGTAGTCAAAACTATGTTTAATATCTTTGATGTTTCAACAGCGTCATCTCCGAAAGTCTCATAGAAATCCCCTACCCTATATAATAATATTGTATCGGGATATTTGACCTTGACAGCATTGTATTGCTTCATCAAGGGTGTAGTTTTATCTTTTTCAGGCATAGAGCGGTCGTTTTTTTATAATATTGTTATCTCCAAAATCTCCATTACAGGAGAAGGTTCTATCAAAG
>JAFVAP010000155.1 GCA_017480455.1 Bacteroidales bacterium | reverse complement strand
TTTTCTTTTACTTCTTTTAAAATTATTTCGTATTTTTGCGCCTGTGTAAAATTCATAGTGTTTTTATTTTTTTTATTTGACATTTATTTTTTGCAAAATTAAAATACTCTTGAATTTTACACACTTTTTTGGATAGTATCGGAGTTTTCTACCCAATATGATAAAATGTCGGTCGGATGTTTTGCTATAGGGTTATTCTTTGTCAAAATTCCGCTCCGAACAATTACAATTAACATTAAAAAAAGAAAAATTATGGATAAAGAAATGGAATCTTGGTTTGAAGGACTAAAAAACAAGGATTGGCACCGTATTTTTGAGGAAACCTTTGATAAGATAAAGTTTTATTCCAAAAAAGTAGGAAGAATTGCCGCCAAACCTTTGGTTACATTGTTTTATGTTTTGAAAGAGGGAGACCTGTCCTCAAAAGATAAAGCTTTGATTTATGCCTGCATTCTCTATGTTGTATCACCTGTCAGTCTGATACCTCAAAGCGTTTTCAAATTTTTAGGAGTTATGGACGAGGGTGCAGCAATAATGTTTGTCTACAATAAAGTAAAAAACAAGATTACCCCGTCAATAAGTGCCAAGGTTGAGAACACCCTGTCTAAGTTCTTCGATGAGGTAAAGTACGTTGAAGTTACGGACTGAGAATCTGATAAAAAAGAAGAAGGGAGTGATTTTTTAGAAATCATTCCCTTCTCTTGTCTTTATGCCTCTTACAAAAAGTAAGTCTAATTCTGCAATGAAGCCAATTCTTGTTTCAAAGCATTAAGTTTGGTTTCGCAATCGGCAAGTTTCTTTCTTTCCAATGCAACAACCTTTTCAGGAGCGTTATTTACAAACTTTTCATTGGAAAGTTTTTTATTTATTGACACGATAAAACCTTCATAATATTTTATCTGCTCATTTATTTTCTTTATCTCCTCCTCTTTGTTTATATTTTGAGAAACAGGAATGAATATCTCGGTTGTTCTTACCATTAAGGATAATGTTCCTTCCTGCTTGTCGGAAACAAAGTTTATTCTGTCAATGTTTGCAAGTTTAGTTATAATGCTTTCGTATTTAAGAATCAAATCTTTGCTTCCCGATTCTTTGATATAGCATTGCAAAACCTGTTTAGGGGAAAGTCCTTTGGAATTTCTCAATCCTCTGATTGAAGTTATGATTTCTTTGATGAAAACAAACTCTCCGTCCATAGGATTTTCTTTTTTGCTGCTCTTAGGGTAGCAAGCATTCATCAAAAACTCATCTTCAGGTCTTTCTCTCAACTTATGGTAAATTTCTTCCGTAACAAAAGGCATGAAAGGTTGGAGTATCTTCATCAAATCTTCAAAAACGGATATTGTTTCTCTATAAGTCTTCTTATCTATCGGCTTTTGATACTCAGGTTTGATGATTTCCAAGAACCAAGAGCAGAAGTCATCCCAAATAAAAGAGTAAATATTCTTTAAGCATTCCGAAAGACGGTATTTGGAAAAGTCGTCTTCTATTTGCTCAAGCATAACATTCATCCTCTCTTTGAACCACTCAACGGCAAGTTTCGAACTTTCGGGTTGCTCCGTTTCCTCTTCGGTCCAACCGCTTATCAAACGTAAAGCATTCCATATTTTGTTTGAGAAATTTCTTCCCTGTTCCGGATAGGCCTCATCAAAAGGCAGGTCATTACCTGCAGGAGAACACATAAGCATTCCCATTCTCACTCCGTCAGCTCCGTATTTGTCTATAAGCAAAAGAGGGTCCGGCGAATTGCCCAATGTCTTGCTCATCTTCCTTCCGAGTTTGTCTCTGACAATACCTGTAAAGTAAACGTTCTTAAAAGGTATCTCTTTTCTGAATTCCAATCCTGCCATTATCATACGGGCAACCCAAAAAAAGATAATGTCCGGCCCTGTTATCAAATCGGAAGTAGGATAATAGTATTTTATCTCTTCGTTTTCCGGTTCGTTTATTCCGTTGAAACAACTCATAGGCCAAAGCCATGAAGAAAACCATGTGTCAAGCACGTCTTCGTCTTGTCTTAGGTCTTCTATTTTTATGTCGGGCATGATTTGCTTTGCCTTCTCAAAAGCTTGCTCCAAAGACAATGCAACAACGTATTCATTGTTCGGAAGATAATATGCAGGTATTCTGTGTCCCCACCAAAGTTGTCTTGAGATGCACCAATCCTTGGTATCTTCCATCCAATGTCTGTAAGTGTTGATAAATTTCTCCGGGTGGAACTTTATCTGTCCGCTTTCTACGGCCTTGAGTGCAGGTTCAGCCATTTGTTTCATCTTGCAAAACCATTGCATTGACAACTTAGGCTCTATAGGAACTGAAGTTCTCTCTGACAAACCTATCTTGTTGTCATAGTCTTCTATCTTCTCTATTAAATCCGCTGATTGCAAATCTTCAACTATTTTCTTCCTGCAATCAAATCTGTCCATGCCCTTGTAGGCTAAGCCATTGTCGTTAAGAGTACCGTTATCGTTGAAAATATTGATTGAATTCAGCTTGTGCTTTATTCCTATGTTGTAGTCGTTGATGTCATGCGCAGGAGTGATTTTCAGAGCGCCTGTTCCAAAAGTCATATCAACGTATTCGTCGAAGATAACAGGAACTTCCCTGTTCACTATCGGAACTATCAATTTTTTACCTTTAAGAGAAGCAAACCTCTCATCTTTAGGATTGACACATACGGCCGTGTCTCCCATAATTGTTTCAGGACGTGTGGTTGCCACCACAACGTATCCGTCTTTTTCATCAGCAAAACGGTAGCGCAGATAATAGAGTTTGGAATGTTGGTCCTTGTATATGACTTCTTCGTCGCTGACTGCGGTTTGTGCCTTAGGGTCCCAATTTACCATACGCACACCTCGGTAAATCAAACCTTTGTCATACAGGTCGCAAAATACCTTTATAACCGCTTGGCTCATATCCTCATCCATGGTAAACTTGGTTCTGTCCCAATCACACGAACAACCCAATTCCTTAAGTTGCTGAAGTATTATGCCGCCTTTTTCTTCTTTCCACTGCCAAGCATATTTCAGAAACTCTTCCCTTGAAAGGTCTGCCTTGTTTATTCCTTTCTCTTTCAGAAGATTTACTACCTTGGCTTCGGTTGCAATACTTGCATGGTCAGTACCTGGAACCCAGCAAACGTTTTTTCCGTTCATTCTCTCTTTGCGGCAAAGCACGTCTTGGATTGTTTCATTGAGCATGTGGCCCATGTGTAACACGCCCGTAACATTAGGCGGCGGAATAACTATAGTGTAAGGTGTTCTCTCATCAGGAAGAGAATGGAAGACATTTTTTGATAACCATCTGTCATACCATTTTTTCTCTATGTTCTTTGCTATATATTTCGATTCTAATTCTTGCATATATCTCAGCGTTTTTTTCTTTCATTTTTGCAAAATTACATATTTTTTAGTTAAAAAGAGAAAAAGAGCATATTTTTTGCTGCATTTCAGATTAAAAAAACAATCTTTACAAAAATTAAAAAAAACATTATTATGAAACGTATTTTTGTTTTCTGTTTGTGTGTTTTGATATTAGCAGGTGCAAATGCACAAACCGAAGTAAAAAGTAAAATGGAGAAAGTCACAATCTATCTCAACAGCGCCTTAGTAGAGAAAAGCATCAAAGTAAACCTGCACCGCGGAGAGAATAAGTTTATCATAACCTCCAATGCCTCTGCTATAAGGGGAGGAAACATTCATTTCTCGTCCTCAAACGATTGGTTCATAAGTTCACAGAACATCGAGAAACTCACAATCCCTGAAAAAGAGGCTGCAAAGAAAATCCTGCCTCAAGGAGTTTTCCAACAATATCTCTCACTCAAAAACAAATACGATGGTTTGGCAGAAGAGATAGCAGACAATAAATCTTTTACAGAGACCCTTATTGCACAGAAAGCGGCCCTTTCAAACATGAAAGCGACCACAAACACAAGCGCAATAGACACCGTTGCTGTCATAAAATCACAATTTGCTTTTCAGAGAGATGAAATGAAGAATATCAACAAACTTCTTGCAGAAGCAAATACCAAAAGCGGAAATCTGACCTACCAACTCAACAATACGAAAAGGGAGATTGAGAATTTGGTCAAGCCTTACGCAGGAGGAAAAAATATTCTCTGCAATGACAACAATATTTTGATTACTGTATACTCCAATGTTGAGAAACAAAATGAAATCATAAAATATTCCTACTCCGTATACAATGTTTCGAGCAAATACTCTTACGATGTGATGCTTGACGAAGGGACTCACAAGGCCGTGTTTTCGCTTAAAAGTTCGGTAAGCCAAAATACCAACGAGAATTGGAAAGACTGCGAAATCATATTTTCAACATCTGACGGCAACTATGCAGGTCAAGATGCCGAACTTATGCCTTATTATTTGGACTACAACTACAACAACACGTATAAGTCACCTTCAAAGGCCCGCTTACAAAAATCAGCAATGGCCAATGGCTATATTGCAGATGAACGTGCTTATGATAATGAAACGTTACTTGAAGCAGTGGTAGTGGACTACACACCTTCATCGGTTCAAAATCTAAGTCTGAACAAAGAATACACACTTTCCACCTCACAAAGCATAGCCACCGACGAAGGGGTTTTGACAATACCTTTGTACAGCGAAGAGACAAAAGCCCTTTTCACCCGTTTTTCCACTCCTAAGAACGAAGAAAAAGTTTTCTACACTGCACTTCTGCCCGACTGGGAAGACTTAGGCTTGTTGGAATCTGAGTGTGACGTCTACCTCAACAACAAATTCATCTCCAACTCTTACATCAATACCAGAGGAATGGGAGATACGATGCGTTTTTCCGTAGGAGAAGACAGAAATGTCAAAGTTACGAGAAAGCTAAGAAAAAACTCACCGAGCGAAAAAGGATTTTTGTCTAAAGAAGTGGAGGAACAGGCAACCGTAACCCTTACAATAAAAAACACCAAAAACGAAAATATTAAACTGAGCCTTAAAGACCAAATACCTATCTCTGCCAACAGCGAGATAAAAATAAGTAATATAGAAACAGGAGAAGGAGAACTCAACGCCAACACAGGAATAATACGCTGGAACATAAACCTTGAGCCGAGAGAAGAAAAACAGATAGTCTTCTCCTACACTGTCAAATATCCGAAAGGCCAAAGGGTAACTTTGAACTAAGGAAAGAAAGTTTACAAAAACGGATTTAATTTTCTGCGGTTGCGAACCCAAGTTGCGCAACCGCTTTTCTTGTCTTAGCTCATCAACAAATATCAAAAGAAAAGCAAGCCTCCCTCTTGTTAAATCTCCTATACCTGTTGCCACAAAACAAAAGAACTCCGCCACTTTTTAAAACAAATCCGCCACATTAGGTCTCCGTGAGAGAAAAAACCCTTTTTTATATCACAAAAAAGGGTTTTTTTAGAGTAAAATATCCCTTTTTTTTGCAAGTGAAACGAAGAGTGGCAAAACCAAAACCTAAAGTGGCAAAATTTTTTTACACACCGGCAAGTTTGAACACTCGATCTACTATAGCCCATTAACTAAATTAAGGTAGTCTGTCCGAAACAAGGCTTCATTATTGCAGAAAAGAAAAATTTGAAAGTTTTGTTTGCTTTTTTATGAATTGTTTGTATTTTTGCAAACATTAAATTCCAAATCCTCAACATTATAAACAGGTATGAATAAATTAAAGGAAGAAGAACTTAACCTATTGTCTGTCATAGCCAAAGCAATGGGTAACAGAAACAGAACTGAGATATTGAGTTTCCTTGCCAAACAAACGGAGTGCTATTTCGGAGATATTCACGAGGAATTGCCGATTGCCAAGGCTACGGTTTCGCAACACCTCAAGGAGTTGAAGAATGCAGGTCTTATACAAGGGACAATAGAACTACCGAAAGTGAGATATTGCATCAACAGAGAGAATTGGCGCAAGGCACAGCAACTTTTCAACGATTTTTTCAATGACTTAACTGAAGAATGCAGCGATGAGAACTGCTGCGGATAAAAAGATAGTTTAAAGAAAATAACTTTTAATCCCTGTATGATTAAGAGGTATTTTTTTGAAATCAAAGTTCGCTTTTTTACGAATAGTTTATAATTTCACAAACATCAAAAATTAATAAAACAGAACAAAGAAATGAAAACCTTTGAGAAATATTTAAGCCTTTGGGTGCTGATTTGCATTGCAGCAGGAATACTTATAGGAAAATTTCTTCCTCAAATCCCTGAATTTTTAAGCCGTTTGGAATACGCTGAAGTTTCCCTTCCCGTCGCCGTTTTAATATGGCTGATGATTTATCCTATGATGCTCAAGATTGATTTCAAAAGCGTAGCAAATGCAGGCAAACATCCTAAGGGCATTATCATAACATGTGTAAGTAATTGGCTGATAAAACCGTTCAGCATGTACATTCTGTCCTACTTTTTCTTTTTTGTGTGCTTCAAGTCCTTTATCAGTGAAGATTTGGCTGAGGAATATCTTTGCGGAGCAGTACTTCTGGGTGCTGCACCTTGCACAGCCATGGTCTTTGTCTGGAGTTATCTCAGCAAAGGTGACGCTGCCTATACTCTTGTGCAGGTTGCCGTAAACGATTTAATAATACTGTTGGCCTATGCTCCAATTACGGCTCTGCTTTTGGGCATAGGGGGAGTACATATCCCGTACAACACTTTGTTTTTCTCCGTTACGGTCTTTGTCATCATTCCTTTAGCCGCAGGAATTGTCTCTAGAATTTCGGTAATCCGCAAAAAAGGGAAAGAATACTTTGAAACGGTTTTCACAAACAAATTTTCCGAAATCACAAACATAGGTCTGCTACTGACACTCATTATAATATTCTCTTTTCAAGGAGGAAAAATACTCGAAAATCCTTTGCATATAGTCTTGATAGCCGCTGTGCTGAGCGTACAAACATTTTTCATCTTCGCCTTTGCTTATCTTTGGGCTAAGAAATGGCATTTGCCCCACCGCATTGCAGGACCTGCAGGTCTGATAGGAGCAAGCAATTTCTTTGAATTGGCAGTTGCTGTTGCGGTTTCTCTCTTCGGTCTCAGAAACGGAGCCTCCACGGCAACGGTTGTAGGAGTGCTGACGGAAGTTCCGCTTATGCTTTGTCTCGTTTCCATAGTCAGAAGAACAAAAAAATATTTCAAAGACTAAGCATAAGGTACCCCGCTTCTAAAATCTTCTTACCATGCATGGAAACAAAAAAGCACTGCGGCAAACAGAGTTGTTGATAATTCTGTTTGCCGCAGTGCTTTTAGTTTTTCTTCAATCGGAGACAGGGTCGGCTGCTCTCCTACCCTATTTTTCTTAGGTTGTAAATCTATTTTTTTGTTACATAAAGATAGTATCTAACTTCATCACTGTTCATTTTACTTATTTCCGTTTTCATACCGTCATAATAAAACCACAATTCTACATAATTACTGTTCTTAAAACTGTCCTTAAAGGCTTCAACTGCTAATTTTTTACTACTAAAACTTTCGCTTCCATCGTAAGTAATAAGCTCTGCGTCGTCAAAATAAACATCTTTCATTAACAATTCTTCCTCCTGAAGTTTTTCATTCAAAAAAGAGTTCACCTTACTCCTCGAAAAAATATAATCAACTTGAAAACTTTCGTGACCATCCTCTGCTATAGTTATAACTTCATTGTTACTGACATGTCTGTACTCAAATCTAGTTAGATTATAAGTA
>JAFVAP010000014.1 GCA_017480455.1 Bacteroidales bacterium | reverse complement strand
TTGAGGGTGGTGCTTTCATAATGGGGCGTTCTACCGACAATGTTAAGTATGAGTGGGATAATAATCCGAGAAAGGTTACGGTTTCCTCATTTTATATGGATGAATGTGAGATAACAAATTTGGATTACAGGGAGTTCTTGTACTGGGTTCAGAGAGTTTATGCTGATTATCCTGAATACTATCAAAGCAATCTTCCTGATACTCTTGTATGGAGAAGTAAACTTACATACAATGAGCCAATGGTTGAATATTATTTCCGTTATCCTTCTTGGGCTAATTATCCTGTGGTTGGTGTAAGTTGGATACAGGCTAACAACTATTGTGATTGGAGAACCGACCGTTTAAATGAAAAGGCTTTAATCGATGCAGGGATACTTGAGTTTGACCAAGAACAGCAGGGAGATAATGTTTTTACGACAGATTCTTATCTTGCAGGGCAATACGAGGGTTATGTAAAGAAAGAACTTGCAGATCTTGACCCTAACTCAGAGGGAACAAGAAAAGTAAATATGACGGACGGTATTCTTTATCCTAAATTCAGACTTCCGACCGAGGCAGAATGGGAATATGCTGCTTTGGGTCTTGTCGGCAATACAACGAAAGAGGGACGTATATTGGAGAGAAGAATTTACCCTTGGAACGGTCATGTAGTCCGTACAGACCAAAAGAAGTATTACGGTGAGATGTTGGCTAATTTTAAACGTTCAAGAGGAGATGCAATGGGAGTTGCAAGTGCATTGAACGACCATTGGGAATATACAGCACCTGTTGATTACTATTTCCCTAATGACTACGGTTTGTATAATATGGCAGGTAATGTTGCTGAATGGGTAATGGATGTTTACAGACCTAATACTCCTGATGATGCAGGCGATGTAAACCCGTTCAGAGGAAACGTTTACGTGACTAAAGTTTTGGACTCAGACGGAATGATAGCTGAAAAGGATTCTTTGGGAAGAATTACTTACAGAGAGGTTACTGTAGAAGACAATATAAACAGAAGAAATTACCGCCAAGCTGATAACATCAACTATTTGGACGGAGATATGGCTTCTCAGTTGCTTGAGAATTGGAGAGATGAGTCCGGAGAGGATGAGGGCGAATCTTATTCTTCCTCAGATGATGACGAAGAAGGTGCTTCTGAAATGACAGGAAACAATGCTGAGACTAATGCGATGTACGAGTATGGAAAGACTTCCATGATTAACGATAAGGTTAGAGTTGTTAAGGGCGGCTCTTGGAGAGACAGAGCATTGTATCTTTCGCCGGGAGAAAAACGTTACTTGGCACAAGACCAAAAAACAGAATGGATAGGTTTCCGTTGTGCTATGGACAGAATGGGCGCCAGAGAAATGAAGAAATAGTATAGTGCTGTCTTATTGAAGAGAAAAAATAAATCCTGTGTGATTTTATCAAAATTTCGCAGGATTTTTTTCTTTTTAAAATTTGGGCAAAGCATTCGGAAACGGCATACGGGTGATTGGGTTTAGAGATTTTGAATTTGAACAATGAAATTCAGTGAGAGGAGATTTTGATAAAAGGAATAAATTTTAGGTTTTAGAGAAAATACATTATCATTTCAAAAACAATGGTATGCAGGATAATTTGCAGTGAATTTCGATTTTTGATATTTAGGCGAAGTTTTCTTTTACGGATAATTATTCTCAATTCATGGAAATATGGTTTTACTTTTTGCTATCATTAACAAGAAAGACTTATGGCAACGGCTACACTGAAGCAAATAAAAGACAGTATATTGCATAAAGAATTTGCACCTGTATATCTTCTTACAGGTGAGGAACCTTACTATATAGATATTCTCAGTTCTGAATTTGAGAATAATGTTATAGATGAAGCAGAGAGGGATTTTAATTTTGATTTGATTTATGGAAAAGATGCAAACGCATCTCTTTTAATAAATCTTTGCCGTCAGTATCCTCTCATGGCAGAGCGCAGGCTTGTTATTCTTAAAGAGGCGCAAATGTTGGATAAGCATGAGTGGGAGAAAATGGAAATTTATTTTGCAAACCCTCAAAATTCTACTGTATTTGTTATTTGTAATAAAAATAAAACCTTTGACAGAAAGACAGAAAATTTGATTCTTAAACAAAAAGGAATTGTTTTTAAAAGTGATAAGATACCCGATTATAAACTTAATGATTGGATTAGTCGTTACATTAAAGACTTAGGATATACGGCAGATGAAAAGGCAGTTTCTCTTTTGGAAAATTATCTTGGAAATAATCTTCAAAAGATTTCCAATGAACTTAACAAAATGTTGCTGAATTTAGGCGGCGCATCATACATTAGTTCCGAAGATATAAGTAAATTTATAGGAATAAGCAAAGAATATAATGTTTTTGAGTTGCAGCGTTCATTGGCGGTTAAAGATATTTTTCAATGCAATGTAATTATAGATTATTTTTCCAAAAATCCTAAAGAAAATCCTATTCAGATGATACTGCCAGTTCTGTTCTCATTTTTTGTTAATTTGCTTGCTGCTTCACAAGTCTATCCTCGTGATGAAAGGACTATGGCTTCAGCTCTTAATATAAAACCCTACACGGCTAAAAGTTATGTATCTGCCCTTAAGTATTATTCAACTGAAAAGTTGTTTTATATCGTTAATTTGTTTT
>JAFVAP010000154.1 GCA_017480455.1 Bacteroidales bacterium | reverse complement strand
TCCTGTTCTTGCAGGTATGATTCTTGTTTTCAGAAAGAAATATGTAAGAGGTGTCGCTTTGTTTACTCTTGCTCTTGCCCTGCAAATAACTTTCAACCACATACAGATAACTTATTATACTCTAATAACTGCAATCATTCTCGGAATTTCTTACTTCGTCTTCGCAATAAGAGAAAAGACCCTTAAGGATTTCGGAAAAGGTATTGTCTTTCTTGTAATCGGTGCTTTGATTGCCGTTATGCCGTCATCGGGACATTTAATGGTTAATCAAGAATACCTAAAGCATACTATGAGAGGAGGAAGTGAACTGAGCGTTCACCCTCAAGGAAACGCAACCTCACAAGTCAATGAAAAGGGATTAGATATTAATTACGCATATTCTTGGTCCTACGGCAAGGGAGAAACAATGACCTTGCTCATTCCTGATTTCTACGGAGGCGGAGGCAGTGATATAAAACGTTTACAAGATAACACCATCACGGTAAACAGAATGAAGGAATTATGACAAACTGAGCCTAAGGTTAAAGACAACAATCAGTTTCAGATGATAGCAAATAGATATTTGCAATCGACCTATTTCGGTACTCAACCTTTTACTGCAGGTCCTGTGTACTTCGGTGCAATAGTCATCTTTTTAGCACTTCTTGGATTTTTAATTGTTGATAACAAAAGCCGTTGGTGGTTGCTTGCGGCAACACTTGTAAGTGTACTTTTGTCTTGGGGAAACAATTTTATGATTCTTAATGAGTGGCTTTTCTATCATCTTCCTCTTTACAACAAGTTCCGTACACCGTCCATGGCTTTAGTTATTGCCAATGTAACAATGTGTATCGCTGCTTTCTTCGGGCTTAAGGCTTTCTTGGAAGCAGAAGATGATAAAAAGAAAAAACTTTCCCTTTACATAAGCGGGGGAGTTACACTTTTGATTACTCTTCTTTGTACTCTGACACCTACTTTGTTCTCCGACTTTTCTTCTTCCAACGACAAGATTTTTGAAGAATATTTAGGCTCTTCTTTTGTTGCTGCTTTGCAACAAGACCGTCAGGATATGTTTTCTTCTGATGCCATGAGGAGTTTTATTTTCATTGCAATAGCTTTTCTTTCCCTGTTCCTGTATATGAGAGGCAGAATAAAGAATTCAACTATTGTCTTTTGCATTATCGGTTTGGCTGCTGTTATAGACCTTTGGGCGGTAGACAAACGCTATGTGAACAATGAAATTAACTATCAGAGCAAATACGAAGCCTTGCCTAATCCAAGCACGGCGCAGAGTAATATTCTTGAATTGGTTTCTAAACAAAAGCCTATGCACTATAGGGTTTACAATATGGCGGTTAATTCTTTTAATGACGCAACAACATCTTATTTCTTACCGTCAATAGGAGGTTATTCTGCAGTAAAATTGCAACGTTATCAAGATATTATAGATTTTTATCTGACAAACCCGTCATATAAGCAAAAAGATTTGGGCGACAGCCTTATGTTAAATCTCAATCCTCTGAGAAGAGTATTTCTTCAAGCCTCTTCAATGCAAGGATTTTCTATGCCGAACCTCGGAGTTTTGAATATGCTTAATGCACGTTATATTATCATCAACCCGAATGTATTTATGGAAAATACCGAAGCTTGCGGTGCTGCATGGTTTGTTGATAATGTTACTTGGGTTAATAGTGCCGATGAAGAGATACTTGCTTTGGACAACTTTAATCCTAAAAAGACAGTTGTGATTAACAAAGAGTTTGCTTCACAAGTTAAAGACGTTAAACCCGATGCTGATGCCAAGATAGAATTTCTTGCAGAAAATCCTGATAATCCTACAAAGAGAGTTTATAACACTTCTTCCGCCGTTCCGCAAATTGCAGTCTTTTCTGAGATTTATTACAAGGACTCATGGAAAGCCTATCTTGACGGAAAAGAAGTTCCTTATTTCAGAGCAAATTATGTTCTCAGAGGAATGTATGTTCCTGCAGGAAAACATAAGATAGAATTTGTTTGCAAATCATCAACTCTCGGCAAGGCTAAGGTTATCAATTTCATAGGCTCATTGTTGCTTGTGCTTTTGCTTTGCTTTGCATTGTTTGAGCCTAAGATAAAATCGATAGTGTTAAATAAAAAAAATAGTAAATCAATAAAATAAGTTTGAAATCATGAAACGTTTTTTATTCCTTTCCGCAGTAGCATTGACTTTGTTGTTGTTTGCTTCCTGCACCACGAAAAAAGAACAGGAGTTGAGGGAACAGCACCTTAAGGATTCCTTTAACCAGTTGGTAAATGCACAACACAATGAGATAGAAACTCTTCTTGTGCAGATGAAGGATATAGATGAAAATCTTAACAACATTGCTTCGCAATACAAGGAGTTGCAATCTCTTACTAATAAGGACGGAGAAGTTAATGAAGTTACGGCACGCGGTATAGGTGAGAAGATAAATGCAATGGCTGATATGATAGCAAGAGACAAAGAGAAACTTGCTGCGCTTCAAAACAGTATTGCAACTCAGAAAAACTCTTTTGCCGAAAATAAGCGTCTGCAACAACAACTTGCGGCAATGAACTTACGTTTGGCTGAAAGAGAGAGTGAGATAGCCTCACTTACAGAGCAACTTAAGGAGAAAAATATTAAGATAGACAACCTTAATTCACATGTAAGCAAACTTCAACAGGAGAACAAGAAGACAAAATCCGAACTTTCGAAGATAGAAGACGAACAATATGCTGCTTATTTCATAGTAGGAACTAAGAAAGAGTTGAAAAAAGCGGGAATTATTGACTCCAAGGGCGGTTTCATCGGCATAGGTAAGACGCTTACTCTTGCATCTAACTCAGGCGTTGAGAATATGAAGAAAATAGATTTAAGAAACGTTGATGAAATTCCTCTTACGGGCAGCAAGGCTAAGCTAATCACTCCTCACCCTACAGGTTCTTATACTTTTATAGGAGGTTCAAGTAAGGCAACTTCTCTTAAGATAGAATCAAGTTCTGCTTTTTGGAAAAATTCACGCATCTTGGTTATCATGGTTAAATAAAATAAAGACTTAACATCTAAAGGCGGCTTAGTTTAAGCTGCCTTTTTTTTATTGCCTGTCAGATTAATAAAGTTTTCTAACAAAGTCTCAAAAAAATTAAAGCAAAATCCCTTAAAAATAAAACGAAGTTTCAGAAAATTAAAACGAAGTTTCAGCTCCGTGAAATCAAGTCTCAGTTTTTTGAAATCAAGTTTTATTTTTTTGTTTCTGCATATGGGGTATAAAAGAAAAAAGTAGGTGATTGTCATCACGACAAGCCTACTTCAAGTATTTAAGGAACAATTATAATAAAATTAAATATGGTTAAAAAATGTTTAACTATTAATTTTCGTACGTTAATTTTCAATTATTTATCTCCTTAGTTTTGCAACACTCTTTCTTTGATTTGCAGCCGTTACAACCGCAGTTGCAAGCATTCTCTTTGCCGCTCAAGGCTTTGTAAACTTTCTTAATGAAAAAGAAAGAGGCAAGCACCACTATTATTCCTACTAAAATATTTTGCATCATAAGAACAAACTTCCTATTTGATAAACTAATGTTGAACAAATCCACGCTACAACAATGGTATATCCGACTACAAACAAGGACCACTTCCATTTACCTGTCTCGGATTTTATGGCTATAACTCCCGAAAGGCAAGGCATGTAAAGAAGAACGAATATCAACATTGCAAAAGCAGAAAGAGGTGTCATATTGCGGCTGATTATTCCGGAAATTCTCAACTCCGAATTTCCGTTATCTGCATCTGCTTGGGCAATCTGCGTACTCTCTTCAGCCGAAGAATAAAGCACTCCCATAGTTGATGCAACTATTTCCTTGGCAAAAGCACCGCTCAGAAGGGAAACGCTTTGCTTCCAATCAAAACCGCAAGGCTTCATCACGGGTTCAATACTCTTGCCTATTTTTCCTAAATAGGAGTTCTCCGTTTGCTCTTTAGGATTGTCAAAAGCATCATGGTTAGGATAGTAACCTAAAGCCCATACAAGTATTGAAGCAAAGAGGATTATAGTTCCCATTTTCCGAAGATACTCTTTTCCTTTCTCCCAAGTGTGTCTTACTATTGACTTAGCCGTAGGCATTCTGTACGGAGGCAATTCCATTACGAAAGGAGTACTTTCTCCTTTGACGACGAACTTTGAAAACAATTTAGCCATGACAACTGCAAGCGCCATACCCAAAAAGTAAAGCAGAAGAAGGATAAGCGCTGCGTGTGAAGGGAAGAAAGCACCTATAATGATAAGATACACAGGTATTCTGGCAGAACAAGACATAAGAGGAATAATGAGCATGGTTATCAAACGGGATTTGCGGTCTTCTATGGTACGTGTTGCCATTATGGCAGGGATATTGCAACCAAAGCCCATAATCATAGGAATGAAACTCTTGCCGTGAAGACCCATTTTGTGCATAAGTTTATCCATGATAAAGGCAGCGCGTGCCATGTAGCCGCTGTCTTCCATAAAGGAAATGAAAAAATAAAGTATCAGAATATTAGGAAGAAAGACAATAACGCTTCCCACACCTCCTATTATTCCG
>JAFVAP010000153.1 GCA_017480455.1 Bacteroidales bacterium | reverse complement strand
TGCCCTTACCGTAACTAATACCCTTATGCACCCGAAAGGGAAAAACGTAATTGCCATTAATCCCTCTCTGTTGCAGGAAACAGAAGACAGAAACGAAACGAGCAGTCAAGAAACCTTTGCCGAAAAGATGGAGAATGCACGCCCTATAAGTATGATTGCAAGTATCTTGGGTTTAAGTTTTCTTTTCGTCAATCTGTTTATAAGAAAAAAGAATTTAGACCTTAATTCCGTCATTATGTTGTTTCTTTTCCTCGGTCTTATTCTTCACAAGTCACCTAAAGAATATGTTAAGCACTTTTCAAAAGCAACAAGCGGAGCGGCAGGTATTCTTTTGCAGTTTCCTTTTTATGCAGGCATTATGGGGATAATAACAGGTACTGCGTCCTCAGGCGTTTCCCTCGGAGAGATTATAAGCAATGCGTTCGTGAGTATTTCAAACGGAGTGACATTTCCTCTTTTCACCTTTCTGAGTGCAGGTATCATCAACGTCTTTGTTCCTTCGGGAGGAGGACAATGGGCTGTCCAAGCTCCGATTATGTTTGAGGCAGGGCGGAGTCTTAATGTTGCTCCCGAATTAACAGGAATGGCTATCGCATGGGGCGATGCGTGGACCAACCTTATTCAACCTTTTTGGGCCTTACCTGCATTGGCTATAGCAAAACTTAGTGCTAAGGATATTATGGGCTTCTGTCTGATTGACCTTTTAATAACAGGAATAATCATTTCTTTAGGTCTGATTTTGTGGGCAGTATAACAGTGGAATAAATCCAAACATCAGAACACGGAAACTAAAGCCCAATCTGAGATACTTTGAATTACAATAAGAGAAACAAAAAAACGTTATTTTTTTGTAAAAAATACAGAAAGGAAAACAAACAATGAATAAAGAAGAAAGAAAATGCGTCATTTTAGGTTCAGGTCCTGCAGGTTACACAGCAGCAATCTATGCTTCAAGAGCAGGTTTGGAGCCATTGCTTTTTGAAGGCAATGCTCCGGGAGGACAAATAACCATGACTGAACAAATAGATAACTTCCCCGGATACCCTCAAGGAATTTCAGGACAGGGGCTTATGGACGACATAAAGCAACAGGCACTGCGCTTTAACGTAGAATCGAGAGCCAAACTCATAACAAAGGTAGATTTTTCCAAGCGTCCGTTCTCTCTTTTCACCGAAGAAGGAGATGAAATTTCTGCACAGAGTGTCATAATTTCAACAGGAGCTTCCGCACGTTGGCTCGGTATAGAAAGCGAACGAAAATTCAGAGGTATGGGAGTTTCAACCTGTGCCACATGTGACGGATTTTTTTACAGGAAAAAAGATGTTGCCGTCATAGGAGGAGGAGACACTGCATGCAGTGAAGCATTGTATCTTTCAAGTCTTTGCAATAAGGTTTATCTTGTAGTGCGCCGCAATGTGCTAAGGGCGACTAAGGCGGTTCAAGATATGCTTATGGCAAAAGAAAACATCGAAATAATTTGGGAACACAAACCTTTGGAAATCTTGGGTGATAACAGCGGTGTAACAGGTCTTAAACTCATTTCTTCAAAAGGGGAAGAAACAAAGGAAATATCTGTTTTGGGAGTATTCGTCGCTATAGGCAACATTCCGAATACAGAAATCTTTAAATCCCAACTTGAATTGGATGCCGACGGTTACATTATCACAAAAGGCAAATCATCATACACAAGTGTAGAAGGAGTTTTCGCTTGCGGAGATGTTCAAGACAGCACCTACAAACAAGCTATAGTTGCAGCAGGTTCGGGAGCTAAGGCTGCCATAGATTGTGAGAGATTTCTAACGGAAAATCCTGTCAAGTAAAAGTTTACTTATAACCTTATTTTTAATGAAAATCAGAATACTGTTGCTTTTTTTAATTTTATCCGTTGCTTGTTCTTATCTTCGGGGACAGGCTTCGGGTGAATTATCTTCAACACTCAAGAGTGACACTAATCTTCAGAGTATCTTCTATTTTCATGCCACAAAAACGGATTATGTTTCCGATACTCTTTTCAGAGTGAATGATGACTTGAGTTCCTTGCATTACTACGACCCTATGCTAAATCCGCAAAACTCTTTTTGGCAATATCTCTCCGTAATGGGAACTCCTTCAGTCAATTTGATTTATTCTTCTCCCGATATATTGGATTATCAACGCCAAGCCAACAATTATCTTCCGTATATTTTTTCTAAGGAAAACGTAAAATACTTTCAGAACAATAAAGCTTACTCTGCTTTTTCTTACAACGCAGGAACGGACGCCCAACAATACTTTGACGTAATTTTTGCACGCAATGTCTACAAGGGATTAAACTTAGCGACAGAATACAAGGTTAATTACGCAGACGGAAACCTCAACAACTCACAGGTAATGAACCAATTCTTCAACGTAGCCCTCAACTATATTTCCCCTACGGGGCGATACAGGAACAATGCTTCTTTCATTCACTCGCGTGCATATATTTTGGAGAACGGCGGAATACTGACAGACTCCATGTTTATCAACTCCGAGTACTCCTCCATGGAGACCTACCCTACCCGATTGAATGCAGGCTGGTCCAAATGGAAGACTAACGAGTTTTATTTCAACCAATCGTTCCGTCTTTCCCAAGACACAAAGAAAAATTACGGCGCATTGGTGCATTCCGTCTCTTGGGAAAAATATGCAAGACTTTACAATGACGAGAACAAAGTTTTCTTGGACAGTTTGGCTACTACTTTGCAGAGAAACTCTCTTTATTGGACGAACTTAGTTAGTTCAGATATTTTGATACCTCTGCATTTCGGAATTAATGCAGACAACATTTCGTTCAGGGATTCTTTGCAAAAGAAGACCTTTACCAACATTTCGCCGCATATAAAAGCAGCTTATAAAAACAAAATCTCACTTTCGTTCATCAAAACTTTCTCTGACAACTCCTACAACAATGATTATCAATTCGATGCTGCACTTAACAATCTCTTTATCAAGAAATCCTACAAGGATTCTTCTATTGTTTTTGACGCTTATATAAAAGCCAACATCCAAAACAAGAGAGCTGACTACATTTTTTCACACTATTTTACCGAGAATTTATCATGGGACAACAAAACAGGAAAAACATCTTCTAAATCAGTAACATTGGGATTTAGACTTAAGAAACTGATTAACGTTGAATTGTCTTACTTCAACATCGGCAACAGATATTTCTTTGACAGCACGCTTGCCATGCACAAAGCCAACACCGACCTCTTCCAAGTAAACATAAAAAACAAGTTTAATCTAAAAAGATTTTCTTTCTGCGGTCTGTTGTCCTTGCAAAAAGCAGAAAACGAAAACGCAATACATCTTCCCTTACTCGCATTCAAAGAATCGGTTTACTATAACTTCTTTATGATGAAAGGCAAACTTCCTGCTCAAATAGGGATTGACTTAAACTACACAACGTCTTACTATGCAGACATGTACAATCCTTTAACGGGAATGTTCGTTTGGCAGGACAAAATGAAAATAGGAAACCATGTCTATGCGGATTTCTTTTTCAGCATGAGGGTTAAAAGTTTCTCACTCTTTGCTTCGCTCACTCACATTTCCTCTTTCTTACAAAGCCACGACTATTTCAACACTCCCCTATACCCTCACAACGGTTTTGCTTTCAGATACGGCATTTCATGGAGATTTACAGACTGATTAATCTCCCTGTATATTTAATTTAAAATCATTGTATTGTAAAAATAAACTCTGTTTTCACTTCATAAGAAAACATTGTTTTAATATTCCTTGTGCCGAAACTTCATTTCAAAAAAATAAAACTTGATTTCAGCGCCGTAAAACTTCGTTTTAATTTTCTAAAACTTGATTTCAGAAAACTGAATCTTCGTTTTATTTTCCGCTTTTTTATGTTTGCTTTACAAGGTCTAATTTTAGCAAAAACGGAATAATATTTTTTTCGGTCTTTGCGTTATCTTAATAAATCTTTTTCTAAACTTCAAAAAAATAAAATAAGATGAAACGAATTAATCTTTTAATTTTAGCCCTTTGCTTTGCACTTTCGGGCTATGCACAGGACTTGACATTGGCAGCAAAGAAAAGTCTGCACTCCGTTGTCTACATTCAGTGCCTCGCACATCAACAATCATCTTATTACGATGATTTTTTCGACAACGATTTTTTCAATAACTTCTTCGGATACAATCCTTTCCAACAGCGGCAACGGACTTACAGAACTTCGGGTTCGGGTGTTATCGTTTCCCAAGACGGTTACATTGTAACCAATAACCACGTTGTGGCAGACGCAGACAGCATCACTATAACACTTAATGATAAAAGGGAGTTTGTTGCAAGGATAGTAGGCACTGACCCTTCATCTGACTTGGCGGTAGTAAAGATAGAGACAAACGATTTAACTCCTTTGGAGTACGGCAACAGCGACAACGTGGAAATAGGTCAATGGGTGCTTGCCGTAGGAAATCCTTTCAACCTTACAAGTACGGTAACCGCAGGTATAGTTTCTGCAAAAGCGCGCAATTTAAACATACTCAGCGACAAGAACAACAGAAATATGCTTACTTCGTTCATACAAACGGATGCTGCGATGAACCCCGGCAACTCAGGAGGTGCGCTTGTGGACACTGAGGGCAAGTTAATAGGTGTCAATGTTGCCATTGCCTCCTCCACGGGTTCGTATATGGGTTACTCGTTCGCAATTCCTGTCAATATTGCGAAAAAAGTAATTAAGGACCTTATTCAATACGGAACGACACAAAAGGCTTCGATGGGTGCAATTCTTCAAGAGGTGGACTCAAGACTTATGATAGAGAAAAATCTTTACGATATGCGCGGAGTATATGTTGCTAAGGTAAACGAGGGAGGGGCAAGTGAGAAAGCAGGTATAAAAGAAGGCGACGTTATTTATAAAATCAACGGCAGGGAAGTAAATACCAACTCGGAGGTTAATGAAATTATGGCTCAGATGTCGCCTAATGAGGTAGCGCATTTTGAAATCCTAAGAAACAGAACTTCGATAAGCAAAGATGTTACCTTGCTAAACGAAAGCAACAATACCGAAATAGTACGGGACAACGCAGAAACGGCGGAAGCAGTAGGCTGTACGTTCCGCGAAGTCAATAACAACGAAAAATCATCTTACGGAATATCGCGCGGATTGGTGATAACGAAGATGGGCAAAAGCCGTTTGTCGAGCGTAGGTATACGGAGCGGATTTATAATCACTGCAATAGACGGCAAGGTTCATTTGTCTCTGAGCGATGTAAAAGCATTAGCCAAGAAGAAAGGACAAACTCAGATTGAGGGATTTTACCCTAACGACAACAGAACCTATTCTTATATACTCGTTCTCTGAAAAAGAGGTGAATAAAAATAAGAAACAAAAAAAGGAACACATATTTTTGTGTTCCTTTTTTTTGATATATACGTCTGAGTTCATTAAGCCTTGCCTGCAGAACCAAGAACGTTTTGGCATTTGTGAATGTACAATTGTTTCAATCTTTCTCTTGCAGGTCCAAGATATTTTCTTGGGTCGAAGACTGAAGGTTCTGCGCTAAGGACTTCTCTTACTGCTGCCGTCATTGCTAAACGGCCGTCAGAGTCTATGTTAATCTTGCAGACAGCACTTTTTGCTGCTTCACGCAATTGGTCTTCAGGTATACCGATTGCATCTTTCAAAGCACCGCCATGCTCATTTATGCTCTTAACTAAGTCTTGCGGTACTGAGGAAGAGCCATGCAGAACGATAGGAAAGCCCGGTATACGTTTCTCTATTTCTTTCAAAATATCAAAACGAAGAGGCGGCGGAACAAGTATTCCTTCTGAGTTTCTGGTACATTGTTCCGGTTTAAACTTATTTGCTCCGTGTGAAGTACCTATTGAAATCGCCAAAGAATCAACGCCTGTTTTCTTTACGAAATCTTCAACATCTTCCGGTCTTGTGTAGACATGTTGTGCTGCAACTACGTCATCTTCTATTCCTGCCAAGACTCCCAACTCACCTTCTACGGTAACGTCGTACTTATGTGCATATTCAACAACTTGACGTGTAAGTGCAACATTGTCTTCGTAAGTATGGGCGGAACCATCTATCATTACAGAAGAAAAACCGTAGTCTATACAGGATTTACACAACTCAAAGGTGTCGCCATGGTCAAGATGAAGAACCACAGGTATCGCATAGCCCAACTCTTTTGCGTATTCAACGGCTCCTTGCGCCATATAACGGAGAAGAGTCTGGTTTGCATACTTACGGGCTCCAGAAGAAACTTGCAGAATCAGAGGAGACTTAGCCTCAACGCAAGCTTGAATGATTGCTTGCATTTGTTCCATGTTGTTAAAGTTGAAAGCAGGGATTGCATATCCGCCGTCAATGGCTTTAGCAAATATTTCCTTAGAATTAACTAAGCCTAAATCTTTATAATTTACCATAATGTTTTTATTTATTTATTTCTTTAATAATTGATTGTAGTCTGTTGTTGAGTGTTTTTGAAATTTTGGAAACAGGAAGTCTTACAATGTTGTCGCCTAAGCCCAATATCTCCAAGGCGGCCTTAATTCCTGCAGGATTACCCTCCTCAAAAATAGCATTAGTGAAAGGAAGAAGAGCATAGTGCAGCGGTTGGGCTTTCTTAAAAGAGGATTTCAAGGAGAAATTGACCATATCGCTGACCTGTTTAGGGAAAGCATTGGCAGTAACCGAAATAACGCCCTCAGCACCGCAAGCTATAAGGGGCATAGTCAAAGCGTCCTCACCCGAAAGTAAAGAAAAGCCTTTCGGTTTGTTCCTCAAAATCTCCATACATTGGGACATATCGCCCGAAGCCTCTTTGACAGCAATGACATTCTTGCATTCCTCGGCTATTTGCAAAGTTGTCTCGGCCTTAAGGTTGCTTCCCGTACGGCCCGGTACGTTATAAACAATCACAGGTAAAGGAGATGAACCCGCAACAAAATGAAAATGGGAAATAAATCCTTTTTGCGAAGGCTTGTTATAGTAAGGCGCAACGGAGAGAATGGCAGAAAAACCTGTCATATCAGTATGTGTTATCTTGCTTACAAGTTCCTTGGTATTGTTTCCGCCCATACCCAAAACAACAGGAACTCTTCCGTTTACCTGTTCAAGAGTATAGTCTTTTATGGCTGACATTTCCTTTTCCGTAAGGGTGGGATATTCGCTCGTTGTCCCCAAACAAACCAAGTAATCTACGCCTCCTTTTATGCAATGCTCAATCAGTCTTCCCAAATTGGTAAAATCTATATTCTCGTGTTTGTCAAACGGTGTCACAAGCGCAACTCCTGTTCCCTTTGCATTGAAATCTTTCACTGTAACTGTGTTTTATTTTTTTAATACTTTAATATAGTCCAAAATTACTATATTTTTTATTTATGGCAAAATAATTTGATTTTTTTTGTCAAAGCCTCCGTAAAATCGTACTTCAACACAGATGAATAAGTCCCTTAAAAATAAGAGGGACAATGGGTACAAGGACAAGGAAAGATAATATCAAAAAAACAAGAACAAATATCACCGCAGCGAAACTTCGTTTTAATTTTCTGAAATCAAGTCTCAGTTTTCTGAAACTTGATTTCAGCTGCGTGAAATCAAGTTTTATTTTTCACCTGTCTAAGTATCGGAAAAAGAAAAGTTTAACTCAGTTAAACAAAAGCAAGAAAAAGAACTCTCTTAATCCTCCCTCGTCATGGAATAATGGGCTATGCCCTCCTCAAAAAACTCTTTGCCTTGCGGTTTAAAGCCTAAGGAAAGATAGAACTGAAGAACGTAGGTTTGGGCATGAAGTATTATTTTAGCCTTACTTGATTTTCTTATGTCGGAAATAACTCTTTGCATCAACATTCTTGCTATCCCTCTGTTTCTGTAGGCTTTCAGAACACAAAGACGTTCTATTTTGAAACACTTTCCTATTTTCCTGTAGCGGATTGTTGCACAGGGCGTTCCGTCAGAATAAAAAAGATAGTTCTCACTTACTTTGTTATCCCAATCTCCCTCTGCTGAAACTTTCTGTTCTAAACAAAAGACCTCGTAACGTATTTTTCTTGCAGCGTACATTGAGTTCAAATCCGCAAGAGATATTTTTTCTATTCTGTCCATAAATTTGATTGCATTAACCGAAAATATCTTTCCACGAAAATATTGTCATAAGCACACTTCTCAGCAAAAGATAAGAAATAAATCCAGCCCACAAAGCGTTGTTAGTCTGTCCGAAAGCAAAGAAAATAAGAAAAAACGAGGCAGTTGCAAAAAAGATAGCATTGCGCATCATTGCCGATTTTATCATTCCTATTAATATCCCGTCATAAAGAAAAGCCATAAAACCGCTTACAGGAATAAGTATGGTCCAAAACAAGTAACCTTGAGCCGCCCTTATGACTTCCTTTTGGTTTGTCAGAACGGAGAGTATGTCTTTGGCGAAAAATCCGTACACAATCATACAAAGCAGCGTCAAGCCTGCACCCCAAATTATCAAAAGATTAACCGTGCGTCTCAGATTTTTGATTTCGTTAGCACCCGAGAACTTTCCGCACAAGGATTCGGCAGCATAAGCAAATCCGTCCATAAAATAAGAAAAGAGAGTAAAGAGTTGCATTATCAAAGTATTGACTGCAATCAGCGGATATTCCATTTTGGCTGATGCAACGGTAAAATAAGATGTTACGGCAATGATACAAACCGTCCTAAGGAATATATCCGTATTGACTTTAAAGAAATTAATCAAAGCAGACTTTTTAACGGCACGGCTAAAAGAGATGTCAAACTTTTTGTAATAGCGTATAAAGAATACGGCAAGAGTAGTCAGAAGTCCGCTGTATTGTGCTATGACTGTAGCATAAGCAACGCCGTCGATGGTTAAATGAAAATGAAAAACAAAAATTAAATCAAAAACAATGTTTACTACATTTATCATTATCGCAATCCACATAGGTGTCTTGCTGTCTTGCATTCCGATAAACCAACCTTTAAGGGAGTACATTCCCAAGGTAGCAGGAGCAGCCCAAATCCTTATATAAAAATATTGAAGTGCAAAATCAATGATGCTCTGTTTTCCGCTTATAAACAAGTTTGCGGCAAAGGCTATAGGTTTTTGCAAAACTATGAGCAGCAATGCAGCAGTCAATGCTATGAAACTGCTTCTCACCAAAATATCTATTTGTTCTCGTTTGTCCTGTGCTCCGTATGCTTGGGCGGTAAAGCCGCTCGTTCCCATACGGAGAAAACCGAAGAGCCAATAAATAAAATTGAAAATCATAGCACCTATTGCTATGGCGCCTATATAGTCAGCCTGTCTTCCGCCTTCGGAAATATGCCCCACAATAGCAGTATCCACCATACCGAGTAAAGGTACGGTGATGTTGGTTATTATATTCGGCAGGGTAAGTCTCAGTATGCTGCGGTTAAGTTCCCTTTTACTTTGCATCTTTCATTATGTTCTTAAAATAACTCAAATTCCAAAGGATGTGAATTAAGGCAAGGACAGATGTAAACATAGAGAATTCAAAGTAAAATCTCTTTACGGTATTGTAAGTCAAAGAACCGCTGCACGGATTAGCCAAAACAATGTAAAGACCTAAGATAAAAGATATGCAAAAAGTCACAAGCCAAACACAGTTCCAAATCTTTATCTGAACATTTTTTTGTATCAGATTGGTTTTTACTGCTATTACGCTGAGAATATAAAGTATCAGTGCAACAATCAAAAGAGACCAAAAATGAAAGTCAGAACTTGCCGTCTCTTTTTCTTCTTTTACATTATCTTTTGTTGCATTCTGAGTAACAGGAAGTTCGTCTGATAACTCCGTAACAACGTCTGAAGAGTCTTTTACCTCATCTGAAGTCTGTGTTTTAGCATTAGGAGATTTATCATCTTTTGTTTCCGCTTTTTGAGTCTGAGACTGAGTAAGCGCATTCGAAGTCTCAACGGAAGTTTTCTTAACTACAGTGTCCTGTTTCTCAGTTTTCTTTTCACCTGTGAGCAAAGCATAGTCGCAAAATCCGTCACCGTTACCGTCAGTGAAAAGTCCGCAATAGCCTGTGCAGTTCTCTCTTCCGCCGAAAGGACAATTTTCAGTCTGTTGTTGGGCTACAATCAATGTAAATGAAAACAGAGCGAGAATAAAAAAAAGAAATTTTCTCATTTTTTTGCCGTCTTGAATTGTTTAATCTTTGTCTTGTGCTTATGTTTCAAAATATAAAAAGGACACATCTCAACAAAGATGAGTCCTTTTCCTTTTTACTTACTTTCAGATTTGTGTTTACAATCTTTCTTTTCGCATTTCTTGTCTGCATCTTTTTTGCAGCAATCTTTCTTCTCTGCTTTTTCTCCCTCTTTGCAACAAGATTTTTTCTCCGTTTCTTGTTTTGCGCATTTCTTATCTGCATCTTTCTTGCAGCAATCTTTCTTTTCTGCCTTCATTTCTTTGTTGCAGCAGGACTTTTCCTCACTTGGCTTGTTTGTACACTTAGGATTGGAGCAAGGACCTTTTTTCATACAATCGCCGTTGTTCTCTTTGCACTTTCCGTCCAAAGCTTTACAGCATTTTTTGTCGCCGTCGTGCTTGCCTTTGTGCTTTTCAGCACGTGCTTTCTCATCTTTGGCTTTGTCAGCCTCAACATTCTTGGTCTGTTCGTTTAACTTAGAATAGTCACAATAAGAATCCTTGTTCTCATCTGTAAATCTGCCGCAATAACCGGTGCAATTCTCTCTTCCGCCAAAAGGACAATTTTCCGTCTTTTGCTGAGCGAAAGTCAGCAATGCAAAACAGGTGAACACCAAACTAAAAAAAATCTTTTTCATCTCTTAATCCGTTTTTTATAATTCTACTTCTTGTTAATTCAGATTACAAAATTACACATTTTTTTTGAGTAATGAAGAAAAAATAATACTTTTGCAGAAATTCAAAACAATGAAATCTCAATTTTTTACGGCAATAAAATCCATTCTTTCTGCATTCCGCTCCGTTTTCTTTCCCGAAAACTGCATTATTTGTTCAAAAGAATTGGAAGAAAGCGGGACTCAAATTTGTGAAAACTGCAAAGAAAATGCCTTTATCAGAAATGTACATAAGGACGAGTACTTTGCGCCGCTTCTGCCTTTTTGTGAGGACGTTTTTGTGATGTTTCACTACAACTATGTTAAAAAAGGAATAATTTCTTTTAAATTCAAAAAACAAATAACTCAAGGAAAACATCTTGCAAATCTTCTTGCCCAAGGACTGAAAAAGCAAGACTGGATAAAGGAAATTGACTACGTAATCCCCATTCCTTTACACCCCAAAGCCCAAAGAAAGAGACAATTTAACCAATGCGAGATAATAGCCGATATATTATCAAAAGAGTTGGGTATAAAGAAACAAGCAGACAACCTTTTCTGAATAAGGTACAACACCCCTCAACATATCCTCAACGCAGAAAAGAGATATGAGAATGTAAAAGGGAATTTCGGTCTCAAGGACAAGAGCCTGCTTGAGGGAAAAAGCATTCTCTTAGTTGATGACGTGATAACGACCTGCTCAACGGTGAAAGCCTGCTGTTTGGCTTTGAAAGAGAGCAAGGATATAAAGATATACGCCTGTTCACTTGCTACATCAAGAGTAAGATTGTAAGAAACAAAAAACTCTAAATCAAGTCTTAAGCCAATACTTTATTGTAAACCGAAATTATTTCCGAAGCTGCCTTATCCCAATTTATCTTATGCAATTCCTCAGACGCATTTTCGGTTATCATTTTACTCATTGCAGGATAGTGAGTCAAAGCATAAATAGCATCACTCATTGCATCTATATCCCAGAAATCAACTTTCATCGCATAGGAAACAACTTCCGACACTCCGCTTTGCTTACTTATGATTGTAGGTACTCCTTCCCTCATCGCCTCTAAAGGAGATATTCCGAAAGGTTCGCTTACTGACGGCATAACATAAACATCGCTCATTCTGAACATTGTTTCCACGTCCTTGCCTTTAAGAAAGCCCGTGAAGAAAAAGTTTTCCGATATTCTCTTTTTTGCAACCAAGGCTATCATACGGTTAAGCATATCTCCGCTTCCTGCAAGTACAAATACAATGTTTTTATCCTTTTTTATGACTTTCTCTGCCGCTTCGATAAAATAATCAGGCCCTTTCTGGAAAGTTACTCTCCCAAGAAAGGTTACTATTTTCTTTCCGAAAGGATTTGATTTCTTCATTATGTTTTTTGACATCGGCTCAATGCCGTTGTAAACCGTAGTTATCTTTTCCAAAGGCTGACCGTAGCGTTTAACAACTATTCTCTTAGTATAATTACTTACGGTTATTATTCTATCTGCCTCTTGCATACCTTGACGTTCTATATCATAGACTGCTTGATTTACCGTTTCGCCGCTGCGGTCGAACTCCGTGGCATGAACATGCACTACAAGAGGTCTTCCGCTTATCTTCTTAGCAACAAGACCTGCTTTGTAGGTTAGCCAATCGTGAGCATGTATAACATCGAAATCAAAATCTTTTGCTATCTGTGAGGCCGTCAAAGCATACTTTTCAACTTCCTCCAAAAGGTTTTCGCCGTAGCCTCCGCTGAAATCAAAACGGCGGAACGAAGATTCCGTACCCTCTGATAAAGTTTCCTCTCTACGGTTCTTCACATTGTAGAAGTCTCTCTGCCCTACGTAAGGAACAAGTTTACTGTTGATTTGCAGAAAAGAAATATTGTTGAAATATTTTTTCAAAACAGGAGAAGAAATATCAAAATCAATCTCGTCAGCCCCTATAATACGGGAGCCGTTCTCGGTTTCGTCACTGAAACGATGAGGAACTACGAAAAGAATTTTTGCATTCTGTTTCACCAATGCCTCCGTCATACGGAAGCATGCTGTTCCTAAACCGCCGGAAATATGAGGCGGGAACTCCCAACCGAACATCAATACTTTCATTTCTTTTCCTCCTTATTTTTATTTTTTATTTCTTCTTTATCAAACGCCCTCTTCCCGCTGTCCCTTTTTATTTTACCAGACTAAAACCACAGACTAAAAGAATACAAGTTCAATTCACCCTTAGGATTTATTAATTTTGGCTGTATTTATCCAAGAGATATTTTATTCTTATCAAGGCTGCCACACTCCAAGCTTGGGATATGCTGCCTCCTGCTTTGAAAGGCGGGTTCCCGTCATAGACTTCAGCCACGCTTCCCACACAATAGTCACACAAAATATCCTCAAAACCCTTGTATATTTTATCTACAAAGTCTAAGGCTTGCTTTCCGTACATTCTTAGACAGGCTTCACAGAACGCACCCAAGAGCCAAGGCCACACTGTGCCGTTATGATAAGCCAAATCCCTCTCCCGTTGGTTTCCTGCATAGTATCCCTTAAATTTTTCATCTTTCGGGGAAAGTGTTTGCAAACCTTTAGGCGTCAAAAGTTCACTTCTGACCTTTTCTATTATCAGTTGCCGGATTTTTTCGCTCAAAGGGGAATACTCCAACGAAGAAACGAAAATCATATTCGGCCTTACGGAAAAATCTTTCTCCGTTCCGTCACTGCAATCTGCCAAATAACCTCTCTCCTTTGACCAAAACATATCCTTGAAAGCAGTAGGAAACGCCGTTGCAAAGTCGTCCCACTCCCTCAAAAAGGCATCATCACAATATTTTTCTGCCAATGAACGTGTAAACATCACTGCATTGTACCACAGAGCGTTGATTTCAACGGCATAACCCTTGCGTTGGGTAACGGGATTGCCGTCAATGACAGCGTCCATCCAAGTAAGAGCCTTACCGTCCTCACCTTGCCAAAGCAGATAGTTGCTTTCCATTCTTATGTTTTTAGTTCCCTGTTCAAAGGTTCTAAGTATGGATTTCATAACATTTGAATATTTCTTCCACACTTTTTCGTCATCGCCCGTTATGGCAGCATATTGTTGTAAGCACCAGAAGAACCACAACGGAGTGTCTGCACTGTTGTAAGCCGCATCTACGCCTTGACCGAGATTAGGGAACAATCCGTCACGGTAATCCTTCAACATGGTATCAGTAACCACTAAAAGCAAATCCATGTCTTCAACTCCGAGACAAAGACCCGGAAGACTTATGAACGTATCTCTTCCCCAACGTCCGAACCAAGGAAATCCTGCTATGACATTTACTTCCATCCCCTGACGGCAAAAAAACATCCTCGCCGCACGTTTAAGAACGTCTTCCATGGAATTAATATCGAACCTATTGGAACTTTCTCTCTTAAAATCGCTGCTGAGTAACAAAGGATTGCTTCCCTCTTCTATGCCGCAGGAAAGATAAAAACTCTCTCCGCATTTAAGATTTACCGAAAAAGTTCCCGGCATAAACAAATCCTCTGTATAATCATAGCCTCTGTCTTTTTCTTGTATGTACTCAAAATCATAATACCAATCAGGCTTATGCTCATATTCAAAATGCTTTGAAAACTGTATGAAGAGCGGAGTATAGTTTCGGTACATCTTGAAACTAATTCCGTTTTCGGCTTTCGTGTATCCTGTGTCCGCATTGTCGTTTCGGTACGATAGTTTATGAACTTGGCGGAATGCAAGCAAAGGATTGAGTTGTAAGGTTATATCCGAAGAAGATTTTTCCAAAGTATATTTTATCAAAAGCCTGTCCCTGCGCTGCTGTATCTGCATTTCTTTTGTCAAAACGATATCTCCGATAGTGTAAGTAGTCACAGGAAGATTTTTTAGATAGTATGAATCCAAGTATTTGTGTCCTTTAGGAAAATAAACTCCGTCTTTGTAGCGGTGAAGTGCAAGATGGAAAGCATTGGAGTTTTGTATCACGGTTTCGTCCAAATAAGATAAAAGAACATGGTTTTCATTGTCTATCTTAGGTTGGGGAACTATGAGTAAGCCATGATATTTCCTTGTATTGCAACCTGCAAGAGTGGTACAAGCATAAGCATTTGACATATTAGCACGAAGAATTTCCCTGTTGAGAGAAAATTCCAAATTAAGCAAATCATTCTTTTTAAACAATATCTCTTTCATCTTACAACAAAATTCTTTTCAAGAGTAAAACACATTGCCGCAAAAAATTTACATTTCTTTATAACAGAGATTCACTTATAATATAGCGCGGACGGTGTTTTGTTTCCTTATAAATTTTTCCTATATATTCTCCTATCACTCCGATAGAAAGCAACTGCAAACCGCCGAGAAACCAAACCGAAATAACGATTGACGACCACCCGATAATGGTTTGTCCCATCATATATTTAACTAAAGTATATATAAGTGCAACAAGTGAAACCAAAGCAATGACAAATCCCAACGTTGTTATAAATTTAATCGGTTTTATGCTCAAAGAAGTTATTCCGTCTACGGATAGGGCAAGCATTTTTTTAAGAGGATACTTGCTTTCGCCTGCAAAACGTTCCGCTCTTTCGTATTCCACCGTTGTAGATTTGTATCCGACCATAGGAACCATACCTCTCAAGAACAAATTAACCTCCTTGAACTCCGAAAGACCCTCCAAAGCCCTCTTAGTCATCAATCTGTATTCCGCATGGTTGTAAACGGTTTCCGTACCCAAAAAATTCATCATACGATAGAAAGCAAGGGCAGTGTTTTTCTTGAAAAAAGTATCGGTTTTCCTCGATGAACGGACACCGTAGACAATATCAAAGCCCTCTTCGTACTTTTCAAGCATAGCATCTATTGCATTGATATCGTCTTGTAAATCCGCATCCATGGAAATAACGGCATCGGCACAGTCTTTCGCCGTCATAAGACCTGCAAGCAAAGCATTCTGCTGTCCTCTGTTTCTCGAAAGACTTATACCCGAAAAAACAACGTCATCTTTGTGCAATTCCTTAATCATATCCCAAGTATTGTCCTTGCTGCCGTCATTAACAAAGAGTATGCGGCTTTGACTGCTTATCTTACCTGCGTCGATTAAGGAAACAAGTTTTTCTTTCAGTCTAAAGGAAGTTTCGCCCAAAACCTCTTTCTCGTTATAGCAAGGTACAACTACATATAATATCGTATCTTTCATTTTCTTTCCTTTTTATACTTTTCCCTTTAAGAGTTACAAATCCTTAAACGGTTTATACAATGCAAAATTATAAAAATTTCTTTATTAAAAACAGTCCGCTGATATTTATTTTTAACTCCTTTTGCAGTAAAAAGCAAAAAAGTTTTATTTGTCTGCTTTTTCAGTTTCTTTAAGAATGGAAAATAAAACTTGATTTTTGATTAAGGTTTCTTGCTGACGCATGTCTTTTTTGCAGAAAGACTAAGCAAAAACGAAGTATGAACAAAAGCTTAATCCTCCCTTAGCTGCAGGAATATAAATTATAAGGCAGAAAAACTTTCTTTTTCTGCCTTATAACTTATTTTTACTTAAATGTTACATAAGTCAAGCCTACGGTTATTTTTTCAACTTGTTGCCGTCTGAGAAAGCGTTGCCCACTTTCTCGCCTACAACTCTGTAATAGTGCTTGCTGCTGTCGTACATTATAGGTTGCATCTTATCCAAATCTATTTTGCCGTCCTTATCAAGAATACTCTCGTCAGCCTGCATATTAACTATTTCTCCGATAACCCGTGCGCCGCCGCGTTCATCTTCTTCAAAGGTAACGACTTTGCATTCCACTGTAAGCGGATATTCATTGATAACAGGTGCATCAACGAATTGGCTCTTGGTAACAGTCATTCCTGCTTTTTTTATCTTATCAGATTCCTGTCTTGCTGAGATAACACCGAAATAATCGCTTTCAACAACATGTTTCTTGTCAGCAAAAGCAACTGTGAATGCTTTTTTCAATTTGATATTATCCGTTGTCTGATGTGATGAAAGTTCAAAAACTATGTGTTTAGGACCGCATTGTCCGCCCCATGCTGCATTCATAGCATCAGGATTGCCGTTTGCGTCATAGGTTGCGATGATTAATACAGGCAAAGGTGTTATTACCGCATGATTTGTAAAGTTTTTCTTTTTGCTTTCCATATTTGATTGTGCGTTTAATGTGTTAAGACCTAAGCATAAGGCCGTTACTATTAAAATTAATTTTTTCATTATTATTTATTTTTTTAGTTTTAGGTTTGCAAAGATAGACAAAATTATGCTAAAAGCAAAATATCGGATACAAAAAAAAGCAGACCCATAGTTATGAGCCTGCTCTTTTGGTTTGTAATTCCTATTGTTCAAGTTCTTTTCTTATCCAATCATAGCCCTTTTCTTCCAAAACTTTAGCAAGGTCTTTATCTCCGCTCTTCACTATCCTGCCTTCATAAAGTATATGCACAATATCGGGTACTATATAATCCAAAAGACGCTGGTAGTGAGTGATTACCATCACTGCATCTTCCTTTGTGTGAACTTTATTGACACCTCCTGCCACTATTCTCAAAGCATCTATGTCCAAACCCGAGTCTGTCTCGTCCAAAATGCTCAATGTAGGTTGCAACATAGCCATTTGGAATATCTCATTCCTTTTTTTCTCACCGCCCGAGAAACCCTCATTGACACTTCTGCCTGCAAGAGAGGACGATAACTCAACAACCTTTTCCTTTTCCTTCATAAGGGCAAGGAAATCCTTAGCACTGATAGGGTCAAGTCCTTTATACTTGCGTTGTTCGTTGATAGCCGTTTTCATAAAATTGGTTATGCTTACACCCGGTATCTCCACAGGGTATTGAAAGCCTAAGAAGACACCCTCACAAGCCCTCTGCTCAACCGACATCTCCAAAAGATTTTTTCCTTGGTAGATTATCTCGCCTTGAGTTACGGTAAACTTATCATTGCCTGCTATAACGGCTGCCAGAGTGCTTTTTCCGTTGC
>JAFVAP010000152.1 GCA_017480455.1 Bacteroidales bacterium | reverse complement strand
TTTTTCATGCGGATGTAGTCTAACGTATCCGCAGTCATTTGATTTAAGGTTATTTTGTTAGAATTTGCAAAAAAAATGTCAGAATTTCCTACTGCACGGACATACATCTCTATTTCGTTGCCGTAAGGTGTAATATCGAGTGAAGAATTTAAGTAAGGAGTACTTTGAATTATGCTTTCTCCGTCGGCGTTTATCAAATGTATTTCGTAGTTGTTTAATCCCGACGGCATATACTTGTATTCGTTCCACGAAAGTTTGACTATGCCGGAGCAGTTCTCCCGTTTAGCCCTCAGAACTATGTTATTCAGTTTGTTGCTTCTGAGAGATGTGTTCATGCAAGAGTCAAAGGACATTACGGCTAATTCATTTATCTCTTCCGAAGAGCAAGACAGACAACTGTAATCAGTATTCTCTTTGCCCCAAAGAGTATCCAGAGCGACGCAAGGATTACCCTTGCAGATAACATAGCCCATTACGTCATCGGATTGAGAAGGCGAAAAAGAGAATGAAAGATTTTGATTAGTGTTTACATTAACCGAAAAGACGGAATTTTCGGGCATATCGGGGATTTCAACATCTCCCACGGTGAATTGCTGTTCTCTGCTCTTGCTTATTCCTCCGTCATGCAGTGTGGTTAAGATATATCTGTAGGTAAGTGTGTCTTTGCAGGAATAATAGAAAGTATCGTAGTACGGTTCTGTAAAACGCCTTGTCTCTTCCGAAGAAATAATTTGCCAAATATTACCTTCGGAGGAACGTCTTCTTTCAAAGTATCCTTTATAACCGTCACTGACTTCCGGCATCCAAAGTTTTACCACACTGTCATTGATTAACTCTCCGTAGAAAGCACCCATTATAAATGTTGTGTCTTGACCTGCTGCACTGAAAGAAAGAACGGAAGCAAAAAAAACAAAAAGCAGAACTCCGGGAGCAAATCGTTGCGCGGAGAGTCCTGCTTTGTGACTATTGTGATTATCTTTTTTGTTCTTGAGTCTCATTTTTAGTCTTGCGGATAAAAATTTCAATGCAAATATACAAAGATATTTTATTTTCCTACTAAAGAAATGAGAAAATCTTCTTCGTTAAGATATTTTTGAGCCAAGTTTCTGATTTGTTCTGATGAGGTTTCCCTTATGGTTTTTATCATATAGGAGTTGTAATCCTCTCTTAGGTTGTAGCGAATGAAATATTCATAGTTCTCACTTATCTCCGCAACTCCGTCAGTTGAGCGGAGCATATCGCCGGTTATGTAATTCTTTACCATAGAAAGTTCTTCCGTGCTGACAAGTTCTTCTCTCAGACGCTTCATTTCAAATTTTATCTCATCTATAGTAGCTTCCTGTTTGTCCTGTGCAACATCGGTGACTATCAAAAGAATATTACCGTACTTGAAAGGGGCAAGTGCCGAGTCAATGCCGTAAGTGTATCCTTTCTCTTCGCGTATGTTTGACATCAAACGTGAATTGAAATATCCTCCGAACAGACAATTGAGAACTGTAAGCGGAATATAATCAGCGTGATGAACGTCAGGGAGGAGTCTTCCCATAACAAGGGACGACTGAATTGCCGATGGCAGGCGGTTTACTATGACTGAATTTTTCGGAGTGAAATCTATGTGAATTTCTTTCTTGCTTGTGTCGGCAGTTTCTTTGTTCCACTCCGTTTGTCCGAAGTATTTGTTCAGTAAGTTGAGGAATTGTCCGTTTATATTCCCCGCTAACATTATGTAACATTGATTGCAGGAGTATCTTTTTTGCCAAAACTCCCTCAAGTCATTGTTATTGATTTTTCCGTAATCGTCTACGTCTGCATAAGCGCCGTAAGGATTATCCTTTCCGAAGAGTCCTGCCATGAAGTGCTTGTGTGCAAGGAAGCTTGTTTTTTGTAATTTCAGCAAATATTCCTGTCGGGAGTTGTTAATGGTGGTTTGCAGAGGCTCTTGCGAAAATTCGGGAAAAAGAATCATCTGTTCCAAAAGAGGAAACACTTTTTCACTGTCTTTTCCTAAGAAAGCAAATCCGAGAGAGGTCCTTTCGTTGGAAGTCAAAGGCGAAAAGGTAAGTCCGTAAAAGTCTATTTCTTCCGCCAATTCTTTGTATGAAAATTTTTTTGTGTTTTTATTGAGTTGCGTTTTTGTGAGAGCAGCGGTGAAATACTTCTCTTGTGAAATCGTTCCTGCATTGTGGAAGATGAACTTCATAAAAACAGCATCAGACTCTTTGTTTTCAAAGCAATAGGTCTTTATTCCGTTGTCAAGTTCCCTTATTATGGGCTTGTAATCTTTTATTTCTATTTGCGAAAAATCGGGAATGTTCATGGTCTTGCATTGTTTTACGTTTGCAAAATTAATATAAAATAAGTTTTTTTTACTTATTGCTTTGTCAAAAATAAGAATAAAAAAACTGATATATTCAATTGGATTGTTGTTTGTTCTTTCTTTTTTCATAACTTTGCACTTTGATAAAGACTTTCTTCGAATAAATGAAAACACTCTATGTAATAGCAGGCCCTACTGCAAGCGGAAAGACCTCTTTTGCCGTTTGCTTGGCCCAAAAACTCAAAACGGAGATATTATCTGCCGATTCGAGACAGATTTTCAAAGAAATGAACATAGGAGTTGCCCGTCCGACGCAGCAAGAGTTGGATTGCGTACCTCATCATTTTATAGCAGAGTGGAATGTCGGGCAAACAAGCAATGCGGCACGCTATGAGAAAGAGGCTTTGTGCAGAATAGATACTTTGTTTCAAAAACATGAGAGCCTCGTTCTTTGCGGGGGAAGCGGTTTATACATAGATGCTCTTCTGAAAGGAATAGATTTTATGCCGGATATTTCTTTAGAGGTAAGGAATGAAGTACAGAGACTTTACAAAGAAAGAGGCCTTGCCTTTATGCAAAATGTTCTGAAAGAGAAAGACAGAGAGTATTTCGCCTTGGTTGATATTCAGAACCCGAGAAGAGTACTCCGTGCATTGGAAGTTTGTTTTGAGAGCGGCAAACCTTTTTCCTCTTTCAGAAAACAGGCAAATGCTGAGCGGAGTTTTGAAA
The DNA here is from genome assembly GCA_017480455.1 of Bacteroidales bacterium. Classification (GTDB taxonomy): domain Bacteria; phylum Bacteroidota; class Bacteroidia; order Bacteroidales; family P3; genus Scybalousia_A. The sequence goes on along the minus strand of JAFVAP010000152.1, from coordinate 27,457 downwards.
CCAAAGTCTTCGGACTGAAAAGAGCCAGGGCAGAACTTGTAGAGAGGATAGACAAAAGGGTAGGGCAGATGCTGGAAGAAGGTCTCCTTGCCGAGGCAGAAAGCCTTATTCCGCTAAAACATTTACAGGCTCTTAACACTGTAGGATACAAAGAATTGTTTGATTATTTTGATAAAAAGACATCTCTAAATGATGCTGTGGAACTTATAAAGATACATACGCGTCAGTATGCTAAACGTCAGATGACTTGGTTTAATAAGACGGAGAATTTGATTTGGTTGGATTTGAGCAAGGAACAGAGTATGGATTATTGGATTGAAAGGATTTTATCCGTGGATTAGTTTTTGGAGATAAGGTCTTATTTTTCCGTAATATTCTTTCGGCTAAGCGTAAATAAAAAGATTTTGAACTACAATAAACAAAAAAGGAAATCCGTTTTAGGATAAATTTACAAAGGTATAAAGGCAATGAAGCAATATTTGGATTTGTTGGACACTGTTTTGAAAAACGGCAGTGATAAGCAAGACAGAACAGGTACGGGTACGAGAAGCATTTTCGGTTATCAAATGAGGTTTAATCTAAGTGAGGGTTTTCCTTTGCTTACAACCAAGAAACTGCACACAAGAAGCATAATTCATGAATTGCTTTGGTTTTTACGCGGCGATACTAATGTGAAATACCTCCACGATAACAAGGTTTCGATTTGGGACGAGTGGGCAAGGGAAGACGGAGATTTAGGCCCGATATACGGATACCAATGGAGGCATTGGGATAAAAAAGACGGAGGTTTTGTAGACCAGATAACGGAAGTGTGCAATCAGATAAAAACCTCACCCGATTCAAGACGTATGATAGTTTCTGCTTGGAATGTGGGTGCGATTTCAGAAATGGCTCTCCCTCCTTGCCATTGTCTGTTTCAGTTTTACGTGTCTGACGGAAGGCTTTCTTTACAACTCTATCAACGGAGTGCGGATATATTCCTCGGAGTTCCGTTTAACATAGCTTCATACAGCCTTTTGCTTGCAATGATGGCTCAAGTTACTTCTTTGAAATGCGGAGAATTTATACATACTTTAGGGGATGCACATCTCTATTCCAATCATTTGGAGCAGGCAAAACTGCAATTGACCCGCCAACCTTTGACTTTGCCTGAATTGAAGTTAAATCCCGAGATAAAAGATATATTTTCATTTACTTATGATGATATAAAGATAGAAAATTATGAGGCTCACCCACACATAAAAGCATCTGTCAGTGTGTAGTTGCTGCTTTTTGTTTCTCTGATGATAAGATATAATCTAAAGGGGCAAAGTCACAAGGCTTTGTCTCTTTTTATCGAGGTACTCATTTTTTACTTTCCGTTCAGTAATAATAACGAATGATTTTTTGCCTTTTTGTTTCGCTCTGACGAAAATTCGTTTCGCTTTCGTGAAACTTGATTTCAGAAAATTAAAACGAAGATTCACTCCTGCGAAACGAAGTTTTATTTTTCTGTATCCTAAAATAAATAAGGTACGGTCTCTTTTTACGGAAGACCGTACCTTATTTGTTTTAAACAAAACATTAATCTATTTCAGTTTTTCTATGATTTCTTCTGTTGAAAGAGTGAATTGTTCTCCCGAAACCATATCTTTGAGTACGTATTTTTGGTTTTTGATTTCCTCTTCTCCTATCATGATGACATAAGGGAATTTTCTGTCGTTGGCATACTTCATTTGCTTTTTCATTTTTACGCTTTCGGGGTATATTTCGCAAGAGATACCGTTCTTTCTCAAAACTCCCGAAAGGCGGAGTGCATGATTGCTCTCCTCTTCTCCGAAATTGATAAACAAAACCGAAGTTAAAACACCTGTGTTTTCGGGAAACAGATTTTTTTCTTCTAAACAGTCGTAAATTCTGTCTGCTCCGAAGGAGATACCTACGCCTGATATTCCCGGCATTCCGAAAATCCCCGTAAGGTTATCGTATCTTCCGCCTCCGGTTATGCTTCCTATTTCTACGTCAAGAGCTTTTACCTCTATGATTGCTCCTGTGTAGTAATTCAATCCGCGTGCTAAGGTAAGGTCTACTTCTATTGATTTTATATCAGCTTGTTTCGATTTTTCCAAAACATATTGCAACTCTTCCAATCCTTGTTTTCCTATTTCGGTGTTACCTATCAATTCATGGAGTTGGGCTATCTTTTCGGCGTTGTTTCCGTTTATATTCAGTATAGGAAGATCGGAGTTGCAGTCTTTTTCGGAAAATCCTTTGTCTTTCAGTTCCTCTAAAACTTTTTGCTGACCTATTTTGTCCAATTTGTCTATTGCAACCGTCAAATCTGTTAAGCAATCTTCCTTTTCAAGCATTTGGGCAAAGGCTGCAAGAATCTTTCTGTTGTTTAGTTTAATGCTGATAGGCAATCCAAACAGTGTGAAAACTTCATCAATTATCTGCAAAAGTTCTACTTCATTCATCAAAGAATTACTTCCTATTACATCGGCATCACATTGATAAAATTCCCTGTATCTTCCTTTTTGCGGTCTGTCTGCCCGCCATACGGGTTGTATTTGATAGCGTTTGAACGGCAGAACTATGTCATTTTGATGGTTTACAACGAAACGTGCGAACGGAACCGTAAGGTCGTATCTCAATCCTTTTTCGCAAATCATCTTTGTAGCTTTGTTGAGTTCTCCGTTTTGAAGGCGGGAAACGAATTCTTCAGTTTTTTCTTCCCTCAGAAAGTTTCCTGAGTCCAGAATTTTAAAAAGCAATTTGTCCCCTTCGTCTCCGTATTTTCCCATAAGGGTTTGAAGATTTTCCATCGCAGGTGTCTCTATCGGAAGGAAACCGTGATTGCGGTAAACCTGTTTTATGGTGTCGAAAATATAGTTTCGCTTTTGCATTTGCAAGGGAAGAAAATCCCTTGTTCCTTTTACGGATTTGTATTCCATAATGTTGATGTTTTTTTATTTCTTCTTAAGGTTTGCAATAGAAAGAATTACTCCGAGCGCAACGCCGAGCAAAGCAGCGAAAAGAACTCTGTACTGAGGAGGAAGCAGAAATGTAACCGTGTGTGCAGGATACCAGAAGAAAGGTATTGTTTTTTTGAAAACGAAATTCCATTGTACGTCCCAATTTAGGTTTTTTATTATCTCACCGAAAGGAATCGGAGTAAAGAAACCTTTTAATGTTCCGTTGGTGTTAAGAATATGAGTGTCGGTTACTTTATGCACGGTCATAAAGACAGGAGCGAAGAACGTGTTCATAAAAACAGATACACAGAAAGCATATAACAGATTAATGCCAAAGCAATCCGTAACATTCGAAGGACTTAATCCTTTCAGTCCGCATACGTTTAAGAACGTGAAAACTCCGCTTGAAAATATCATCATTGCGATAGAGATACATGTTCCCAAAACTCCCCATACCAAAAAGCGGGGAAGTATGCCGAAACCTTTTTTATTGTAGACTCCTTGTGAAATTCTGAGACCTATACATTCTCCCATTGTGGAAAGAACTCCGAATTTCAGAAAAGCCATAACAAAACTTCTCCAATCTTTTGCTGCTGACCAAGAAAGAAACCAATGATTTATGGGGTCAATGACAACAAACAATCCTACAAAAACAATAATACAGATGATGAATAAAAAATCTTGTTTTTTCATATTTAAAATGAGTTTTAATGATTATTTCTTTTCAGATTTGCAAAATTACAAAAATATTGTTGTTTTTAAGAAATACTCTTTATCAAATAAGAATAAATCTTTTTTTATCTTGCTTTGGGTACAGAGTAATGAGATATTGTTTTTGCGGAATTTTATTATGTTTTGTTAAAATGTACAAATATGTGGCTTATTCTAACTTAAAGTTAGGACAATGAATATATTCAGTACGGAAAAACGAATTATAAATTTTTGAAAATTAAATAATTTTTGTTTTTAGTTTAAGTTTAGTCGGAAAATAATTTGCGAACTACAATTTTTTTACTAACTTTGCAATCGTTTTACAGTGATACATTGTTTCAGATGCAAAAAACGATAAATATAAAACTGAATACTGAGCAGGAGAACAAAATTTCCCCGACTTGGTATTCTTTTTTGTTGTAACCGACTTTCGTTAAGAAGTCGTTATTTTTTTGTATATAAGAAATGAAATAAAGAATAATAAAAACAATAGTATAATTATGACTAATCTTAAAAATAAAAATCTTATCTCCATAACGGATTACAGCAAGGAAGATTATTTATCCGTTTTGGATTTGGCGGAAAAATTTGAGAAAAACCCGAATCAACCCGTTCTTTCTGATAAAGTGGTCGGCTCTTTGTTCTTTGAACCGTCCACACGTACGCGTTTAAGTTTCGAAACTGCAGCAAACAGACTCGGAGCCCGCGTTATAGGTTTTTCCAATCCTACAGCTACTTCATTACAAAAAGGAGAGAGCCTTCACGATACTATAATGATGGTTTCTTCTTATGTTGATATTATAGTGATGCGCCACCCTAAGGACGGAGCATCAAGATATGCTGCCGAGGTTTCCCCTGTCCCTGTCATAAATGCAGGAGACGGAGCAAACCAACACCCAACCCAATGTATGCTTGACCTTTATTCTATCCGCAAAACTCAAGGTACGCTGGAGAATCTTCAAATTGCTATGGTGGGTGATTTAAAGTACGGACGGACTGTTCATTCCCTTGTTCAGGCAATGAGTAATTTTAAGGCGGAGTTTCATTTCGTATCACCGGAATCTTTATCCATGCCGGAGAATGTAAAGATGTATGCAAAGAATGCAGGTTTGAAATATCATGAATACAGAAAACTTGAAGATGTTATTCCTTTTGCGGATATCATATATATGACCCGTATTCAGAAAGAGAGATTTCCTGATATTCTTGAATACGAAAAAGTCAAGGATTCTTACATTCTGGACGCTGTTTTGCTGAAAGGCTGCAAGGATAATATGAAAATACTCCATCCTTTGCCGCGTGTGAACGAGATTGCGATGAATGTGGACAAGACAAATTACGCTTACTATTTCCAACAGGCGAAAAACGGAATGTTTGTCAGACAAGCCTTGATTACGTCTATACTTGGCTATGCTGATAAGATAAAATAAAGTGGCAATACGCCGATAGGACGCATGTATATCAACCAATAAAAACGGAGAACAAAGAGATATGACAACAAATAACAAAGAACTCATAGTAAAAAAAATAGATAACGGAACGGTTATTGACCATATTCCTGCGGATAAGGTTTTCGCTGTTGTGAAAGTATTAGGCCTTGACATATTAAAAGATGAAATTCTTATAGGAACAAATCTTGAAAGTCAGAAATACGGAAAGAAAGGAATAATAAAGGCAAAGAACAAGTATTTTCAGCCTGAGGAGTTGGATAAACTTGCAATCATAGCACCGACGGCAACACTCATAACTATAAAAGATTATGCTGTGGTGGAGAAACGTTGTTTGGAAATACCGAAGGAAATACATAAGATAGTTAAATGTATAAATCCAAACTGTATAACCAACGTTGAGGAAATGGATACTTTATTTAATGTGGTTAAGGAAGAGCCTTTGACACTTCAATGTCATTATTGCGAAAAGACAATGACTGAGATAAAGATAAGATAATGAGGTTTTCCTCTGAGTAAAAAGCGGTGCTGCGGAATTTTTCCGCAGCACCGCTTTTGTTTTATCAGCAAAGGCTGAGTTCTATTTTCTTTTTGCAAACTGGTAAAATACATCACACTTGCGTATGTATTCGGTTTTGCAGTCGGGATTTTGTTGTATAAAGGTGTAAAGGTCGTTTAGTCTTTTGTATTTTAATGAATTTTTGTATACTTTCGTTATAGTAAAAGTCCCGTCATTCCAGTTATAATCATATTCCGCCCAATTGTCTCTCGGAATGAAGGCCAAGGCATAGAGACTCTTTGTTTTGAGTTCTTTGTTTCCTTGTTTGCTTATATTAAGCATAGATGTACATTTTTGTAAAAGAGTTTCGTCAATACGATCCTTTCCATCATAATATGAGGGTTTGTAATAACGTGATAAGAACCAGCAGTCTCCTGCTGACGAAGCTTGATAATATCTCACTGCAAGTTTATAAGCAAGTTCCTGTTTTTCTTTATTGTCCGATGCTTTTGAGAATTGATTTTCTAAATTCAACATTTCCTTGCAGAAATCAACCTTACAGTTAGTTTTCATCGTCTGTAATTTATACATCTCTTCGCCATCGTCACTCAAAGGTTGTCTTTCAAACCAAGATTCTTTTCTGTAATCTCTTCTTTGCATATAGTACGCAACCGATAGTTCATTTATGAAAGATAGAGGTACTTTTTCCAAGTATCCTATGGCTTTTGCAAACTCTCCTTGTGCAATATAGGTTGTTCCTATTAGGTCATTGAAAAAGTTGTCTTCAATTTTTATCGTGCTGCAAATATATTTTTCAAACCCTTCATTGTGCTTCTCCTTGACAAAATAAACAAAGGATTCAATCTCTTGTGCCGAAAGATTCATTAAATGATAAGAATAGTCATTTGAACGGTAGATATAGTATTCGTTTGTAGTGTCATATATTTTATATCTTTCAAATCGCAATCTGTCATTTTCTGCCTCAATGGCACAAATTAAGTTTGTATTCTGTTTTTTCCAAAATTTAGGAAGTAGACTCAGCATCAAAACCTTTTCTTTTACATTAATAAAATAGTAGTCGTTTGCTTTGGCGGACGCTATTTTTGAATCAATCCATTTTAGTTCTTTGGTTATGAAATCCAAATCTAAATTCCGTTCATTGGAAGCAATCCAGAGATTTATACATCTGGCATTATCTTTTGTCAATGCTCTGCCTTTGGAGTTTAAAGCAATGTTTATGTATTTCTTAGCATTGTTTTTGTCTTTCAATATATCGTATAGCAATGCACATGCTGCGTTCCACAGGCAAGGGTCGTCGGTTTTGTTTTCTTTTATTACTTCATTGGCAAATGAAATAAACTCCAGCATTTCCGATTTATCAACCATCTCATCTATCTCGTTCTCAGGCTCCTCGTCGAATGCGTCTTGGCTTCTGTTTACAAAGTCCTGCACTAAGTAATACAATGCTTCGGAGTTAGGATTTTCACGGTAAATCTTTTTTATTCCCGAAAGATTGCGTTGTTCTTTTACACACCACTTGATGCTTTTGAAGTCTCCTTGGCGTGAAAATATGTTAAGAGCCTTTTCTTTATCACCTAAGTGGAACAAAGCACCGGCATAGTAGTTTTCTATCATTTCTTTGTAAACGGATTCGGGTAAATATTGCGCTTTGTTTTTCCAATAACTTACCATGTCTGCGTAATTCTCGTCTAACATATTGGCTCTCATATACAAAAGCGCATATTGGCTCTTAAATCTCTCACCTTTGTACTCGCGTGAAGCCTTTATGATTTTTTTAACCGTTCTTTCAGCTTCGGATAAATCCTCTTTGGTCGGATAATCCCAACTTTCAACGAAAGCATTTCCGTAATAAAGATAGGCATTCAAATAATTGAGATACTCTATCATTTCCGTATCTTTTTTCTTTTTGGCAAAATTAAATATTTCCGTGCTGTTGCCGTGATATTCGTTGAACTTGCCGCCTGTGTATTCAGACCAAAATTTGTTTATGCGCTCATCAATGTTTCTGCAATCACAATTTACAGGCGCTAAACTCATTAAAAAATAATTGTAAGTTGCAGGATGGCCGACACATGCTGTTAATTTTCCGCTGAAAGCGATAATTAATAGGCTAATGAGCAAAAATCTTTTTATATTCTTCATCTTTAAAACGTTTTATATTATAATCCGACAAATCAAAAATAACAATCTCTTTGTTTATATCTTTTCTTATTGATTGCAGTCTTTCTTTGGCTTTAAGAATATCTGCCAAAGAGGGTTCACGTCTTACTACCGTGTCGCTTTGGAAAAGAAAAGAGCGGTCTTCGGTATAAAGTACTTCTCTGAAATTTTCTTTATGAAAGAGCAAATCCCATTTAAAGACAGGATAAGCGCAAGTCAGAGGTAAATCATATTTTTTCAGATACTTTAAATAACCTCCTACTGAGTCAATGTTAAGTATAGGCTTTTCGTCTTTTATATTTCTGAAATCACCTGTGTTATACATCATCACAACTCCTCTGTCGGCTTTAGGAACTTGCCAATTCAGTTGGTAACAACGTACTGTCGTTGAAAGCATAATCCCCTTTTCTTGAGTTAAAGCGTGGAGTTGTTCCATGAATTTAAGGAAATTACCCTCAGTTCTCTTTGTCCAATCGCAGTCAATCTGAATTTCCTTTACATTATTTATGTTGTTGCTTTCGCTTATCTGTAATATACGTTTGAAAATCTTGTTTGCAAGGGTGTTGTCCCTTTTTTGCATACACTCATTCATGATAAAGACAGTCGGGACAGGCTGAACTGAAGAAGGCAGAGTATCTTTGAACTTGAGCGTTGCGTTAGGCATGGCATCGCCTTCTTGCATTACCACATCAAAATAGCGAATGTAAAGTCTTGATATGCCGTATTCCTTAATGAATTCCCTTTCTGCAGGACTCAAAACGAAACTTGTCCGCCAATAGTAAGCAGAATTGCCCTCGGTGACGGCACTTTTCCTGTTTGAACACGAGCAGGCAAGAAACAGGATGCAGACAATGGTAAAGTAAATCCTTTTTTTCATAGCAAATGATTTGCAAAAATAGTAATTAAATATGAACTTGTTGCACTTGATTTTAAAAAAAATACAGACTTTTAGGAAAACTTTTTTTTCTTATTTCTCACTTTCTTTTCAGAGTACGGAGACAGACTTTCTTCTCTTGGCTGATGCGGAAACTCTCGCAGGCTTTCTGAATGGCCTTGTTGTGAGTCCATACATCAAGTCTTTCTTCTTTCAGAATAAGTACTGCACTCTCATATTGTTTTGCTAAAGCCGTTGCAATATACCACGCTTGCATCATCTTAACATAATATTCTTCCCTTTTTATTTCCGATATTGTGTCTATGTATTTTTCTTTGAAGTTTTCATCAAGAAAATACCGCATCATCAAACCTATACCGAAGCGCAGCGTGTATTCTTTTCGGCTTTTCAGATACTCTTTTATGTAAGGCAAAAGCTTATCTGCGTTTTTCTTAAAACACTTAGGAGACAGTTGATCGCAAGTTGCCCAGTTGTCAATGAAAGGAAGAAACTTTTTTGTTGCCTCAATGCACTTGTCGAAATCTTTTATTCCCGAAAGGATAAAAGCATGCAACTGATTTTCATCAAAATATCGATGCGGTAAATCAGAAAGAAATTCTCCTGCATCTTCTTTCAGTGCTGTAGATTCAGCATATTTTTTCAAAATCGGTGTTCTTACTCCTATAATACTTTGAGGCGGAATATTGGGAATTAACTTCCGCTGAAATGCGGAATATTTATCGTCTTTCATAGCAAATAAATAAGCCCTTATCTCTTCCTTTATGTTGCTCGGCGTGTCCATTTTGTTGTTTCGTTTCTTGTTTACATTTTGATTATAGTGAACTTTAGGCCTTATTCTTCCTGCTCTGAAGAGTCCTCATCGTAAATACCGTCAGTTTTAGGCGAAGAACTGTGGGCATAATTCAATTTTCTGCCGTATTCATCAATATCTCTGACGCTCTCAAGAGAAGTCTCTCTGAGTTTTTGCGCTATCTCTTTACCTGCTTTGTAATTAACTCTGACGTTAGAAATGCTTTTGTTGTTAATGTCACTGAGATTGTCGCAGGCCTTTGAAGTAAAGCATGGTTTGAAACGCCCTAAATCTCCCAAGTCAAGTGTAAATCCGTTCGCCAATTGCTCTTTTACTTGACCTGCAAGCAGACTTACCGCCATTTCAAATTCGGGTACGGACATTGTTGATTGGAAAGCGACCCTCTTTGCTATATCTCTGAGCGTTAAAGTCCCAGAAGAGATTATTTTAGCGCTGTATTGTTGCCTTACTTCGCCGTTGTAATTAACTTTTCTTCTTGTTTTTCTGTATCTTATTCCCATAATAAATCATTAATTGTCTAAAAAAAATATTTTCTTTGTCCGAATTTGCGGCTTTGTCTTGTTGAAATGTTTTTATTTTTCCTGCTAATATCTTTGCAAAATTTTGATTTTTAAGGGATTTTGTTTTGCCTTTTTCTTTTAATCCCAAGTTTTGTTTATGCAGGATTTTGTTTTAGTATATGACTGTCGATGTCTCAGTTTTGCCATTGTTTGATTTGTTTTTGCCACTCTTTATTCCGACTTTGCCACTCTTCGTTTTGATAACGGAAATAACCCTTATTTTAGTATAAAAAAAGACTTATTTTAGGTTAAAATAACCCTTATTTTTGCATCTGATTTCAAGAGAGGCAAGATTATAATCATCATTGGCAAAAATAAGATTTAAACAGGCAGCATTGAAATAAGGAACGGGAAGAAAGATGTTTTTTTACTGCCTGTTCTTGTAAAAAATAAAATAAATGGGCTTTAATTACGGAAATTCAATATTTTTTTTTAATTTTGCAACTTTCACGGACATAAACCTAAAAAGAAAATACAAAAAGCGAATATAAACAATGAGTACAAAAGTAACAAAAGAACTTGTTAATCCACGCAGTATTGTGGTTGTGGGAGCAAGTGACGATACTACAAAGCCGGGTGGTGCTTTGGTGAGAAATATAGTTGAAGGCGGCTTTAAAGGAAACCTGTATACGGTTAATCCTAAGGCTGACGAAATTCAGGGAATAAAATGTTACCGTCAAGTAGAAGATTTGCCTCAAGTTGATTTGGCTGTTTTGGCTATTGCTTCCAAGTTTGCGGAACACACAGTAGAAGTCTTGGCAAAAGAAAAGGGAACTAAGGCTTTTATTATCATATCTGCCGGATTCGGAGAAGAGTCTCACGAGGGTAAGGAATTGGAGTTGAGAATAGTGAAAACGATAGAGGAAAACGGAGCTTGTCTTATCGGACCTAACTGTACGGGTATATTTACGCCGTATCATCACTCTATTTTCTCACAACCGTTCTCAGAACCTTCTCCTAAAGGAGTTGATTTCATAACAGGCTCGGGCGCTACTGGTTGTTTTATCATGGATATAGGCAAACAGCAGGGTCTTCATTTCAATCATTGCTGGGCAGTGGGAAATTCGGCTCAGTTAGGTATAGAAGATATTTTGGAATACCACGATGAGGTATTTAATCCGGAGACTTCTTCCAAGGTTATAATGCTTTATATTGAGAATATCAAACAACCTCAGAAATTGTTGAAGCATGCTAAGAGCCTTATAGCAAAAGGTTGTAAGATAGTTGCAGTTAAGGCCGGCAGTTCTGCGGCAGGTTCACGTGCTGCTTCGTCCCACACTGGCGCTTTGGCAACTGACGACGTTGCGGTTGATGCTCTGTTCCGCAAAGCAGGAATTGTACGTTGCTATGGAAGAGAAGAACTTTGTACGGTTGCGGCTATATTTACCTATCCGCGCTTTGAGGGAAACAATATTGCTATTATAACCCACGCAGGCGGTCCTGCAGTTATGCTGACAGATGCTTTGAGCAAATGCGGAATGAATATTCCTAAGATAGAAGGAAAAGTTGCGGAAGAATTACTTTCAAAACTGTTCGCAGGTTCTTCTGTTGCCAACCCGATAGATTTCCTTGCTACAGGAACTCCTGAACAACTCGGAACGATAATTGAAACGGTTGATAAGCAAATGCCGGAAATAGACGCTATGTGCGTGATATTCGGAACGCCGGGATTGGTTCCTAACTACGATGCTTACAATGTTATTCACGAAAAGATAAATACATGCACAAAACCTATCTTCCCTATACTTCCTTCTACACTTGTAGCAGGCGATGAGGTGAAAGATTTTGTCAGCAAGGGACATACCTACTTCCCTGACGAGACTGTCTTCGGCAATGCAGTAAGCCGTATAGTTGCAACGCCGTCTCCTGCTACCGAAGAGGACCTTATAAAGATAGACACGGAGAAAATACGTAAGATAATAGACACTTGTGACAACGGATACATAGATGTTAAGAAGATAAACGAGTTATTTGACGTTGCAGGCATATCCCACTACAATGATATTTCGTCGGACAACGAGCAAGAGGTAGTTGATTTTGCTAACAAGGTGGGTTATCCTGTAGTTATGAAGGTTGTAGGACCTGTACATAAGAGTGACGTAGGCGGAGTTTCGCTTAACGTTAAGGACGAAGAGAGTGTGAGAAAAGAATTCCGTCGTTTGATAAAGATAAAAGACACTTACGCAGTTCAATGTTATCACATGTATTTCGGAACTGAAATCTACATAGGTTCTATACGTACTCCTATGTTTGGACATCAAGTTTTGTGCGGATTAGGCGGTATTTTCATTGAGGTATTGAAAGACGTAAGAAGCAATCTTGCTCCTATAGGAGTGAAAGAAGCAAAAGAGATGATAAAATCTCTTAAAGGCTACAAGATTATTCAAGGTGTCAGAGGTCAAGAAGGAGTAAATGAAGATTTGTATGCAGACCAGATAGCAAGAGTTTCTGCTTTGGTACAGGCTGCTCCTGAAATCGCCGAGATGGACCTTAATCCTCTTTTGGGAACAATGGATAATATCGTTGCAGTTGATGCACGTATAAGAATAGAAAAATAATTCGCTTTACTAAAGTAAAACAACAAAGGACTGCATTGCCGCTATAAAAAATCATAGCGGCAATGCAGAAATCCTTGATTAAGGACTTGTTGTTCTTAGGTGGTGTTTTATGGATTTGTAACGGAATTTACAGCGATGAATATTAAGAAAAAGTTTTGTCTATGAATAAGATAACCCTTAAAAACTTTTTTGTAATGCTTTTGGCGGGCTTGTTAATTATCGCAATGATGATTATACAAGTACCTTCCGAAGGAGAGACAGGTCTGATTTATTGGTTGGGACTTATTATAATTTGTTGTTCGGTGATATTTATTTTGTATGAGACCGTGTCCATATCAAATAAACTGAATGCAACTACAAATGAACTCAACGAGTTGAAAGAAAAAGTCAGACAACTTAAGCCTGCTAAGACTGAGGAAAAGAAAGAACAGAATTCACAGGAAGAGAAATAATGTTGATACCTTTCTTCAAATATGAGGGAGCAGGCAATGATTTTGTTATCATTGACAACCGTGAATTGAACCTTTGTTTGGATAAACGGATTGTAAGTTTTATTTGCGACAGACATTACGGTATAGGCTCAGACGGACTGATGATTTTGGAAAATGTTGTTAAGACAGCCGTAAATTCCAATGATATAGGTCCGTGTGAAAGAAGTGTTGATTTTGCAATGAAGTTCTACAATCCTGACGGTTCGGGAGGAATGATGTGCGGCAACGGAGGAAGATGTATTGTCAGATTTGTAAAAGACAGAGGTTTAATTGAAAGTGACAAGACAATATTTCTTGCCCCCGACGGTTTGCATGAAGCAGAAATTTTGAAGACAGGGAACATCTCTTTGAAGATGAAAGACGTTGATTTGTTTGAAACCTACGCTGACGGCAGGTGGCTGGATACAGGAACTTCACATTTTGTTAAGAAAACGGAGAACCTTATCTCTGCGGACGTATTTGCCGAGGGCAGAAAGTTGAGATATGACGTCAGATTTCAGAAACATAACGGCGCAAACATTAATTTCTATGAGGAAACTGCACCTTGTTTCCTTTTCATAAGGACTTACGAGAGGGGAGTTGAAAACGAAACTTTGGCTTGCGGTACAGGTATAACCGCCGCTGCGCTTTCTTATTCCGTAGATAAAAATCTCCCTGACGGAAGTCATATTGTGAGCGTCAAAACAAAGAATGATGCTTTGCAAGTTAGTTTTAATAAGACAGGAAACTCATTCCGTAATATTTATTTGACAGGTCCTGCTAAGAAAGTTTTTGAAGGCAAAATAGGAATTGATATATGAGAAAGACATTTTTTTTATTCATTTTAAGCATTCTTATTATTGTGGTCTTGAATGCTCAAAACTACCACATGCAAGGCTTTGAACTTAGGTTGAAACCTTTAACGGAAGAGATGTTCGGTGCAAAAACGGACAATGAACGTTTTGCTGCAAACGAGCGTTTTATATCCGAGTTGGAAGATGCTTTGGAATATGAGAAGAGTTTTTCTTATGATTTTCCTACCTTGAGGAATATTAACATTCTTACTTCACCCGACAAACAGTTTAAGATATTTACTTGGGCTATAATTTCGGAAACAGGTGATTTTGAGAATTTCGGTTTTATTCAGTCTAAGGATAAAAACGGCGGATATAAGGTTTACCGTTTGTTTGATAAAAGTGATGATGTGTTACAGCCCGAAACGGCAAAATTGAATGACTCCTCTTGGTTTGGGGCAGTTTATTACGATTTGGTGATGACGAAAAACGAGGGTATAACATATTATCTCCTTCTCGGTTGGGACGGTAACAATATTTACACACGCAGAAAGATAATTGAGCCTGTTAGTTTTAATAAATCAACAGGAAGACCTACTTTCGGACAAAATGTTTTCTATAAGGACAAAGACAGAAAGAGGTTCGTGTTTGAGTATTCCACCGATGCGGTTTTTACTCTTAGATATGAAACTCAACATTATCAAGTTGCAGGTCAAAAGAAAGCAAAGAATACATTATTCCATAAGGCAAAGCCTTTTGAAGTTGAGGCCCCTGAAACGGAGAAAAGACAGATGATTTTCTTCGATGAGTTAGAGCCTATTAACGCAAGTATGCAAGGATTTACACAACAATATGCTCCTTCGGGTAACATAACGGGATTGTATTTCGAAAACGGTAAGTGGAAACGCTTAAAACAAAATGTGTTGCCGAGAAACAAAAAGACTAAAAAAGACGACTATGTTCCGTCTGAAAGCAGAAGCGGTCTGTTTCCTGCGGGCAGATAAATGTTTTACTGAAAAATATACATATATATAATAAGGTATAGAGGCGAAAATAAGATTTGATTTTTTTAGACGATGAAAAATTTTGCTATAATAGGAGTCGGGGGCTATGTTGCACCGCGTCATTTGAAGGCAATTAAAGATACAGGAAACAATCTTGTGGTTGCATTGGATACCAATGACAGTGTCGGAATTATAGATTCTTATTTTCCTTTTGCTAATTTTTATACTGAATATGAGCGTTTTGACCGCTATGTAGACAAAATAAATCACAGCGCTCAGCCTTTGGATTTTGTTTCGGTATGTACACCTAATTATCTTCACGATTCACATATACGTTTCGGCTTACGTAACAACTGCGACGTGATTTGCGAAAAGCCCATAGTTTTAAATACATGGAATATAGATTCTTTAGAACGTATGCAGGAGGAAACGGGACATAGGGTTTTCACTATTTTTCAGTTACGTCTGCATCCTGTAATTAAGGCATGGAAAGCTAAAATAGATGCTTCGCCTAAAGATAAAATCTTTGATGTTGATTTGACTTATATTACTTCCAGGGGACTTTGGTATTATACTTCTTGGAAAGGAGATAAATCAAAAAGCGGAGGAATAGCCACAAACATAGGGGTACATTTCTATGATATGCTTTCGTGGATATTCGGCAAGGTGACAAAGAACGTTGTCCATATAGCATCTCACGATAGGGTCGCAGGATTTCTCGAATTTGAGAAAGCAAGGGTGAGATATTTTCTTTCAATAAATTATGACACTCTTCCCGATGATGTAAAACAAAGTGGGAAAAGGACATATAGAAAGATTGTTTGTGACAATGAAGAAATAGAGTTCTCAGAAGGCTTTACTGAGTTGCATACTGAAAGTTACAGGGAAATACTCGGAGGAAAAGGATTTACACTCGGCGATGCGAGAAATTGTATTGAAATAGTCAGCAGTATAAGGTCAGCAAAGCCGATAGGACTTCAAGGAGATTATCATCCATTGGCTGTTTTGCCAACGTCGAAACATCCTTTTGAATTGAGATAATATTTTACCTGTTCATCGAAATTATATTTTAATCTTTGTAAGTAAATTTATACGAAATAAAAACTTTTTCTTAATTTTGCAAAATATAACAATAAACGGATTTTAGAATGAATACTACTAAACTAAATACGATAGAAGAAGGTCTTGAAGAGTTTAAGAAAGGTAATTTCTTGATTGTGGTTGATGATGAAGACAGAGAAAACGAAGGAGACTTGGTTCTCGCTGCCGAAAAAATAACTCCGGATAAAGTTAATTTTATGTTGAAACATGCAAGAGGGGTTCTCTGCGCACCGATAACTTTATCCCGTTGTAAGGAATTAAACCTGCCTGTTCAAGTTCAAGACAATACTTCAATGCTCGGAACACCTTTCACCATAACAGTAGATAAGCTGGAAGGATGTTCAACAGGCGTTTCTTCGCATGACAGAGCTGAGACGATAAAGTGGTTAGCCAATCCGTCGGCAAAGCCGGAGGATTTCGGCCGTCCGGGACATATAAACCCATTGTATGCACAGGATTTGGGCGTTCTTAAAAGAGCAGGTCATACTGAAGCAGTCGTTGATTTGTGTAAATTAACCGGATTGTACCCTGCAGGAACTCTTATGGAGATAATGAATGATGACGGCTCAATGGCACGTTTGCCTCAGTTGTTAGACTTTGCTAAGGAATACAATCTTAAGATTATTGCCATAAAAGACCTTATAGCTTACCGCTTGGAGCATGAGATTTTGGTGCAAAAAGAAGAGGAGGTAACTCTTCCTACTAAGTGGGGAACGTTTAAAATAATAGCTTATACGGAAAAAAATACGGGTATAACACATCTTGCTTTGAAGAAAGGTGAATGGGAAAAAGATGAACCGATACTTTGCAGGGTTCATTCCTGTTGTGCTACGGGTGATATATTCGGAAGTATGAAATGTGACTGCGGCGATCAACTTCATACGGCTATGCAGATGGTGGAAAAGGAAGGAAAAGGTATTGTTCTGTATCTTAATCAAGAGGGACGTGGAATAGGTTTGGTCAATAAACTTCATGCTTATCATCTTCAGGAAGAAGGTATGGATACGGTGGATGCAAATGTTGCCTTAGGCTTTAAGCCTGACGAGAGAGATTACGGAATAGGCGCTCAAATATTACGTGATATGGGAGCAACTAACCTTAGACTTATGACAAATAATCCTTTGAAAAGAGCGGGCTTGCAAGGATTCGGAATAAAAATAACTGAAACCGTTCCAATTATTGCAGAACCAAATGATTATAATCATAATTATCTTTTGACGAAAAAAGAAAGAATGGGACATGAACTTCCTATTGAATAAAAAAAATCTGTAATTATTTTTTGGATATAAGATAATTTTATTATATTTGCAATAGAAAATATTCGTAAGAAACGATATGAATGGCTTACAGGAAATTTTATCAAGTATAGAGCAAAAAATAAATCTCTTAGTTTTGAAAAACATAGATTTAGAGGAAACTTTGCTGAAGAAAAACGATGAGATTTCGGTTTTGAATGAGAAGATATCGTTTCTTGAGGCAGAATTGAAAAAAAAGGAAACAGAAAAAATAAATATAAATAACAATACATTTAATAACAATTCGGAGATTGCTGAGTGTAAAGAAATAATAGACGATCTGATAAACAAAATAGATAAGAGTATTGAAATAGTTAAGACTAAAGAAAGTACTGATATACTTTAATAAAGATGGAAGACACGAAGACATTAACGCTTAAAATAGTACAGAGAGACTATACCGTGAGGGTGAAAAAAGAAGATGAAGCTCTTTTTTTGCATGCCTGTTCATCGATTAAAGATTGCCTGCAATCCTATGCTTCGAAAACTGCTCATAGAGACAAACAAGATTTAATGGCTATGGTGCTTCTGCAAGCCTTTGTTTCGAATTTGAGACAGGAAGAAAAACTTACAAGTGTATCTTCTTCAGACTTGGAAAAGGCAAAAAGTATAGATAATCTACTTAATGAAGTTCTCAATATAAGCAAAGTTGAACTTAAGCAAGACTTAGAGCAAAATGAGGCTCTTGATTTTGGAGACGGAAACTCTTCAGCAGAAACGGTTAGCATAGAAATAAACCGTAAGATAGAAAAACAGGAAAGTGCTTCTGAATTAACTTTGTTTTAGAGACCTTAATTAATATCGTTATTTGAAAGAAAGGAAAGAAGATATAGCTGCATCGGAGTATTGAGATAACAGTTCGCAAACTTAACAATTAATTTACAGTAAAGGGCTAACTCGGATAGGAGGAAAGCGGGCTGCAATTCAAGCAATTGAATTTCTTTGTTAAGACAGCAGATACTTGATGCCTATAGGTACCCAAATCATTCATATAGGGGTTTTGCGCTAACTCCAATGTCTCAACTGCCGTGCAGCTTTCTTTTTGTTGTTTCTTCGTTCAGCAGTCATATTTCCGAAAAAAGATAAAAAGATTGTAGTATGGGAATATTTTTGTATGTGGTTGTTGCCATTGTTTGTTTTGGTATCGGACTTTGGCTTTCTACAACCAAAATGAAGAAAGCCCTTTTGAAAAAGAGCGAAGATATTGTTAAAGAAGCGGAATCTAAAGCTGAAATAATAAAGAAAGAAAAGCTTCTCCAAGCAAAGGAGAAATTCTTTCAGATGAAGACGGAACACGAAAAGGAATGTCAGGAAAGGCAAAACCGTGTTCAGCAAAATGAGAATAAACTGAGACAAAAAGAGCAGGCTTTCAATAAAGAGGTTGAGGAATTGAAGAAAAAGAGTGTAGAGTTTAATGCTGCAAAGGATAACTTGAAAAAGCAAGCAGAGAAATTGACACTCCGTCAGCAGGAAGTTGAAAAAGCCTATCGTGAAAGCGTTCAAAAACTGGAGCAAATAGCAGGACTTACGGCAGAGGAAGCAAAAGCCCAACTTGTAGAAACTCTCACTGCTGAAGCAAAAAGCGATGCTATGGCAAAGATTATGGAGATTGAGGAAGAGGCAAAGATGACTGCCAACCAGCAGGCGAAGAAAATAGTTGTTGAATCCATACAAAGGACTGCTGCAGAGACGGCAATAGAGAATACGGTCTCTGTTTTCAATCTTGAAAACGAAGAAGTGAAAGGCCGTATTATAGGAAGAGAGGGCCGAAACATAAGAACATTAGAAAATCTTACAGGAGTTGAAATCATAATAGATGATTCACCGGATGCAATTCTTCTTTCCTGCTTTGACCCTATAAGAAGGGAAGTTGCGCGTCTTTCTTTGCATAAGTTGGTTACTGATGGCAGAATACACCCTGCACGTATTGAGGAAGTGGTTGCAAAAACCAAGCGTCAAGTTGAGCAAGAGGTGATGGAGACAGGAAAAAAGACTTGTATAGATTTGGGAATTGTTAATCTGCATCACGATTTAGTACGAATGATAGGAAAGATGAAATTCCGTTCATCTTACGGGCAAAATCTGCTTCAGCACTCCAGAGAAGTAGCTAATCTTTGCGCTACCATGGCTGCTGAATTGGGCTTAAATCCTAAAATAGCCAAGAGAGCAGGTCTTCTTCATGATATTGGTAAAGTTCCTGATGATGCACCGGAACTTCCTCATGCAATCCACGGAATGCAACTCGCCGAAAAATATAAAGAAAAGCCTGAGGTATGTAATGCAATCGGAGCTCACCATGATGAAATTGAAATGAAGAATCTTTATGCTCCTATTGTACAAGTTTGTGATGCTATCTCTGGAGCCCGTCCGGGAGCGAGAAGAGAGGTTGTTGAAGCCTATATAAACAGATTAAACAAGTTGGAAGAAATGGCTATGTCTTACAATGGCGTTGTTAAGACTTATGCAATCCAAGCAGGAAGGGAGTTAAGAGTGATTGTGTCAGCTGAAAAGATTTCAGATCAAGAAGCAACTCAACTTTCGTTTGACCTTTCTAAGAGAATACAGACAGAAATGGTCTTTCCGGGAATGATTAAAGTTACTGTTATAAGGGAGACACGCTCTGTTAATTATGCAAAATAGCATTTTAAATATTTGAAAAAGCGGAATTATCCTATATGTTAGTCATAATTTCGCTTTTTTCTCCGTTTCAATGTACTGAGATAAAATAACAAAAGAATGATTAAATACTTAATTGACATGAAAACACTACTAAAAAATTTTATTGCTGTACTTGTAGTCAGCATTTTGTTTCTCGGAAACATTTGGGCTGTTCCGGCTTTTTCCAAACTGCAAATTCACAGGCAGAGCAACGGAAATACTGTCTCCTATTATGCGATAGGCGATGAGTTTCTTCATTGCGCAAAGAGTGTGGACAGATATACGCTCTTATCAGATGAGAAAGGCGATATGTATTATGCTGTATTAGACGGGCAAGGTAATATGGTAAGGTCAGACATTCTCGCTTCCGACCCGGAACAGAGAGGCAAAGAAGAAATTGAATTTTTATCTTCTTTGGACAGAAATTTGTTTTTCTCTGATGCTCAAGTGAAAAAAGCTAACGAAAGAAGGAATTTCAGAGATAAGGATTTGAAAGCTTACAGGGAATCTCAAAGAGAGATTAATGAAAATCCTAACCTTTTGGTTGTTTTGGTTAATTTTACGAATAAGACACTTAACTCCTCTAACATAAGTACATTTAAACATCAAATTTGTGATACCGATTACACTGCTAACAATGCGACAGGAAGTGTCAGGGATTACTTTTTTGATAATTCTTTTGAGCAAATGGACCCTAAATTTCACGTTATAGGTCCGTACACTATACCTCATGCAAACACATATTACGGTGCTAATGAAGAGGATGTTCCTCAGATGGTTTTGGAAGCAATATCCATAGCAGACACTACAGACGATATAGATTTTTCTATTTTTGATAACGACGGCGATGGAGTAATTGACTTGGTACATGTTATTTATGCAGGACAGGGAGAACATTATACACAACAGACAAATTTGATTTGGGCTCACATGTATTATGTTGAAGATACTACTACTTTCGATGGAGTAAGGCTTTGGAGATATTCCTGCTCTTCGGAGATAAGTCAGTTCGGCGGAACAAGTCCTGACGGTATAGGAGCGGTATGTCATGAGATGGGACACGTATTCGGTCTTCCTGATTTCTACGATACCGACTACACAGGCAGCGGCGGAGAGGCTGCAACTACGGGTACTTTTGATGTAATGGCAGAAGGCTCTTATAATGGTTATAATTGTATGACCCCTCCTTATTATTCGATGGTTGAGCGTCAAATGATAGGTTGGGCTGAGCCACAAATCATAGACCACAACGGTGAATACACTTTAGAACCTTTGATTGAGTCCAACTCGGCATATACTTTCGACCTTGACGAAGATGAATACCTTACCTTGGAATATAGAAAGAAAGTAAAATGGGATACTGAAATACCTGCAGAAGGAATGTTGGCTTTCCACGCTGTACGTTCAAAGTTTGAGAATTGGGAAGAGACCAATGATATAAATGCAAATCCTAATGACAGAGGCTTCTTTATTGAGCCTGCATCCGGAGGTGAGACCAATAACTCTACGGCTGCAGTTTCTTATCCCGGAAGTGCCAACGTTACAACTAAGGAAGGCTCAACTCTAAGAAACGGAACTACGGTTGATTATACCCTTTATGATATTCACTATGACGAAAGCAATAACATAATCTTTAACTACGGAGAGAATAAAATAAAATACACTCTTTCGGCCGAGGATATTACGAGTAACTCTGCAACCCTTACAGGAGAGATGCAAAGTGACTATGATATATCAGACAGAGTTCTTCAGTACAGACAAAGAGGTACTGTGACATATACTGATATTGTTTTGAATGCAAATACTTTCAGCGAACCTGTAATCAATCTTCAACCAAGCACAACTTACGAATACCGTGTTTATGCTACGGCTGACGA
Organism: Bacteroidales bacterium; assembly: GCA_017480455.1. Lineage (GTDB taxonomy): Bacteria > Bacteroidota > Bacteroidia > Bacteroidales > P3 > Scybalousia_A. The sequence continues at coordinate 5,641 of JAFVAP010000152.1, read as the reverse complement.
TACAGTCTACTACAGTTCATTGAATACATTCACAACTCTTTGTGACGGTAATGCAATAACATCGTTCCCTTACTCAGAAGGATTTGAGGCCGGTCTCGGTTGCTGGACTTCGGAAGTTGTAAGCAACAACGGACATTGGGAATCTGCTCAGAGTGTGTCTTCGTACTATTCGAGCATATCGCCTGCTGAGGGTTCTTATATGGCACATTTTGAATCAGGCTCAACAGGTTGGAATTCTTCTTCTGCACGTTTGATTTCCCCTGAATTTGATTTCTCTTCTTACGAGCAGGCTTATGTGACTTTTAAATACAATATTATGTCATACGCTAACAATCCTTTCAGACTTTATTACAGAACTTCACCTACTTCATCTTGGGTTCAAGCAAAATCTTATTCGACTTCTTATACCAATATGGGTACTTGGAGAACTGACTCTGTAAATCTTCCTAATATTTCTTCCGAATCTCAGATAGCATTTCTTGCCGTAGATTCTTACGGTAGCGGAGTGTTTGTCGATGATTTGACAGTAGGGGTTGTTTCTTCTTCATCTGTTAATGACATAGAGGGAAATAATAACTTTATCTCACTTTATCCTAATCCGACTTGCGGAGATGCAGTCCTTAAATTGGCTGAAGTGAACAAGACTACTAAAGTTTCGCTTTGTGATATAAGCGGCAGGGAAATATATTCAATAACCCCTGCGCAAACAGAAAATACTGTGGTTTTACCATGCTCAAATCTTGAAAAAGGTGTTTATTTTGTCAAGGTTATCAACAAAGGAGCAGTATCTACTTGCAAACTTGTTAAAGATTAGTAAAGATTTTGTTTTATGAGCCTTAGGGAAGAAGAGTTTTCTTCCCTGAATGGCTCGGATAAAATCAATGAAAACTATAATAAATCTGCAGAAAATAAATCTGCAGATTTATTTTCTGCAGATTTGATAATTTGAATGGGTGGGCGGTAAAACTTTTTTACTTATTAAAATCAAGACTTTATTCAAATAGGACACTGCTTTAAAAATAATTTATCATTCGTGTGACTTATTTAACTAAAATTTTATTGTTATGAAAAAAGAAATTGTTGTTCTGACAGGTGCAGGCAGTATAGGTATGGCAATAGTCAGAAGAGTAGGAGCGGGAAAACATATAGTTCTTGCAGATTATAAAAAAGAGAATGCTGAAAAATCGGCACTCATACTTGAGCAAGCGGGTTTCAGTGTCAGTACAATTCAGTTTGATTTATCTTCAAAAGAATCTATTCTTAATCTTATAGATTTTGCTACTGAGCAAGGTGATGTTAAATATTTGATTAACGCTGCAGGTGTTTCGCCCTCGCAGGCTTCGGTGCAGGAAATACTGAAAACGGATTTGTACGGTACTGCCGTTTTGTTAGAAGAGTTCGGCAAGGTTATTGCAGTGCAAGGTTCGGGTTTGGTTATCTCTTCTCAAAGCGGCCACAGACTGGGACCGCTTGCGCAGGAAGAGAGCGATTTGTTGGCAACGACAGAACCTGATAAACTTTTGGATTTGCCTTTTATTAAAAGTATTGACGATACTCTGAAAGCGTATCAATATTCCAAGCGTTGCAATGTTTTGAAAGTAATGTTTGAGGCTACGAGATGGGCAAAGCGGGGAGCAACCGTTAATTCTCTTTCTCCGGGAATAATCATTACTCCTTTGGCATCAGATGAACTCAAAGGGCCACGCGGAGAGGGATACCGTAAAATGCTTCAAAGTTCTCCGTCTAAGCGGGCAGGAACTCCCGATGAAGTAGGTGATTTGGCACAATTTATTATGAGTGAGAAAGGACGTTTTATTACAGGTGCTGATTTTTTGATTGACGGAGGTACGACTGCTTCTTATTGGTATGGAGATTTGCAATATTTAAAACAAACTCATTAAAAGGAGAAAGTTTTCTTTCTCCTTTCTTTTTTCTCTTGGGATTTTTTTGTTTAAGAGCGGAAAACACCTCTTTTTTCTTCCTTACCGTTCTGCTTAAGCTTTCTTTTAAAGTTGCGTAAAGCCAAATAAAGCCTTTATTTCTTTGTTACTACATAAAAAAATATTACTTTTGCAAGCCAAAAGTTTAAGTAAAAAAATCTAAAAAAAGAGATGGATAAAAAATCGATAATAGGCTTAGTGTTAATATTTCTTGTCTTCGTTGTTTTTTACTTTGTTAATAAACCGACAGAAGAACAGATAAGGGCGCAAAAACGTTACAATGATTCCATAGCAAAGGTTCAGAACTCCATGGCTAAGAAGAACTCATCTGTAACTGCTGACGCATTGTCTCAAGAGGAGGACGAAATTTTGAGACTTCAAACCTTGGCGCAGCAAAACGACTCTGCACGTGCGGTTTTAGATGAGTTGATAAAAGGAAAATATTCTTCGTTCTCTTCTTCCGTAAGTCAAGAGAGCGAAAACTTTATTTTGGAAAACGATGTTTTTAAGGTAAACCTTTCTTCCAAAGGTGCAATGGTCTCGCAGGTAACATTAAAGGATTATACCACATACGGAGGTAAGGAAAAGGTTAAGTTCTTTGTGGACAATGCCCATCACTACGGTTTGCATCTTGCATTGGGTGCTTCGGTTGTAAATACTGAGGACTTGAATTTTAAAGCCTTTGTCAATAATAAACCTTACGACGGAACAACTCCTTTGAAAGTCTCGGGCAAAGATTCTTTGGTTGTATCCATGAGGCTTTATCCTAACAAGCCTGACACTATTAATATCTCGGAAGAAGATTATATAAAATCAAGTAAGCAATATCTTGAGTACAGATATACTCTTAGAGGTGACGATTACCGCTTGGGTTACAAGATTGTTCTTAACAATATGCAGGATATTATTTCCGATGACGGCACTCTTGAGTTCCAATGGGACGCACCTTTGATGTTGAAAGAGAAAGATAAAAAGATAGAAACACAAAACTCTTCCGTCTACTACATGCTTTCAGATGAGGTGGAGCATCTAAAAGAGCAAGGACGCGATGACTCAGTCTCTGAGGCAAGCAGCATTCCTATCAAGTGGATTTCTTACAAGCAGCAATTCTTTTCTGCTATCCTTATGGCAAAAGACAGTGTCTCTGCTTTCAACTCTGCTACGATGACAACAAGAACGGATACTTCGGCTCTGAATGTCAGAAATATGCACTCAGTACTTGATTTTAATTATTCCAATGATAAAAACTATACGGAATATGACCTTGATATGTTTTTCGGTCCTAATAAGTACAGAATATTCCGCGATTACAAGATAGACTTGGAAAGAACCATTCCTTTGGGTTGGGGATTTTTTATCTTGCAATGGGTAAACAGATTTGTTATTATTCCTGTCTTTGACTTTTTGCAAAAATTCGGTCTTCACATAGGACTGATTATACTCATACTTACTCTTTTGGTTAAACTCGTTTTGTTTCCTTTGGCCTACAAATCTTTCTCTTCTACGGCTAAGATGAAAGTTTTGCAACCCGAAATACAGAAAATAAACGAGAAATACCCTAAACAGGACCAGGCTATGCAGAAACAACAGGCTACCATGCAACTTTACAGACGTGCAGGTATCAATCCTATGAGCGGATGTCTGCCTATGCTTTTGCAATTCCCTATCCTTGTGGCTATGTTCCGCTTTTTCCCTTCTTCCATAGAGTTGCGCCAGCAATCATTTCTTTGGGCTGACGACCTGTCTACCTATGACAGTATATTGGATTTTTCGTTCAATATTCCTTTTTACGGAAACCATATATCCTTGTTCTGTCTTCTGATGACAGTTGCCCAACTTCTTTACACAAGAATGACAATGAGCCAGCAGACACAGAGCAATGCCATGCCGGGAATGAAGTTTATGATGTACGGTATGCCTATTTTTATGCTCTTTATTTTGAATAATCTTTCTGCGGCTTTGAACTACTACTACCTTATATCTCTTCTTATCTCTGTTTTGCAGATGTATATTATCAGAAAGACGATTGATGAGAAAAAAGTTCTTGCCCGTCTGCAACAAAATGCTAAAAAGCCTATGAAAAAATCAAAGTGGCAGGAGAGAATGGAAGCCTTGGAAAAGCAAAATAGAAAACTTATGGAGGAAAGAGCAAAAAATCAAAAACGCAGATAAGACAATAAACCGAAATCTTTGAGCGTTATAGACTTTGAATGTTGTTTTTTCATTCATAAAAGTAAAAATAATAATATTAATATCAAAAAAACGAAATACAAAAATGACAAAAGTACTTGTAGCAACAGAAAAACCTTTTGCAAAGGCTGCTGTTGACGGAATAAGAGAAATAGTTGAGAAAGCAGGAATGGAACTTGCTCTTTTGGAAAAATATACTGACGTTGCCGAGTTCTACAAAGCAGTAGAAGATGCCGATGCTTTGATAGTACGTTCCGATAAAGTAACAAAAGAAGTTCTTGACCATGCTAAACAGTTGAAGATAGTAGTAAGAGCAGGAGCAGGATTTGATAATCTTGACCTTGAAGCCTGCACGGCAAAAGGCGTAGTAGCAATGAACACTCCGGGACAAAATTCCAACGCAGTTGCTGAACTTGCTTTGGGTCTTATGATTTACATGGCAAGAACAAACTTTACTCCTGTAGCAGGTACTGAACTTATGGGCAAACGCTTAGGTATTCATGCTTACGGCAATGTCGGAAGATTGGTTGCTATGAAGGCTAAAGCAATGGGAATGGAAATTATGGCATTAGACCCGTTCGTTCCTGCTGAAAAGATAGAAGCAGACGGCGTAAAGGTGGCTAAAGACGTTGAAGACTTGTAGTCTTCCTGCGACTATGTTTCTTTGCACATTCCTGCTAACGAACAGACTAAGAACTCTATCAATTACGAACTTCTTTCTAAGATGCCTAAGGGAGCATGCTTGGTTAATACAGCAAGAAAAGAAGTTGTAAACGAAGCTGATATGGTAAAACTTCTTCAAGAGAGAGAAGACTTTAAGTATGTTACCGACATAGCAGCATCAAACGATGAAGAATTGAAAGCCTTTGCTCCCCGCTACTTCTCAACTCCTAAGAAAATGGGTGCTCAGACAAAAGAGGCTAACATCAATGCAGGACTTGCAGCAGCAAGACAAATAGTTGATTTTATTAAAAACGGAGTAACTAAATTCCAAGTAAATAAATAAAAAATCAAAAATAAGTAGGCGGCGGATAAATCATTTATCCGCCGCTTTTTTTGTTTCAGAATATTGGAGTTTTACCTTAAGGAATTTTGCCATCTACAGATAACAAAAATCCGCTTTCCTAACGGGCAAAAATATATCTTCGTTTTAATTTTCTGAAACTTGATTTCGCTGCCGTGAAACTTGATTTCAGAAAACTGAAACTTCGTTTTATTTTTCTGAGATTTGATTTCAGATGAACGGCGGCTTTTTTTATATCATTCTTTTATAGAAACAGGTTGATTTTGACAGATAATGTTTCTCTTAAAACCAAATCTCTTTCTTAGGAAAATTCTAATAACGGAAAAAAAACTTATCTTTGCAAAAAAATAATAGGGAATGTTAGTAGTGGGTAAAAGCCTTCTGAGTGAGGATATAAGAGATATAAAATTTTGTTGCAATATAGATAAGTGCAAAGGGCAATGTTGTATAGAGGAGGGCGGATTTGGGGCTCCTCTGACTAAGAAAG
>JAFVAP010000013.1 GCA_017480455.1 Bacteroidales bacterium | reverse complement strand
TAAGAATATAAAGAATATTAAAAAAAATAATAAATATATCTCCCGGAGTAATTTATCTTTAGATAAATTTACTCCTACCCTCTTAGAAAGAGGGTGTGAGAGAGATAATTTTAAATTTTTGGAAAAAGAGAATAACAGTTCATCAGCCGATAATGAGTTTTTGAAAAAAAATGCTGAAATTTTGGAATACGGCATCGACAACCCGAATATTGAGCCTGTTTCGAGTAATGCGGCTGAGCATCTTTCGGTTGAGGCTGAGAAAAGCAAGATGCCTTGTTGTGAAAATTCAAGTAAAGAGCTTTATTTGTTTTACTCGGCGCTTTTGTGTTGATGTGTCCTAATGGCGGATAATTTTTCCTTGCTTTTCTGTTTTGTGGTTGAATATTTGGAAATATTGTTTTGAATTGCGTAACTCCGTTTTGATGCGGAATTTATTTGAACGTCGTGAGATGTTTTGAAGTTTAGTTCTTTGAAAATTTAAATATTTGGATATGCTACTCAGAGATATTCTGTTTTTAAGTATCTGTTTTTTAGTGTATTGTCTATATGATTTCAAAATTTTTGAACACATGGGGGGGGGTATTTACGTATAAGGCTCAGACAGAAAATTTTTGAATTTTTAAATAGAAAATTAGCATTATGGAACAGAGAACGAAAATGGATGAGGAGTCAATAGGATTTCTTGCTTTTTTGAAGAGTGAGTCTGAACGTCAGAGAATTAACGGCCATATAGGACTTGCCAATAACTACAACAGTGCAATAAACAGTTTTACCCGTTTTTTGCAGACGAGAAACATGAAAGACGTGAGTTTCAGTTTCTTAACATCTGTTTTGATTGAGGATTACGAGTCTTATTTGCAGGCAGGAGGTTTGTGTAAGAATACCACGTCGTTTTATATCCGTGCTTTGCATGCGGTTTACTATAAGGCGGTAAGATGGGGTGTAACTACTGATAAACAACCTTTTAGAAGTGTTTACCGAGGTGTGGCTAAGACTGTTAAGAGGGCTATTGAGCCGCAGGATATCTGCCAGTTGAAAGCGCTTAATATTCCTGTGGAACTTAGGAAAAAAGGTCTTAGGGGAAAGCGTTATCAACTTATGGTCAATAATTTGGAATTTGCCCGTGATATTTTCCTGTTTTGTTTCTGCGCACGCGGACTTACTTTTGTGGATTTGGCTTATATGCAGAAATCCAATCTTAATGGCGGAATGTTGGTTTATGTTAGGCGTAAAACTAAACAACGTATTGAGGTTCAGTTAGAACCAATGATGAAAGAAGTTCTTGATAAGTACCCCTCCGAGACCTCTTATCTCTTGCCTATTTTGACGAAAATTGATACTAAAGAGGCTGTTTTTCAGCAATATAAATATGCTCTTGCAAACTACAATGCTCATTTGAAGATGTTAGGGGAGATGCTTGACGGTTTGAAACTTACTTCCTACGTCAGCCGTCACTCTTGGGCTTCTGCCGCTCATCAACAAAATATACCCTTGTCAGTTATCTCCCAGTCAATGGGGCACGAGTCGGAGAAGACAACGGAGATATATCTAAAATCTTTGAAATCCAATATAATACATCAATCAAATCATGATTTACTTGCCAATGTTTTCAGAAGTTAAGATTGCCTTAAGACAAGATAAAAAACTCTCACTGCCACTTCTCTATGTCAGAGAGGCAGTGGGATTTGGAGGTATAGGCATTTGCGGGAGTTGGGTTTTGAGGGAGTTTCCAAAGATTGTGTTTTCTGACAGTGAGATAAAAATTGTCGGGGAAGGATGTGCAATTTTGGGAACTTAAGAGATTCGGGGAAGGCAAAGATACTTCCAAGAGCGTGCATAAGTCCTCAGGCTTTGCCATACAAAAAAAGCAAGAAAAAAATTGTTGCATGCAATTCTAAGAAATTGGATTATCATTAGTAAGATTTTGGAAATATCGGTCTATGAGATTATCTGACCGACCTACATAAAGATATAGTTATTAAGCGACAACACCCATATAGATAGAAACATCTTTTTTTACAATGTATTTGTTTATGTGCGTGAATTAAGTATTATTGCACTGCAACACATTCTCCTTTTTTCTCGTTTTCAAATAATTCTGGCTTTGACATTAGATAAATCCGCAACAAGCCATTTGCTTTCGTGTAAACTATTATGCGTATACGGGAAGTGTTTCTAAATAATGTATTTCTGCATTGGTAATATAATATTTATTTTCCAATAAGGAGAAAATCCTTGGGCAAGTCTTTCACTATTCTTTGGACTACCTGAGGATTTGTTTGATACTTATGAAAGACATGCTAATGATATTTAGGCTTACTTGTTAAGTGATAATTGAAGATAGTATCTTTAATTTATTTCCTGGTTTCCACGGGGTGGTAAATGGGGGCAACAAATATGGATTGAAGAATGTTTATCAGATGGAAAGGCCTGAATAATTAATCGTCCTATAATTCGCTGCAAATCAAATCGAAGTTATAATTCAATAATAAATGAAGACAGTTATGCTTGTGTTCGGGACACGTCCCGAGGCCATTAAGATGTGTCCGTTAGTGAAAGAGTTTCAGAAGCACGATGATGAGTTCAACACAATTGTGTGTGTAACGGGCCAGCACCGAGAGATGCTTGACCAAGTCTTGAGTATCTTTGATGTAAAGCCTGACTACGACTTGAACATCATGAAGCAGGGGCAAGACTTGTACGATGTTACTGCGCGTGTGCTCACCGGTATGCGCGATGTGTTCAAGGAATGCAAGCCCGATATAGTACTGGTGCACGGTGATACTACGACTTCTATGGCAGCAGCTATGGCATCGTTCTATCAGCAGATTCCTGTGGGACACGTGGAGGCTGGTCTGCGGACTAATAATATCTACAGCCCTTGGCCGGAGGAGATGAACAGGCAGATTACAGGCAGGATAGCGACGTATAACTTTGCACCTACACCGCTCAGCGAACGTAACTTGCAAGAGGAAAATGCTCAAGGAGAGATATTTGTTACGGGCAACACAGTTATTGATGCGCTGCATATGGTGGTAAATAAGTTGAAGAGCGACAAGGTTCTTGCAGATGAGCAG
>JAFVAP010000151.1 GCA_017480455.1 Bacteroidales bacterium | reverse complement strand
TTTTGTCCGTATTGGCAAAGTTTAGCAGTCTGAGCAGGAGCTCCTGCAACGTCAAGAGCAGAAAGGGCAAGTTTTTCAGGCATATCGTCAGGTATTTTAGCATATATACCGCTCTCGAAAAGAATGGCTTTACCCTTAATATCAACTTGGTCTACGTCTGCTTTTATCTTTATTATCTCATCTATACGCAAAGGAGTAAGAGAAAGAGAAACCAAAGTAGCAATGCGGTCGCCTTCTTTCAAATCTATTTTTCCCTTAAGGGCATCGCCTATCTTCTCAACCTTTCCTAAAAGCATACCGCCCGAACCTGTTCTTCTGTTTCTGTGTTTGCCTTGAAGTTCAACGTTAAGAAGCATTTCTTTCTTTATTTCTTCCATTATCTTCTCTTCAGAAGCGCCTTCACCTGCCTGTTGTTTAGCATATTCGTGAATATCAGTGAAAGAAGCAGAGTCTATGTTGAGTGTCTGAACGTCAATAAGGATTTCGTTATCATAGATTTCGTCCATATTGTTGTCAATCTTGTTAGCCGGCTGTGGAAGAACGCCCTTTGGCTCAATGACACGGTGGGTACCGTATTTATTTCCTTTTTTTTGCATTGTTTTATTTGTTTTAAAGATTACTAAATGATATATTTTCAGTTTGCAAAGATACATTTTTTTTGCTTATTTACCAATAATTAACATCTTTTTTCTATCTTTGCAGGAAATAGAACTTCAAAACAAAGTTACTTTAAAATGAAAAGATTTTTTATTTTTTTGTATTCATTGACTGTTATAATATTTTCTTCCTGTTCTCAGAATAAAGCAGAGACGGGAGACCTACAATCAAACAATCATAAAAAAGAAACTGCTATGAAAAACGAAGAAATCAAGACTTTAGTTGTTTTTTTCTCCCATGCAGGAGAAAATTATTCGGTTGGAAACATTGAAGTAGGCAACACAAAGATAGTTGCGGACTACATAAGCAAACGTACAGGGGCGGCTCAGTTTGAAATAGTCTGCGAAAAAGACTACGACATGCCGTATATGCAACTTATTGAACTTGCAAAGAAAGAAGCAAAAGACGGAGAGTTGCCTGCGTTTAAAGGAAAGATAGACAACATAGAGCAATACGACACCATATTTATAGGAGGTCCTGTTTGGTGGGGAACTTATCCTCAAGTTATGTTTACTTTTTTCAAAGAGTATGATTTAAGCGGCAAAGTTATCATTCCTTTTACCACTCATGAGGGCAGCGGATTGGCTTCCTGTGTCGATGATGTGGAGAAAGCTTATCCTAAGGCAGAGGTTAAAGAGGGCTTTTCCCTTTACGGTCACGAGGTAAGACAGGCTGAAAGTAAGGTAAACAAGTGGTTGGAGGCTTTAGGTTTCTGATTTCTTTGACATGGTGAGAAAAAGGAGGGCGGAAACAATTTTTCCGCCCTCCTTTTTCTACCAAACAATAGGTTCTTTGTTGAAAGAAATCAGATAATTGTTTGCTTGGGAAAAATGTTTGTTGCCGAAAAATCCTCTGTATGCCGAAAGGGGAGAGGGGTGAGGCGAACTTAAGACAAGGTGTTTGCTTTTGTCTATAAGGTTGCTTTTTTTTATGGCAAACGAACCCCAAAGCAAGAAGACGATATGTTCTCTTTTTGCGCTGAGAATTTGAATTACTTTGTCGGTAAATGTTTCCCAACCGAGGCCTTGGTGAGAGGCTGCCCTGTGTTGCTCTACCGTGAGAGTACTGTTAAGCAAGAGTACGCCTTGTTTTGCCCAGCGGCTGAGGTCTCCGTTTTTTACAGGCGCTGTTCCCAAATCATTTTCTATTTCTTTGTAGATATTCAACAGTGAGGGCGGCAAAGCAATGCCCTCGGGAACAGAAAATGCCAAACCGTGTGCTTGTCCTAATTCATGATAAGGGTCTTGGCCGAGGATAACAACTTTTACTGCATCAAAGGGACAAAGATTAAAAGCGTTGAATATAAGACTCCCTTTCGGAAAAATAACCTTTTGTTTATATTCTTCCCTGATTTTGTCTGTCAAGGTCTTAAAATAAGGGGAATCAAACTCCGTTTGCAAAACCTCTTTCCAAGTTTTCTCTATTTTTACATTCATGGTGCAAAGATATATATTTTATTTGTAAAACTGATTTTAAAACCTTGGATAAAATTACAAACATTTCCTAAACAAATTTACTTTAGCGGGTTGGGGATATCAAGCCTTAAGAATGAGCAGGATAAACTTTAGCAAAGCAGGTTACGTATTTATTCCCCAAGAATTTAGAGTCAAACAAAACAAGGTGCCGCTTCGAAATTCTCAAAGCGGCACCTTAATGATTTATTATTCTGTTTACTCAACAATTAATGCCTTTGTAATATTTTATTGTCTATAATAGGTTCTAAGTTCTCCTATTACCAGAGTTGTCGAAGTAAGGCTCTTAACATCTAAAAGTTCACTTTTGGAACTATAATCATTATCGTCATCATTCCAAGACATAATCTCTAAAGTCATAGCCCTTTTATCAAATATGTATTTGAATTTTCCGACATCGGATTCATCGCTATATTTAATCTTTTCAGTACCCGTACCGTCTTCATTAAAGATTAGTATATCCTGTGCTGTCTCTCCCTCATCTTTAAATACAGAACACCATGTCCCGATGATAGAAACATCATCTTCTTTCTCATCATCGTCTCCGCAAGATACGAAACCAAGGCTCACAATTGCAATTAGCAAAGCGC
>JAFVAP010000150.1 GCA_017480455.1 Bacteroidales bacterium | reverse complement strand
ATCAGGCGTAAGTTCCATTTTCTTTTTTGCTATGACGTAGTTAGGATAGGTGTCTCTCAAATCGGAACACTTCATTCCCTTTTTTGCTAAAAGAGTAAGGAAAAGAGCTATTCCGACAAGGGCATCACGTCCGTAGTGACACTCAGGATAAATCACTCCTCCGTTTCCTTCTCCGCCGATAACGGCATTAACTTCTTTCATCTTCTCTATAACATTCACCTCTCCGACAGCAGAAGCAAAATACTTCTGATTGTATTTCTTTTCCGTAATGTCTTTCAATGCTCTTGAGGAAGAAAGATTGCTTACCATATTTCCTGCAGTGTGTTCCAAAACATAGTCAGCCACGGCAACCAAAGTATATTCCTCAACAAAAGGTTTGCCTGTGTCGGACACCAAAGCAAGTCTGTCTACGTCGGGGTCTACAACAAAACCGACATGGCAATGTTCCTTTTCAACCAAATCACAAATATCTTTGATGTTTTCAGGTAAAGGTTCGGGATTGTGTGCAAACAAACCTGTAGGTTCTTCATTGAGTGCAAATATATCTTTAACGCCCAAAGCCTTAAGAAGTTTTCTCAATACAAAACCACCTGTTGAGTTCACGCTGTCAAAAGCCACTCTGAACTCAGCCGATTTTATAGCCTCTACATCTACCAAAGGCAGGGCTAAAACTTTCTCTATATGTTTGTCTACCGCATCTTCTATCTTTATGTATTTACCTAATTCTTTGGCTTCGGCAAAAGAAAAATCGTTCTTAGCGGCAAGTTCCAACACTTTTTCACCTTCTGACTTGGAGATGAACTCCCCGTTGCCTGCAAGGAACTTTAAAGCATTCCATTGCAAAGGATTGTGGGACGCAGTCAAGATTATACCCCCGTCAGCCTTGTTGTCAGTAACGGCAATTTCCGTTGTCGGCGTAGTGGATAAGCCTGTGTCCAAAACGTCTGCTCCCATTGCCATAAGGGTTCCGCAAACCAAACGTGAAACCATTTCTCCCGATATTCTGGCATCGCGGCCTACGAGTATGGAAATATGATTCTTTCCTGTCTTTTCTTTTATAAATTGAGCAAAGGCAGAAACAAATCCCACTAAATCAACAGGGGTAAGGTTGTCTCCCGATTTGCCTCCTATGGTACCTCTAAAGCCTGAAATAGATTTAATTAATGACATGTCTATATATTTTTTTTGAGTTATGTTTTCCTATAAGCATAAAATATTTTGCAAAAATAAGAATTTCATTTCTAAAATAAGAATTTTTGAACAAAAAAATGGGCTAATAATTTTTAACAAGGTATAATAAAAAAGAAAGGTAAGCTACTTACATCGCACCGCTACAACCTTTTTATCCTTGCTGCATTCCTGCCCTGGGGAGGTTCAAAGGGAGCTGGTCGTGTAAGACTTACCCGAGAGCAAAATTACAACTTTTTTTTATTCCGACAAGAAAAAAGAAAAAATATTTTGCTTTAACGTTCTTTTTATTCCCTTTATGCAATATTGAAATCACCGTGATTTTCAGATGAAATAAGTTTATGAACTTTTACTTTACGAAAATAAAACGAAGTTTCGCTCCGCTGAAATCAAGTTTCAGATTTTTAAAACTTGATTTCAGAAAATTAAAATCAAGTTTTATTTTTCTAAGACTAAGTCTGATAATTATTCTACTTATTTTCAGTGTTTTATAAAAAAGAAAAGGCAGAGAAAAAACAATTTTTTCCTGCCTCAAATTTGATTTAAGGTTTATTGAAACCTCACTGCTTTGCCATATATTCTTTTATGCAGTCAATGGAAACACGTTCCTGTTGCATAGTGTCTCTTTCCCTTATGGTGACACAATTATCCTTAGGAGTGTCATTATCAACCGTGATGCAGAAAGGAGTACCTATGGCATCGTGTCTGCGGTAACGTTTGCCGATAGTATCTTTCTCTTCGTAGTGAGTGCGGAAGGACCAACGCAAATCAGCAACTATCTTTTGGGCTGTTTCAGGCAATCCGTCTTTGTTTACTAACGGAAGAACGGCACAACGGTAAGGAGCAAGCATTTTAGGAAGACGCAAAACCGTTCTCTCGCTTCCGTCGCTCAATTTCTCCTCTTGGTAAGCGTAAGAAAGGACTGCAAGGAACGTTCTGTCCAATCCTATTGATGTTTCTACGCAATAAGGGGTGTAACTCTCGTTAATCTCGCTGTCAAAGTATTGAATTTTTTTGCCGGAGAACTCTTGGTGACGTTTAAGGTCAAAATCCGTTCTTGAGTGTATTCCTTCCAATTCCTTGAAACCAAAAGGAAATTCAAATTCAATATATGTTGCTGCATTGGCATAGTGAGCCAATTTCTCATGGTCGTGATAGAGGTATTTCTCTTTAGGAATGCCCAAAGCCAAGTGCCAATTCAGACGTTCTTGTTTCCAATATTCAAACCACTGCATTTCAGTTCCCGGTCTGCAGAAGAACTCCATCTCCATTTGTTCAAACTCTCTCATACGGAAGATGAACTGACGAGCGACTATTTCGTTACGAAACGCTTTACCTAT
>JAFVAP010000012.1 GCA_017480455.1 Bacteroidales bacterium | reverse complement strand
TAAAAATATTCTTAAATACGCCATAATTACCCCTTTGACATTTATTATAGGGGGGGGGATTTGTTTACACAACGATTTAAACTTCAATAAGTTTTCTGTTATAGATAATGTTATGAATACAAGTGCAGACAAGCATTTTTGCTTATCTGTATTGAGTATGTATGCTATGCAAAGAGGTATGGATATGGCCCTGTTAAAAGAATTTAATGTCTAACTTATAAAATTATAGAAAGATGAAAAAGAATTTATTAAAATGGATTGGTGCTTTGCTAATTGCAATTGTGAGCCTTGGTTTCGTATCTTGCGGAGACGATGATGAGAAAGAAGATGATGTTTCTATCATCGGGACATGGTGTTCTGTACTTAAAGATGAGAGAGGAGGGACAGTACAGGCTATACTAATCTTTAATGAAGACGGTACGGGTACTAGAAAGATTAGATTTAGCAATGAATCCGATGTCAGAAAATTCAAATACATATTTGATAAAAGGGCTATGACTTTACAGTTTATGTCTTGGAATGATGACGATAATGATTATAGTTACAAAAGTGAACTTTTAGATGTTAAGAGCCTTACTTCGACAACTCTGGTAATAGAAGAACTTGGAACCTATTATAGACGATAAAATATTACAAAGGCATTAATTGTTGAGTAAACAGAATAATAAATCATTAAGGTGCCGTTTTGAGAATTTCGAAGCGGCACCTTGTTTTGTTTGACTCTAAATTCTTACAGAATAAATCCTTAACCTGCTTTGATATTTCTGTTAATATGTCATTCTTTTTTATGGTTAAACTGCCTTTGTATCTTATATTCTTTTTTCGGATACTGCCTGTCGGTTAGCGTTAATCTTCTAAAAATCTTTCGTTTGTTACGGACTTTTTGTATAACTTTGCAAAAAAATAGGAAATTACTATGCAAGGAAAAACTCTTTATTTGATTGACGCAATGGCTTTGATTTTTCGTTCTTATTATGCTTTGAACAAAAATCCCCGAATTAATTCCAAAGGATTAAACACTTCGGCTGCGTTAGGCTTTTTCAATACTTTGCTTGATATAATTCAAAAGCATTCCCCGTCACACCTTGCCGTGTGTTTCGATGTTTCCTCTCAGACTTTCCGAAAAGAAGAGTACGAAGATTATAAAGCTAACAGGGAGGCTTGTCCCGAAGAAATACTGAGCAATTTACCTTATATAAAGGACTTGTTGAATGCCATGAACATTAAGACTTTGGGAGTGGAGGGTTTCGAAGCCGATGATGTTATAGGAACTATTGCAAAGAAAGGTAAGAAACAAGGTTTTGAAGTCTATATGGTTACACCTGATAAAGACTATGCCCAACTTGTAGAAGACGGAATTTTTATATTAAAACTTCCCCGTATGGGACAGGGTGAGCAAATATGGGGAGTTAAAGAAGTATTGGAAAGATTTGAAGTCAAGAGATGTGAACAGGTTATAGATATTCTCGGTCTTTGGGGAGACAGTTCAGACAATATACCCGGAGTTAAGGGAATAGGGGAGAAGAAAGCAAAAGCCCTTATGCAGGAGTTTGACAGCATAGAAGATATTTTAGAAAACACTGACAGGATTGCCTCTGCAAGTATCCGTAAAGCAATAGAGGAAAACAGAGAAGAAGCTTTGCTCAGCAAACAACTTGCAACCATACGTTTAGATGTTCCTGTAGACCTCAAGGAAGAGGATTTTGAGATGAAAAGTCCAAATCTTATGGAGTGTAAACGTTTGTTCGACGAGTTGGAGTTCAGAAAATTTGCCGATAGATTTTTCAATATATATAGGGATAGGCAGAAAAAAATAAGTGTATCAGAAAAAGACGGAAACCTTTTTGCTGAAAATGACGGCAAAACAGAAACACAAGACTCTGTTCAGACGGATTTGTTTTCTTCTTTTTCAAATTTTGACAATATAAGTAACTCTTCTTGCGATTATATTTGCATCAGTGACCTTGACAGTTTAATTGCCGAAATCAAAGAGAAGAAATATTTTGCCTTTTCCTTGCTTACGGATAAAGACAGTTTGGATTGCAGCATAAAAGCCGTTTCTTTTTGTACTGAAAAAGGAAAAGCTTTCTTTTATTCAACAAACGGGCAGCCCGTTATCAACAAAGATTTGAAAGAGATTTTTGAAAACAGAGAGATAGTTAAGATTTGCTACGATATAAAAAAGATAAACCATGCTTTGAGCAATGAAAATGTCTCTGTTGGAGGGAATAATTTTGATATTATGCTTGCTCACTATCTTATATCTTCCGAAGAGCGTGGTAAATTAGACGATTTGTCTCAGATTTATTTGAATTATGAGATGATTTCGGCATCAGGGAATGACGGTGCAAAAGAGAAAGACTGTCTTTGCGAGCAAGCCGATGTTGTTTTCCGCCTTTTGCCTGTTTTTAAGGAAAAATTAAAAGAAGGTGGTTTGGAATCCCTTTTTTATGATGTGGAGATGCCTTTGAGTTATGTGCTTTTCTCAATGGAAAAAGAAGGAATAAGGATAGACGGAACGGTTTTGAAAAAATACTCTTTGCTTTTGCAGGAGGAGAAAGAAATTTTAGAAAATAAAATATTTGAATATGCAGGTGAGCCTTTTAATATCGGTTCTCCGAAACAACTGGGGCATATTCTGTTTGAAAAACTTGATATAACAGAAGGAAAGAAAACCAAGAAGACAAAAACCAAACAGTTTTCCACTTCCGAAGAAGTGTTGGAAAAACTTGCGGCTTATCACCCTATAATACCTTTTATATTAGAGTGGAGAAGAGTTTCGAAACTCAAAAATACGTATGTGGATGCTCTTCCTTTATTAACGAACAAGAAAACAGGCAGAATACATACCACATTCAATCAAGCCGTGACTGCAACAGGGCGTTTGTCTTCCGCAAACCCTAATTTGCAGAATATTCCTATACGTTCGGGGCAGGGAAAAGAGATAAGGAGAGCCTTTGTTCCTAATATTGACGGTCACTATCTGCTTTCGGCTGATTATTCACAAATAGAGCTGAGAATAATTGCTTCTTTGTCTGAGGACGAACATCTTTGTAAGGATTTTATTGAAGGAAAAGATATTCATACTTCAACGGCTGCAAAAATTTATCACGTAAGTGACGAAGAGGTAACAAAGCAAATGCGTTCTTCCGCTAAGGGAGTGAACTTCGGAATTATCTATGGAATTTCGGCATTCGGTCTTTCAGAGTCATTATTCATTCCACGCAGGGAAGCACAGCAATTGATAGACGAATATTTTCTCGCTTACCCAAGAGTAAAGCAATTTATAGCCGACCGTATCGCTTTTGCAGAACAGAATGGTTTTGCTCAGACAGTTTTAGGACGCAGACGTTATCTGAAAAATATTAATTCCGCCAATGCAAATCTAAGAAATTTTGACAACAGAAATGCTGTCAATATGACTATTCAAGGAACAAGTGCCGATATGATAAAGATTGCTATGGTCAATATCTACAAAGAGATAAAGGACAGAAAACTTGAAAGCAAACTATTGGTGCAAATACACGACGAACTCATATTTGACGTTCCTGAAAGTGAGTTGGAGATTATGAAAGAACTTGTTCCGAGGGTTATGCAAGAGGCTTTACCTCTGAAAGTTCCTGTTGTGGCCCAGTGCGGAGTAGGAAAAAATTGGTTGGAAATGAAGTAAGGCACCATCTATTCTTTCCAGCGGAAAGTGTTTATGATGTGACGCATATCTTCTTTCAGCCTTTTGACAACAGGAGCAATGGAATCGTTGTTGGGAATTGTTTTGTTGTTGAGCGCAAATCTTATGAAGTGCTTCGTACTATCTGTAAGGTAAAACTGATACGGAGAAACGACGTCTCTTCCTTTTATTTCAAAGGCGGTGCCGTAAACTTTCAGCGCTTCGTTTTTGTAGTCTTGTTGAACTATGCCTGCAGACAGTTTCTTGTGTCTGTCCAAAAATTTAAAGCAATCATCAATTGCTGCCTGTAAATCATTTTTTGAATGCAGTGAAAAATAACTTACGTTTATTTCGAAGTTGTATTCTTCTGCGTTTATATTGAACCATTTCATTGATTTTTCTTTGCTGCTTAGTGTTTGCAGCGAACAATCCATAGGGTATTCAAAAGAAAAAGGCAAAGACAAAGTGTCGAATTTTATATACTCTGATTTATTGACATCAAGCCTCAGATAAGTAGACGGTTTGGGTTGTTTGGGCGCTTGTTCGCAGGAAAGACAAGCGGCAATAAAAAAAATAAATAAAGAAATTTTTATAAATTTATTCTTAAATTTCATAGCATAAACAAATTTTATTATTTTTGCAAAAATAAATCTTTTTTTTATAACAAGGGTGACTGTATTCTGTTTTTGTTATCCTTGAATAAAGAAAGCAAAAAGAGAGAAAGTATGAAAAAAACAGTGTTTATAGGTCTGTTATCCGCACTTCTGACTTGTGTGTCTTCGTTTGCACAGGTTGTTGTTACTCCTGCGCAAGGTATGAGTGTGGCAACGTTGGTTAATGATTATTTTATTTCGGACGAAAGTGTGGAATTGGATACCTATCCTACGAGAGCGCCGAAATTTAACGGTCAAACAGTGATAAATTCCAATGCTATAGGAACTTTTACCAATGCAACAACGGGCGGAACCAATATGCCGCTGTCATCGGGTATAGTTATGGTGACAGGAGATTGCACTGATGCGGGACAAAATGCGCCCGGGTCTCATGGATCTACGCAGGTAAATCCGCCTGCTGACGGAGGAACGACCTATTCGCCTGCTTTGTATCAAGTATATACTTCTATGGGAGGTAACAAATCTATGAACGATATAGCATGTCTTTCTTTTTGGATAATTCCTAAAAGTGAGAATCTTTCTTTTTCTTATTGTTTTGCTTCGGAAGAATATCCTACTTACGTATGTAGTGATTACAATGATACTTTCGGCTTTTTTATCTCCGGGCCTTATGATGAAAACAACAATATAGTTACATCTTACGGTACTTATTATCAGAATGAGAATATTGCCCTTATACCTCCGGATTATGAATTGCCTGTTATGATTAATAAGGTAAACAGCGGCAGTGTCGGTTCTTCAGGAAGTACGAGTAACCCTACGTGTGATTTGAGCCATTCAGCGTATTTCCGTACTAATACTGACAATACAAATTGTATGATGAACGGATATACCGTTGAATTGGAAACAAAAAAGATAGAAGTTGTGCCTTGCTACCGTTATAGAATAGAGTTGGCTATATGCGATATATCAGATAAGGCTCTTAATTCTGCCGTTTATCTTAAGGCAAATTCACTTCATGCCGATGCTTATAACTTTTCGGTTGATAATTCAAACGCATCGTTTTTTACAGATGATAATTTACCGGTTTATACCAAAGGTTGCTCTAACTTAAAAGTTTCTGTCTCCCCGAATTTTGACCCGAATTCTTCGCGGCAATACAGTGTCCAGATAGAGTCTTCTGATTTGGGAACATTGACAGAGGGAGATGATTATGAGATTGTAAACGACGACGGTGAGCCTGTTGGTTCTACTATAAATATTCCGCGTCACGGAACAGAAGGGCATTTTTGGATTAACTTCTTGCACAATGACGCTAAAGCACCTCTTGCTACGGATACATTGTTTTTGATAAGTGAGTACATTAATGATTGCACTCCGAGGGATACTATACGCATTCTGTTGCAAGAACCCGATGAAATGACGGTTGAGGTCTTCGGAGGAAAAGTTTATTGTGATAATGAACTTCCGTTGAGAGAAGAAATTAAGATAGTGAGTCACGGAGCACACAACTTTACACGGGCAATCATAACCAACGAACAAAACGAAGTGCTTTTTGATACTACGGCTCACTACGTAGGAGATGCAGATTCGATGCTCATAGTCTACAGACCGATAATTCAAGAACCTGTTGTATTCAATATAAATGTAGAAGATTTTTGCGGAAGAACTTTCTCTCATTCCGTTCAATATTTGATTAACGGTGCTACAACTCAAGCATCAATAAGCAGAAACTATATATGTGAGGGTGAAAAAGTAACTCTGTCATGTCCGCAGACGGAAACATATCTTTGGAGTGCAGAGCCTACAGATGAAAGTCTCTTTGGACAGGAGTCATTACGGGAACCCGAAGTCTCTCCTAAAAAGAATACGGAGTATACTGTAACTATTACCGACGAAAACGGATGTATCGCCACTTCCTCTGTAGATATTACGGTGGTTTCATTGGTTAAAGCGAAGATGTCTCTTTCTTCCCACAGATTGACAACATCTTCCTCAACTTTGAATTATGAAGATTTGACTATTAATGCAGTGGATAGACGGTGGAACTTTAATTATAATGACAATGGAATAATAGAAAATGCTGATGATACAACGCATTATATTTCCGGAGCGAAGAGTTATCCTGCCGGAGATACGCTTACGCCTTATGTGATACAGTTAATAGCTTACAATGCTGCATATTGTCCCGATACTGCTTACGATACGATTTATGTAGTTCCTGATTTTACTTTCTATTTGCCGAATGCGTTCACTCCGGGCGACCCTGATCTGGATTTAGCAATATTTCAACCTAAGGGTTCTATGTTGGAATACTTTACTATTGACATTTATAACCGTTGGGGAACAAAAATTTTCTCAGGAAAGCCAAATCAAGGTTGGGACGGTAGATATAAGGGCAATGAATTTGTGCCTCAAGGAACCTATGTTTTCGATATTTACTATCGGGACGGTGACGGACTGCTGCAAAGAGTAAACGGAACGATTGCAGTTTTGCCTAAAGTTAGTTTGAAATAGAGAAGAACTTTTTGTAGTGTTAGGTCAGAAGATTTAACACTACAATTTTTTATTTTCTTTTCAAAAATACAAAACAATGATTACAAGAAACGGTATATATTTGGAGTCTGTCCCGTCTACGCAAGTTTATTTGATGGACTTGGATGAAAAAGACGCTTTGGAGGAGTTTACTTATGTGTACACGTATAAACAAAGTGCAGGCCGTGGACAAGGAGACCATAAATGGGAAAGCGAAGACGGAAAAAATATTTGCTTTTCCCTTTTGTTGAAACCTTATTTTATTAATCCCGCGGAGCAATACGTGATAACTAAGATAATTTCCCTTGCTATAGCAGAAGTATTGGCTCAGTTGGGATTGAGAGATGTTAAGATAAAATGGCCCAATGATATTTATGTAAAGGAGAATAAAATTTGCGGAATATTGGTTCAAAACAAGATATTGGGGTCTGAACTCTCCTCTGTATATGTAGGAATAGGTCTTAATGTTAATCAGAAAAAATTTATTTTTGCACCTAACCCGACTTCTTTAGTTTTAGAAACGGGGAAAGTTTTTGATAAGGAAAATTTACTGTGTTTGCTTGTTGATAGAATTGCGGCAAAATACCTTGCATTCAAAAATAATGAACTGAAAAGTATAGATGCTGATTATCTTTCCAATCTTCTTTTTTTTGATACTTTCAGAAATTATGAATACTTAGGTAAAATAATTTCGGCAAAGATAACAGGTGTAAATGAATACGGTCACTTGATACTCGAAGATAAAAAATCAAACCACATAGTTGCTGAATTGAGGGAGTTGAGGTTTCTTTTCGGTTGAATTCTTTTTTTGATTCTTGTGTCTGTTTCTTTATCCTGATATTCTGTATTTGCATTTTGAAATACATTTTTTTTAATATTTAATGATAAAAATTTAATGAAATTAATATAAATTTGTAATTTTGCAAAGGAATACATAGACTTGTATTTTTATTTTTAAGAATAATAAAAACAGATAAATATATGGCAACACTTAATTCCAAAATCCCTGAGGGTCCTTTGTCTGAAAAATGGACAAAATATAAAGCCTCACAGAAATTGGTCAATCCTGCAAATAAAAGAAAATTAGATGTAATAGTTGTAGGAACAGGACTTGCTGGAGCGTCAGCAGCAGCTTCTTTAGGCGCTTTAGGTTTCAATGTGAAAGTTTTTTGTATCCAAGATTCACCGCGCAGAGCGCACTCAATAGCAGCTCAAGGCGGAATAAACGCAGCAAAAAACTATCCTAACGATGGTGACAGTGTCGGACGTTTATTTTATGATACTATCAAGGGAGGAGACTACAGAGCAAGGGAAGCAAATGTTTACCGTTTGGCAGAAGTTTCCAATAGTATTATAGACCAATGCGTTGCACAGGGTGTTCCTTTCGCAAGGGAGTATTCGGGATATTTGGCTAACCGTTCTTTCGGAGGAGCGCAGGTAAGCCGTACTTTCTATGCTAAAGGTCAGACCGGACAGCAACTTCTTTTGGGTGCATACTCTGCACTTAGCCAACAAATCAAGGCAGGTACGGTTAAAATGTATGCAAGAAAGGAAATGGAAAACCTTGTCATAATTGACGGTAAGGCAAGAGGAATAATAACCCGTGATGTTAAGACAGGAGAGATTGAGCGTTGGTTCGGACACTGTGTTATCCTTGCAACGGGAGGTTACGGTAATGTTTACTATCTTTCAACCAATGCAATGAATTCCAATGGTTCGGCAGCATGGCAGTGTTATAAAAAAGGAGCATTCTTTGCTAATCCTTGTTATGTTCAGATTCACCCTACCTGTATTCCTGTTCACGGAGATTATCAGTCGAAACTTACACTTATGAGTGAGTCTTTGAGAAACGACGGAAGAATTTGGGTACCTAAGAAGAAAGAAGATGCAGAGGCAATACGCAAAGGAGAAAAGACCGCAAACGATATAGATGAGCAAGACAGAGATTATTACTTGGAAAGACGTTATCCTGCTTTTGGTAACTTGGTTCCGAGAGACATAGCTTCGCGTGCGGCAAAAGAGAGATGCGATGCAGGTTACGGAGTAGGAACGGGAAAAGCCGTTTTCTTGGATTTTAAAGATGCTATCAATCGTTTAGGAAAGGATAAAGTAGAAGAAAGATACGGTAACTTGTTCCAAATGTATCAAAAGATAACCGATGATAATCCGTATGAGACTCCTATGATGATTTACCCTGCTGTTCACTATACTATGGGCGGTCTTTGGGTTGATTACGAATTGCAAACAACTATTGACGGTTTGTTCGCAGCAGGAGAGTGTAACTTCTCGGATCACGGTGCTAACCGTTTGGGTGCAAGTGCTTTGATGCAGGGTTTGGCAGACGGATACTTTGTTCTTCCTTACACTGTTCAGAATTATCTTTCTGCGGAGATATATAATGCTCCTATACCTACGACTCATGAAGCCTTTGACTTGGCAGAGAAGGAAGTAAATGAAAAAATAGCAAAGATTCTCTCTGTAAAAGGAAACAGAACTGTAGATTCATTCCAAAAAGAACTCGGTCATATAATGTGGGAAAAAGTCGGAATGGGACGTAACAAAGAAGGTCTGACCGAAGCTATACCTATGATTAAGGCATTGAAAGAAGAATTTTGGAAGAATGTAAGAGTTGATGAAGCCAATGAATGTATGAATCCGGAATTGGAAAAAGCCCTGCGTTTTGCAGACCATGTTGAGTTGGCGGAACTTCTTGCTATGGACGCACTTCAGAGAGAAGAAAGTTGCGGAGGTCATTTCCGTGAGGAACATCAAACAGAAGAGGGTGAGGCAAAAAGAGATGACGAAAACTTTATGTTTGTCGGTGCTTGGCAATATAAAGGTGAAGGTTCCGAACCCGAATTACATAAGGAAGACCTTAATTACGAATTTATCAAAGTACAACAAAGAAATTATAAATAAAGAATTATGGATTTCACATTGAAAATATGGCGACAGGAAAATGCCCAAGCCAAAGGAAGATTTGAAACTTATAAGTTGACAGGTATATCACCCGATTGTTCTTTTTTGGAGATGTTGGACATCTTGAACGAAACATTAATCAATGACAATATTGCGCATCCTGTTGTTTTTGACAACGACTGTCGTGAGGGTATTTGCGGAATGTGCGGTCTTTATATCAACGGACGTCCTCACGGACCTGACGATGGTGTAACCACATGCCAACTTCACATGAGAAGATTTCACGACGGCGACACCATAACAATAGAGCCTTGGCGTGCAAGACCTTTTCCTGTAATCAAAGATTTGGTTGTAGACAGGAGTGCTTTTGATAAAATAATTCAAGAGGGCGGATATATTTCTGCAACAACAGGAGGAGTTCCCGATGCTAACGCTATTCCTATTCCTAAACAGGATGCTGACGAAGCAATGGATGCTGCTTCTTGTATAGGTTGTGGTGCTTGTGTTGCTGCATGTAAGAATGCAAGTGCTATGCTTTTCGTGAGTGCAAAGGTAAGTCAGTTCGCTCTTTTACCGCAAGGTAAGCCTGAGGCAAAGAAACGTGTTGTTAAGATGATAAAGAAAATGGATGATTTGGGATTCGGCGCTTGTACTAATACGTATGCGTGCGAGGCAGAGTGTCCTAAATCTATCAAACGTACTAATATAGCACGTATGAACCGAGAATTCATTTGCTCAAAACTTACTTCTTCGGAAGAATAATATATATTGGATTTAAAAGACCTGAAAAACTTCTCTTTACGGAAAGAAGTATCAGGTCTTTTTTTGTTTTTGTTAAAAAAATAATAAAGAGTTAATAAATTTTTTCCTATGAATATTATAATACCAATGGCAGGTATGGGAAAGCGTTTGCGTCCCCATACTATCACAACGCCGAAACCTTTAGTCAAAGTTTGCAATAGGGAAATCGTTAAGATACTTTGTGAAGACATAGTGAAAACCTGTAATGGAAAGGTTGATGAGATAGGCTTTGTTATAGGTAATTTCGGCGAGAAAGTTGAAAAAGACTTAGTAACAGTTGCAGAATCCTTGGGAGCAAAAGGAAGAATATTTCATCAAGATGAAGCTTTGGGAACTGCGCATGCTGTTTGGTGTGCAAAGGATTTGTTGAAAGGTAACACGGTAGTTGCTTTTGCAGATACTTTGTTTGAAGCCAATTTTACTATGGATTTGAATAAAGACGGCATTATTTGGACTTCTGTAGTTGAAAATCCTGAACAATACGGCGTTGTCAAGAAAGACGGGAAGACAGGTAAGATTCTTCAATTTGTGGAAAAGCCTAAGCAATTTGTCAGCAATGAAGCTATCATCGGTATTTATTATTTCAAAAGCGGAGAGAGACTTTACTCAGAGATAAAGAGATTGATAGATGATAATATAATGAAATCGGGAGAGTATCAACTAACCGATTGTTTGGAAAATATGCTTCAGTGCGGATATGAGTTTACAACCGAGATAGTTTCTGAGTGGATGGACTGCGGAAACAAAGATGCGGTGGTTCATACCAATAGAAGACTCCTTGAATTGAATGACAGATTTCACTCAATGGATACCTCGGTCAGAGGAAACGATGCAATACTGATACCTCCTTATAATATAGGAAAAGATGTTATGGTTGAAAATTGTGTTATCGGTCCTTTCGTGAGCATAGGTGAGGGTTGCTCATTGCGTAACTCGGTTATAAAAAATTCTATTATAGACCGAAACTCACAAATAGAAAATGCAGTGTTGGAAAACTCCATGTTGGGAGAATCCGTTGTGTATTCAGGAAAACCTGATCAACTTTCATTGGGTGCTTACAGCAATATAAAATAATGAAATGATAAGAAATTTATTCACACTCTTCTTATTCGCAGTTCTTCTATTCTCTTGTGCAGGCACTAAGCGGACACAAGAGAATAGAACTGAGGATTATGGTGTCAATGCTTTGATTATTGATGCCGTAACCGAATACGGCAACGGTAACAATGCAAAAGCAGAAACACTTTTTAAGTCTGTTCTTGCCAAGGATAAGGATAATGCCACTGCTCTTTATTATCTGTCGGGTATCTGTTTTGAAAATCAAGATTTTTCTTCGGCTCTTTCTTACGGAAAACAGGCAGCGGAAAAGAATTCCAATATTTGGTACAAGATACAGTTATGTGAGATTTACATGGCTTTGCAAGACTATGATAATGCTGCATCAGTCTTGGAAAAGATAGTGAAACAAGAACCTCAAGTTTTGGAATATTGGCAACAGTTGGCTCTTATCTATCATGTAAAAGGGGATAAAAAAGGAGAAATCTCTGTTTTGGACCGTATGGAAGAAAGATTTGGAGTTAATGAAATGACTTCCATGCAAAAATTTCAAATTTACCGTGAGAACAAAGACAATAAAAAAGCAGAGCAAGAGATAATTAAACTTGCCGAAGCTTTCCCTTCCCAAACTAAATATCTGTCTATATTGGCTGAGATGAAGATGAAAGAGAAGGATTATCAGTCTGCGTTCCGCTATTATAATAAGGTAAAGGAGACAGACCCGGATAATGAGGATATCAATATTGCTTTGGCAAACTATTATATGACAAATAAGAATGAGGATTCAACTTTCTTCTATCTTAAAAAGACAATGGCTCAGAAGAATATTGATACTCAGAGCAAGATACGTGTAATATATTCTGTTTACGGCAGGGAAGTAGACACCGATTCTTTGACTTTTGAGAGGTTTTTCTCTCTTTTGGAAACCATTGAGAAGAGCGGTGACACTGCGGATTGTAAAACTTACGTTCTTTTGAATACAGGCTATATGCGTAAGCAGGATTATCCGAGAGCAAGCCAAACAGGGCAGGAAGCAATTAAAAAAGGCTGCAATGATTATTCCGTTTTTCAGAATGTTCTCTTTGCTATGAGTACTTTTGCTTCTCCTGATACTATGATTAGTTTTGCAAATCTTGCTATAGAAACTTATCCGGAACAACCTCTTCCTTATTTGTTCAAAGGGATTAATCAAGAGATAAACGAAGATTATCGAAGTGCTGTCGAGACTTTTGAAGCAGGAGTTGTTCTTGCTGAAGATGACAAAACCATATTATAAGACCTGTATATGAATCTCGGCGATTGTTATCACGCTCTTAATGATAAGGAAAAGTGTTTTGCTTTCTATGACAAGGCTCTTGAAGTCAATCCCGACAATGTAGCTGTGCTTAACAATTATGCTTATTATCTTTCCTTGGAAAACAAAAATCTCAACAAGGCTCTTGAAATGGCAGAGAAAGTTGTAAGTGTGAGTAATACCATAACCTATCTTGATACTTATGCTTGGGTGCTTTACAAACTCGGAAGATACTCAGAAGCGAAGAGAGTTATGGATGGCATAGACATTCCTCAAAATCAGTGGGATAAAACTTATAAAGACCATTATAAGCAGATAACTGACAAACTTAAATAGAGCGATAATTACGCAGAAATCAACAATATATTTCTTTTTCTCTTATTAGTGGCAAAAGAAAACCAAGTCTTGATTTTGTATTATTTTTTGAAAATATGATGATTTCTGTTTTCAGAAATAAGTAAATCAGATGCTGCGAAAATAAAACTTGATTTCAGAAAATTAAAACGAAGATTTACGACGCTGAAATCAAGTTTCAGAAAATTGAAATCAAGTTTTATTTTTTTTCTGAAAAAGACTTATCTTTGCAATATTAAAACAGGGTGTTTACCTTCTTAGTTTTATGAAATTGTTTTTTGTTTTTCTTTCTGTTATTATACTGAATTTTCATGTTTCGGCGCAGGAAAAATGGACTGATTTTATTCTTCCCGTTTCTCTTGTTGCAATCGGTTCTTATGGTGTGAACAGCAGTAGTTTTCATTCTTTGAACTCAGACATTAAAGACATAATGGAAGATTTGCGTGACGGCGATTACATGAATTTTGATGATTACTTGCAATATTTTCCTGCAATAAGCAGTCTGTTTTTAGAATACACAGGAGTTCCGTCTGAATATAATGTATCGCAGAGACTGCTTCTTACCCTTACTTCTGTAGTAATTCTCAGAGCATCAGTAACTCTTACTAAAGATAATGTAGCAGAAAAACGCCCCGATTTTTCGGCTAAGACTTCTTTTCCTTCGGGTCATACGGCTACTGCTTTCATGGGTGCTGAACTTATAAGGCAATAGTATGGTCTTTGCTGGGGTTTGGCGGCTTATACTATGGCAACGGGAGTTGCTTTTATGCGTTTATACAACGAAAGGCATTGGTTTAATGACGTAATAGCAGGAGCAGGTTTCGGTATTCTTTCCGCTAAGTTAGCCCATTTATTACTTCCTTTGGAAGAAAGATTGTTTAAAAGTGTTTTTTCATCAAAAGCAAGCATAACATTCTTACCGTCATATAATTATGGAGGAACTTATCTCTCATTTTCTTTGAAATATCAGTTATAAGAAGACATCTTGAAGAAAGAAAAAGGTAAAAAACCTTTTAAAAAATTTGGTTAGAAAGAAAATTAGTTATAATTTTGCAAACGCAAACTTCCTTAACGGAGTAGCGAAACGGTCTG
>JAFVAP010000149.1 GCA_017480455.1 Bacteroidales bacterium | reverse complement strand
TGCTTAATTCAGCAGCAAATTTCTGCGACAAAGGAGCATCATACACCATTACGGCACAAATAGCTGACTGAGTAGGTTTAATATCAAAACCTGCTGCTTTCATCTTTTCAACGAAGTAGTTGGTGTTGTCGTGTAACTTATCTTGAAGATGATTGTCCTTTGTTATGATTTCAAACATCTTTACTGCAGCACCTGCTACTGAAGGAGGAATTGAATTATAGAATAAATAAGGACGTGAACGCTGACGCAACATCTCAATTATTTCTTTCTTTCCTGTGGTAAATCCGCCCACTGCTCCGCCGAAAGCTTTTCCTAATGTTCCGGTAAGAATTTCTATTTTGCCTCTCAAGTTATATTGTTCGGTTGTTCCTCTTCCTGTTTTACCGACAACACCTGCAGAGTGAGACTCATCAACCATTACAAGGGCATCATATTTCTGAGCCAACTCATAAATCTTATCAACAGGTGCAACATTTCCGTCCATAGAGAAAACTCCGTCTGTTGCTATTATTTTGAAGCGGCAGTCTTTTGCTGCTATAAGTTGAGCTTCCAAATCTTCCATATCAGCATTCTTGTAGCGGAAACGTTTAGCCTTGCAAAGTCTTACACCGTCTATAATAGAAGCGTGATTAAGAGCATCGGATATAATAGCGTCTTGCTCAGTGAAAAGAGGCTCAAACACACCTCCGTTAGCATCAAAACATGCTGCATAAAGGATAGTGTCCTCAGTTCCGAAGAATTCTGAAATTTTCTTTTCCAATTCTTTGTGTATATCACCCGTTCCGCAAATAAAACGGACGCTTGACATTCCGTAACCCCTCTTATCCATAGCCTCTTTTGCAGCCTCAATCAACTCTTTGCTGTCAGCCAATCCAAGATAATTGTTTGCACAGAAATTCAATACATCTCCCTCGCCCTCAGTCTTGATAGCAGCAGATTGAGGAGTAATGATGATACGTTCATTCTTATAAAGACCGTCGTCTTTTATTTGTTGTATTTCCTGTTGTAAATACTTTTGAAAATTATTATACATTGCTTGATTTATTTTTATAGATTATACTGTCATTTAAATTTGATAACGGCATTTTTACCTAATTATTGTAAAACCTCAACAGTTTATTGAAAACTCCGTCGTTTTTTATCTAAAAACGTATTTTTTTATCCTGTTTTATTCAAACTTAGTTTCAGAAAAATAAAACTTGATTTCAGAAAATTAAAATCAAGTTTCAGCGCAGCGAAATCAAGTTTCATTCCCGCAAAACTTGATTTTAAAAAGATGAAATAGCACTTTACAACAGAGAGATTGAAAATCAATAAGTTCCAAATAATAAAAAGAGAAAATTATTACTCTGCTTTTTTAAGTTCACATATATAAAAGTGCTAACAAAAAACAAAGGTACGGTGAAACCTTTCAGTTTCACCGTACCCAAATATTATAAAGCTGCAGTAAAATAATTATTTACTAAGGTCTTCTATCACCTTGCCGTGGTCTTTCACTATCATACGGTACCATTCTTTAGGATATTCAGGTTGCATAGGAAATACTGCATCACCCTTTCTGTAACCTGTCTCTTCGAATTTGCCGTCTTTTTCTTTCTTTATATTACCGTCTATATATTTAACCAAAAGATAATTATACAGATTTGACCACTCGTTAAATGTTTTTTCAGCCTTAGCAAGAGAAAACTTTGTAAGTTCGTTTCTCATCTGACTTTCATTCATGTTTTTTACTCTTGCATCAAGTTTTTCCACCTCTTCGATGAACGAATTTTCCAAGTTATTTTGTACTTTCTGCAAATCAACAATCATATCGCACCAACGGGTGTAAACATAGTTTGACACCTGATTAAATTTCCAAAATGCTGATGTAGGGGAATATTCTGTCATTGAGCCGTTTCCTTCTTTGAAACAAAGAGGAGTTTCATTTATAGAACCATACATAGGTGTGTAAACCGTAGTATAAGTATCATCAACTCCGAACCAAAGAATACCTTTAGCCTTAGCAGGCATCCAATTTCTCGTTTGTGCAACGAAAGAGAAGCCTGTTTGTTGTGTTGATGTAGCTCTTTCATGTACGTATTTCTTTCCGTCTACCTCCCAATTCATAGGACGCCATCTGTATGGACATTTAAAAGGTCCTGCACCCAAATCTTTACTCATATCCATAGGAGTGCCTTGATAGTAATCACGCATCAAATCCATAGCTTCTTTAACAGAGATTTTATGGTCCGGTTTTATCCACAAAGGCATACGGTGGCTTAAATCCTTACCCATGGCATAGTCTTCGTATTCTCTCATTGAAGAATTTACTCTGTTGAACATTGCATATACTCTTGCCTCACAACCTCTTGCTCCCGAGAAAGTCAAAGGTGCGTATGTGTCAGAGAAAGAAAAATCCTCGTTTTTACCTGAAAACCAACCGCGCATTCTTGCATAATCAGCAACGTCTTCTGCATAGACAGTCTCAACTTCAGGACGGAATATTTCCTTTAAATTCTTTGAAGAAATAGATGCAAAAGAGCCTTTCTTTTGCCAAGGGAATGTAGTTATACGTGCTTGATTGGCATGACCGCAAACATATCCGTCAGGAATACGTCTTGCAACCCAAACAGCGCCTTTTGTCCATTTTTTATTAGCTTTAACACTCTTAACATTACCTTTTTTATCCCTTACGGTATCCATTACTTGTTTACCCTTGCCTATAAGTTCCATAATCCAGACTTCATCTCCGTCTGCAATGGAAAAGCTTTCCCCTTCGGACGCATAGCCGTATGTTGCCATAAATTCTGCTATTGTCTTAATGGCTTCACGGGCGGTTTTTGCTCTTTGAAGAGTCAGATAAATAAGAGAGCCGTAGTCTATACCGTTTCCTAAATCCCAGCACTCTTCTCTTCCTCCGTAGGTAGTTTCTCCTATTGTCAAGCCCCACTCATTCATATTTCCGACTGTCGTATAGGTCTGTGCAACTTGCGGAATCTTAACAAGAGGCTTTCCTGTGTCCCACTCAATAACTTGAATCATAGTTCCTGCAGGGTATTGCGCCGCACGGTTGTAATACAACTCACCATATAAGGTATGGGAATCAGCAGCGTAGGTTATCATAGTTGAACCGTCTTTAGTAGCACCTTTAGAGAAAAGGAAATTGGTGCAAGCCCTCGTACTTATTGTTGCTGTCAATGAAACGGCAACAAATAAAAAAATCAAAATGTTTGTTCTTTTCATTGTCATATCTTTTTGTTTAATATTTATTTCTTCATTATCAAGATGCAAAAATACAAATATATTTTATAAAACTTTTATTGCAATTAAAAAAAAGATAAATTATCCTAAATATTTTTTATAAACGGACCTTGCAGCTACGAAAGCCGTAGTCCAAGCCGCTTGAAGATTAAATCCTCCTGTAATTCCGTCAATATCCAAAGCCTCTCCTGTAAAATAAAGATTTGAAACAAACTTGCTTTCCAAAGTTTCCCTATCCAAACTCTGCAAACTTAAACCTCCGCAAGTAACAAATTCATCTTTATTCGGAGCTTTCCCGACTATATTATACTCATCGCTGCAAAGATTGTTTAACAATCTGTTTACATCCTTTAAATTCAAAGACGATATTTTATTTTTCGCTCTTTCTTTAAGAGACTTCTCAATTATATATCGCCACAATGAGTTAGGCAAAGCAAAGGGATTGATATTTGAAATAAGTTTTTGTTGATTAGAATCAAAACAATCTTTCAGCATTTCTTCGCATTGATTGTAATTTTTCCCTGTCCAATTAATTATAAGAGGGGATTTATATGACTTTTCCGAAAGATACGGTGCCGCATACGAAGAAAGTTTGAGACAAAGAGGGCCGCTTATTCCCCAATGAGTAAGGAGCAAATCTCCCTTTGCCCGAAACTTAGTAGCAGGTATAAGTAACTCCGCTCCGTTTACACTTATGCCTGAAAGGTTTCTTAAAGCATCAGCACCTAATTCAAAAGCAAAAAGAGAGGGTAAAGGTTTTATCACACCGTGTCCGAGATTTGCCAAACTGTTATTTAACTCCGTATTGGGATAACCGCCTACTGAGACGATGACACAATCAAAACCATGCAGTTCTTCTATTGATGTAACTCTGTGTGAGTATTCTGTCTTCACATTATATCGTTTCAGCAAAGAAAGAAAGCAATTTATTACCGTGTGTGAATCTTGTGACAAAGGGAATACACGTCCGTCATTCTGCTTTTTCAGTTTCACTCCGTGGTTTTCAAACCAAGCAGCAGTATCTTTAGGAGAGAACTGCTTAAACAAAGATTTCATCATATTGGCTCCGCGAGGGTAAACATCGGATAGCCTTTTTACATTTTCAAAAGTATTTGTACAATTACATCTTCCTCCTCCCGACAACTCAACTTTTGAGAGCAATTTATTACTTGCTTCAAAGATTGTAACATCTGCAAAAGAGTCTAATTCCTTTAAGCAAATGGCAAAAAAAACTCCCGAAGCCCCTCCTCCTATAACAGCAACATGCATAATTAAAGTTTTATTTCAGTTCTTTATGCTAAAGTCCCGCTTGTACAGGTTCTAAATTCAATATACTGTCTACTACATGCAATTTCTTCAAAATATTTTTTTCTTCAGGTAAAACCTCAAGAGCATTCTCCAAGGTTTGCTTTGCCGAGAAATAATCTTTTCCATTAATATAGGTATCTGCTTTTTCCAGCCACGGTTTATAATTCAAGGGATGTTCTTTTATATATCCGTCCAAAACTTTCATTGCTTCACCGTCCTTACCAAGACGTTTCAAGTTATTAAGTTTAATTTTCAATGAAGCATAATGGCGGGGCTTCATTTTTAAACATCTATCTGCATAAAAGATACTGCTGTCCGGCATATTCATATTACTATACCAAACTGCGAGAGAATGTTCCTTTATCGCAAGATAAGGATTGCTGTTATCATGAAGAACAATATCAACCGCATTTCTGTAGTCTCCTTGCTGAGCATACATATTTCCTATTCCTATTGCTATAGGTCGTGTGCTTTCATCTATGTTAGGAAACGGCGGAAACATACCTTTCCAATACGAAGGCGGAATTCCTTTTCTGTTTTTGTTATTATAGCAAACTATCCTTTGATATTGCAATACTGAAGAATAAAAATGTATAGTCTCCGTTGCAAAAGTAAACAAGGACAACAAAGAAATAAATCCGAAAGCATAAACATTGAGCATAGGCATCTTCCGTTCCTTGCTTTCTGTCTTTGCCTTTTGCTCCCTATACTTCAAATAAGACAAACTCATCAAAGCAACGGAAAGTGCAAGATAAATTTGAGGCGTAGCCCTTTCATTAGGAAAATTAAACATTGCATCATTCATGTAAGTAAAAAGCAACATAAGGGAAACAAGGCTCAACAATCTGTACGGTTCTTGTGTGTATCGGCTCAATATGATGCGGAATCCTGCGACTATAATAGCGAGATAAAAAGAAATATACAGGATTAATCCCACTAAGCCCAACTCCGAAAACATCTCTAAAAAGTCATTGTGAGCATGATCCGAAACAATAAAGTTACTTTTTTGAGGAGTCTCTTCTTTCATTATAACAATCTTGTGGTTACCTGCTCCATAAC
Source organism: Bacteroidales bacterium (assembly GCA_017480455.1). Classification (GTDB taxonomy): domain Bacteria; phylum Bacteroidota; class Bacteroidia; order Bacteroidales; family P3; genus Scybalousia_A. Next base: position 2,726 of record JAFVAP010000149.1, on the reverse strand, counting down.
CTAAGACAGGTCTTTGCTTTGCCACGGCAATAGTATTTTTCCATATACCTATTCTTACTTGCGAACTCTTACCTGTTCCTGTTTCTTTTATCCTTTGAGAAACGGCATAAGCGTTTGCCTGTTTGTGCCCACCGTGTTTATAATTATAGGTCACAAAGTAAGAACCCAAAACAAAACCTCCCAATAAAAGAACACATATAAGCAGGGCTTTAAAGAGGTAATCCTTCTTTTTTAAATGCAGAAAATTGACAACGGAGTAAACAATCAAAATAATAATATTCAATGCCAAACAAACGAAGGCACTTCTTGTTGATATTATCGGCAGGCAGAAGCAAACCGCAACAATAAGAACTGATGAAATCACCTTAAAAACTCTTTTGTATTTAAGCAAAGCATAATACAAGAAAGGCAATTTAAACATCAAACAAACGGCAAAAATATTTTTGTTTCCGTAACCTCCGTTTATCATAGGTATCTTATTAGGATAGTCGGCACAATCAAAATAATAATATCCCACAATGCAGGTAACAACATTTACCAAAGCGACTGCCATTGCAGAATAAACGATAACGTTGAGCAAATCCGTTCTATCTGAAAGCAGAATTGAAATAATAACAGAACTCATCAAAATAAGCAACCAGCGATTGCTGACAACAAAGGCCTCTGTCGGGTTTACAGCCCAAATGAGAGACAGATACATCAACACGACGAGAAGTATCCAAACCTTAAAACCTCCGAAGACAAAGGGACTTATCAATTTTTCATGCTTCTTTAACAAAAAAAAGAAGATATAAAATGAGGATACAACAACGAAAAGCGCAATCAAAAAATGACGCAACGAAGTTACGTCGTTCGCCCACAAAGGAGGGAAAATCTGTAACGCAAAAAGGTAAATCAAAACTATGATTGAAAAAACTTTATTTAAAACTAATTTATTTGTCATACACTGCTTTATATTTTTTTGCAAAGATAATAATTATAACAAAATTTAGTATTAATTTTGCTTTGTTTTTATAAAACAAACTTAATTTCATAACATGAAAATACTAATCAGCGGTTCCAAGGGACAACTTGGACAAACGATAAAGAAAATAAGCGGAAACTATGCTCATGAGTTTGTTTTCACCGATGTGGAAGAACTTGACATAACAAGCAAAGAGGCAATTACAGAATTGGTTTCAAAAGAAAAACCCGACTTTTTTATAAATGCAGCCGCCTATACTGCAGTTGATAATGCCGAAGAGGAAAAAGATAAATGCAGTTTAATAAATCACCAAGCCGTAGAGAACATTGCGTCTGTATGTGAAAAAGAAAACATATACTTCATTCATATTTCAACGGATTATGTCTTTGACGGAAAGTCCTCACACCCTTACTCAACCTTTGATAAAGCAAATCCGCTGAGTGTATACGGCAAAACCAAATTCTGCGGCGAAAAATCAGCATTGGAAATCTGTAAAAAAAGTTTTGTAATCCGCACAAGCGGACTCTACAGTGAATACGGGAAAAATTTTGTTAAAACCATGCTCACTCTATGCAAAGAAAAAGAGCTGATAAATGTGGTTTATGACCAAACGATGTCCCCTTGCTTTGCCACGGATTTAGCAAAAGCGATAATGAGTCTTATTGACAAAGTATCTGAATGCGGAATGCCTGAAGAGAAATACAGATTGCTCCATTTTTCTAATGAAGGTGTTTTATCATGGTTTGATTTGGCGAAAAAGGTTAATGATTTAGCCGGATTAAAGTGTAATATTAACCCTATACTTTCCGCAAATTATCCTACCAAAGCGAAGCGTCCTGAATACTCTGTCTTAGACAAAAGCCTTTTAAAAGAATATTTGCAATGTGCAATTCCCCATTGGGAAGATGCTTTAAAAGAATGCCTGTCATTAATCTTGAAATAAAAAAACATAATATCTTATGAGAAAAAAATTTTTCAACCTTTTAATTCTTGCTGTCTGCTCATTGATGATGTTTTCTTGCGCAAATATGCAAAGAATAGGAAAAAATACAACTTTAAGCAGTTCAAATAAAAATGCAAAAAGCAGTAGTGCGAAAACCGTTGCAAAATCCAACAGAGAGGTAAAAAGAAACGCTGAATTGAGTAACAGTGATATTTACGCACAATCTATGAAGATGCTGAAGACTCACGGTTCTACCATGACCGATTATTGCATTTCTTGGATTGGGACGCCTTATCAATTGGGCGGATTGACAAAAAACGGCGTAGATTGTTCGGGATTTGTCTTCAATGTTTACAATGATGTTTTCTCTATCAAACTTCCGCGGCGCAGTGCCGACATGGAGAATGCCGTAAAGCTGTTATCGGGTAAAAACAAGATGAAAGAGGGCGACCTTGTTTTCTTTGGCAAAGGTAAGGTCAATCATGTAGGCATCTTTATAACACAAGACAAATTTATTCACGCATCTTCTTCCAAGGGTGTAATAGTTTCCTCCTTGGAAGAAAAGTATTGGAAAGAGAATTTCCGCTCTTGCGGTCATCACTCCGAAATGAAACAGAACTAATAAAAGATATATTTCTGTCTTATTTTATAATAATCTTCCAAAGCCTTTTTCCAACTCAACCTTATCTCTTCCGAAGACTTATGTTGCAAAAGTTGGGTCCTCAATGTTGAGTTTCCTGCCAATTTATCAAAGAAATTGTTAAAGAATTTCTTATCTCCGTTGTATTTTTCATACATTGCCGTCAATATTTCCAAATC
>JAFVAP010000011.1 GCA_017480455.1 Bacteroidales bacterium | reverse complement strand
TTTTTAAAATCAAGTTTCAGAAAATTAAAACTTAGTTTCAGCGCAAGGAAATCAAGTTATATTTTCTTGACAACATCAGCAAAACCCTAAACTCACTCTTCAGCAACAGAGAAACAAACGTTAAAATCAATCACATATATATTAAAAAATTTTTTTTCTCTTTTCCGCTGCCTTTTAAGAGGCTATGAGTGGTTGTATAATTCATTATAAATTATTAAGTTAAAAAAAATTCTAAAAAAAAAGATAAATTTATGTTTATTTTCTTTCAAAAATATTTCTTAGTCAAGAAAAAAAAACTATATTTGCAGAATTAATGTGAGAAATATTTTAAAATTAACATAAAGTATTAATCTAAAAAAGTATATAAAGCAATGATGACAAGAGAAGAGTACATTGAGAGCCTTCGTAAAATGAAACTCAATGTTTATTTGTTCGGTGAAAAAATTGACAATCCTGTTGATCACCCTATTATCCGCCCGTCTTTGAACTCTGTGGCAATGACTTATGAACTTGCACAAATGGACGAGTACAAGGATATAATGACAGTTAAGTCTAATCTTACGGGAAAAACCATCAACCGTTTCTGCCACCTTCACCAAAGTACTGAAGACCTTATCAATAAGGTAAAAATGCAGAGACTTTGCGGACAAAAAACCGCTGCTTGTTTCCAAAGATGTGTGGGAATGGACGCTTTCAACGCTATTTTCTCAACCACATATGAAATGGACGAAAAATACGGAACTGAATATCACAAACGTTTCGTTGAATATATGAAATTGGTTCAGGAAAACGACTGGACAGTGGACGGAGCCATGACCGACCCTAAGGGAGACAGAGGTCTTTCACCTTCCAAACAGGCAGACCCTGATTTGTATCTTCACATCGTAGAGGTAAGAAAAGACGGTATCGTGGTTAAGGGTGCTAAGGCTCACCAAACAGGAGCGGTTAATTCTCACGAACACCTTATCATGCCTACGGTTGCTATGAAGGAAGACGACAAAGACTATGCCGTTTCTTTCGCTTGTCCTTCTGACGCTGAGGGTATTACTATGATTTACGGCCGTCAGTCATGCGACACGAGAAAAATGGAAAGACTGCACGACATTGACCTTGGTAATTCAGAATTCGGCGGACATGAGGCTTTGGTTATTTTTGACAATGTTTTCATTCCTAACGAGAGAGTGTTCATGTGCAAAGAGTACGACTTTGCAGGTATGATGGTTGAAAGATTTGCAGGTTATCACCGTCAGTCTTACGGCGGCTGCAAGGTAGGTGTAGGTGACGTTTTGATAGGTGCTGCTGCTGTTGCTGCTGAGTACAACGGTGCTGCTAAGGCTTCGCACATCAAAGATAAACTTATAGAAATGAACCACCTTAATGAGTCTCTTTACGCTTGCGGTATAGCATGCTCTTGTGAGGGTTGCAAGACTAAGGCAGGCAACTATCAGATAGACTTATTGTTGGCTAACGTTTGCAAGCAAAATGTGACACGTTTCCCTTACGAAATAGCACGTTTGGCTGAGGATATAGCAGGCGGACTTATGGTTACCATGCCTTCGGAAGAAGACTTGAGAAGCAAAGAGGTAGGACACTTCGTTGAGAAATATTTCAAGGGAGTAGACAGTGTTCCGACTGAAAACAGAATGAGAATATTGCGTTTGATAGAAAACTTGACTTTAGGTACTGCTGCCGTAGGTTACAGAACCGAGTCAATGCACGGTGCAGGTTCTCCTCAAGCTCAGAGAATTATGATTTCCCGTCAAAGCGATATGGAAAGCAAGAAAGCAATGGCTAAGAAGATTGCTCACATAAAAGAATAATAACAAGAACTTTATAAAACAAATCATTATGGATTGGCAGGCTGAATATAACAAAAGGGTAACCACTATTGAACAAGCCATTAAAAGTATAAAAGATAATGACTGCGTGGTTATGTCTGAGTGTGCCGGAGTTCCCCGTTTGACGATACAGACTTTGGCAAAGAACAAAGACAATTATAATAATGTAAAGATTTATCACATGCTTACTCTCGGCGAGGGCGAAGTTTATGCTGAGGAATGCTACGGTCATTTCCGTCATCTTACCAACTTCATAGGCGCAAACTCACGTCAGGCTCTCAAAGACCATGAAGCAGATTTTATACCGTGCTTTTTCAAAGACGTTCCTTCAATGCTTGCCAAGGATATTCCGTGTGATGTTGCTGTTGTAACGGTAGCTCCTCCTAATGAGGAGGGCTACTGCTCTTTGGGTTTGTCATGCGACTACGCTCTTGCTTCGGTTAAGAAAGCAAAGACGGTGATTGCCGAAGTTAATGACGAACTTCCTTTCACTTTCGGCGGCACTTTGGTTCACGTTTCGGAGTTTACCCACATTGTTCCTTGCTCTTACAACCCACCGGAGTTAGGAAGACCTAACATAGGCGAGGTTGAGAAGAACATAGGTGCTAACTGTGCAAAACTTATCAAAGACGGTGACACGCTGCAACTTGGAATAGGTGCTATACCTGATGCAGTCCTTATGTTCCTTACTGACAAGAAAGACCTCGGAATACATTCCGAGATGTTCTCTGACGGAGTTATGGACTTGGTTGAAAAAGGTGTCATCAACGGAAGTAAGAAAACACTTCACAAGGGCAAACATGTGGCTACCTTCCTTATGGGTACAAGAAAGTTTTACGACTTTGTGAACAACAATCCTAACGTTGAACTTTACGGTGTTGATTATGTAAACGACCCTAACGTTATTGCGCAAAACGACAATATGGTTTCCATCAACTCTTGCATAGAGGTAGACCTTATGGGTCAAGTTGCATCGGAGACAATGGGTATGACACAGTTCTCAGGCACAGGCGGACAGGTCGATTATGTAAGAGGTGCTGCCATGTCTAAAAACGGTGTTTCCATAATGGCAATGCCTTCAACGGCAAAAAAAGGAACGGTTTCACGTATAGTTCCTTTGCTGGCAACGGGTGCAGCGGTTACGACTTCAAGAAATGACGTTGATTACGTTGTTACTGAATACGGTATAGCAAAACTTAAAGGCAAGACCTTGAGAGAAAGAGCCGAAAACCTTATTCAAGTAGCCCACCCTGACTTTAGGGAAGACCTGCAAAAGGAATTTGAAGCCAGATTCGGAAAGAAATAATTCACCGCGGTATATAAATGAAAAAACATTGTCTTCTCTTCAAGGGAAGACAGTGTTTTTTTTGTAAATATATAAAAAATTAATGAAATAAATTGCTATTTAAATAAATTTTAGTAATTTTGCAAAAATTTTGTGAGGTGGTATTTCCTTACAAAACAGAGTTTATAAGATTTATTAACAATAAAAAAGACTTAGAAAGATGCCTAAAACTAAAACCAGATCTGCTGTAAAAAAGAGATTTACAGTTACTGCATCAGGTAAATTGAAAAGAAGACATGCTTATCACAGTCATATTTTGACTAAGAAGTCCAACAAAAGAAAGAGAAATCTTTGTGCATTCAGCACAGTTTCAACTGCAGATGCAAAGGTTTTGAACGAATTGTTAGGAAGATAAGAATTGCTTTCTTAAGAAAAAAAGTGTTAAAACAAAGTAATTAACCATTGTATCAGTCAAAAAGTATCGCTCAATTAAGCCAGCGGACGCTGATATAAAAAAAAGAAAAAGAAAAAATGCCAAGAAGTGTTAATGCTGTTGCATCAAGACAGCGCAGAAAAAAAATTCTAAACCGTACTAAAGGTTATTGGGGAAGAGGTAAAAACGTTTGGACCGTTGCAAAGAACAAATGGGAAAAAGGTCAGACTTATGCCTACAGAGACAGAAAAGTTAAGAAAAGATAGTTCCGTGCTTTATGGATTAACAGAATCAATGCAGCTTGCCGCTTGAATGATATATCTTATTCAGTTTTCATGGGCTTGTTGCACAAGAACAATATAGATCTTAACCGTAAGGTCTTGGCTGATTTGGCTATGAACAATCCTGAGGCTTTCACTGCAGTCGTTAAAGCTGTTAAGAAATAAAAAGAATGTTTAACCGTTTAAAAGATAAGGAATTTTAGTCATGATGAACGAATTGATGAAATACGTAGAAAGCCAAGAGATAACAGAAAGAGATTTTCCTAAGTTCAAGGCAGGTGATACAATTACGGTTGCATACAAAATCCGCGAGGGAAACAAAGAAAGAATACAAGCTTTACAAGGAATAGTTATTCAGATTTCCGGTCACAAAATGGAGAGAACTTTCACTGTAAGAAAGATTTCTAACGGTATCGGTGTGGAAAGAATATTCCCTATGAACAGTCCTTTCATTGACAGCATCAAAGTAAATAAATACGGTCTTGTAAGACGTGCAAGAATTTACTATTTGAGAAAACTGTCCGGTAAGAGTGCAAGAATTAAGGAGAAGACTATAATAAAGAAATAGTCATTCACCGTTCTGTAATACTGAAATAAAGTTTAAGCTTTCCGTTGTAAAAAAGAGCGGAAAGCTTTTTTTGAGTAAATTTATTAAAAGATAAAAAGATATAGATTAAGGCTATGTTGCAGAGTATTGTTTGGAATGTTTCACCCATTTTGGTTAAACTCGGAAGCATTGAAATAAGATGGTACGGAATTTTGTTCGCCCTTGCATTCATAATATGTTACTATCTTCTCAGAAAGATGTTTGCCAAGGACAGTGTGAGTTCCGTTTATTTAGACAAACTTACTGTCTATTGCTTTGTTGCAGTCTTAATCGGAGCCAGATTGGGGCATTGTCTGTTCTATGATTTTCCGTATTATTCCAAGCATATCATAGAGATGCTTTTCCCTGTCAAAGAAACGGCTCAAGGATGGAAATTCTCGGGTTATCAAGGCTTGGCTTCCCACGGAGGAGCTATAGGAATAATCATAGCATTGATAATCTACAGCCGCAAAACCAAAATACCGTTTATGTGGGTTGTGGAAAGGTTAGTCATAGCCATTTGTTTCGGAGGAGCAAGCATAAGATTGGGCAACTTAATGAACTCTGAAATTTACGGACATCCTACTTCCCTGCCTTGGGGTTTTATCTTTGTGAGAGACGGTCAAACTGTGGCATGTCACCCTACTGCTTTGTACGAAGCATTATCATATATAACAATAGGTATAGTCCTTTACACTCTTCTGAACTCAAAAAAAATAAAAATAAACCAAGGAATGATTTTCGGAATTTTTCTTACTGCTCTTTTCGGAGTAAGATTCTTATTGGAATTTCTGAAAAACAATCAAGAGGCTTGGGAAGATGCTCTTCCGATTGATATGGGTCAGATATTGTCACTGCCTTTCATCATTGCAGGAATAGTTTTCATTGTCCTGTCTTCAAAAAAGAATATAGGCAAAACATTGGATATTAAATTATTAACAGATAATAAAAAAGTGTAATAATATGAAAAAATTAGTTTTAATAAGACACGGACAGAGCGAATGGAATAAGCTCAATCTGTTTACAGGTTGGAAAGACGTAGACCTTACAGAACAGGGAATACAAGAGGCTGTTGAGGGAGGCAAAGCCCTTTTGGAGTTCGGGATTAAGCCCGAGGTTTGTTTCACTTCTTATCTCAAAAGAGCAATAAAAACTCTTAACATAGTGCTTGATACAATGAATTTAGACTATCTTCCTGTCTATAAATCGTGGCGGCTTAACGAGAAACACTACGGCCAATTGCAAGGTTGGAACAAAAAAGATACTGCTACAAAATACGGAGACGCACAAGTTGAAAAATGGAGAAGGGTTTTTGATTGCAGACCTCCTGCATTGGAAGACAACGATGAGAGAAATCCTAAAAACGATTGCCGCTACAAAGATATAAATCCTGCTGATTTGCCTGCAACCGAATCTCTTGAGGATTGCATTGCAAGGTGTATGCCTTACTTTAACGAAAGCATTTTACCTATGTTCAAACAGCACGATACCGTTTTGATTGCTGCACACGGCAACTCACTAAGGGGAATAGTGATGAATTTAAGAAAGATGTCAAAAGAGGAAATAATCAAGTTCAACATTCCTACAGGCATTCCTTATTTGTTCACTTTCGACGATGATTTAAATCTGTTAGAACACAGATTTCTTGCTGACGAAGAGACGGTTAAGAAACTTATGGAAGCGGTTGCAAACCAAGGAAAGAAATAAAAAAAAGTGAGCATCACGGAACAAATACTTCAGAATAAAAACTTCACGAAAGAAAACATTATTTCGCTTTTACAACTCGGCAAAACGGAGGCTAAACTTCTTTTTGCCGAGTCTTTGAAAACTAAAAGGGAAAGCATAGGTCTTGATGTCCACTTGAGAGGTCTTATAGAATACTCCAACATTTGCGAAAAAAATTGTCTCTACTGCGGACTGAGAAAAAGCACTGAAAAGAAAAACACCTATACCCTTTCCGATAATCAAATTGATTTCTGCATTCAAGAGGCCATACGCTTGCAATACGGTTCTGTTGCTTTGCAATGCGGAGAGCAAAGCGGCAAAGAATTTACCGAAAAGATAACCCAGATAATCAAGAAGATAAAACAAGTATCCGAAAACAAAATAGGTATCACACTTTCCTGCGGAGAGCAGAGCAAGGAGACTTATCGAGAGTGGTTTAATGCAGGTGCCCACCGCTATTTGTTGAGAATAGAAACTTCAAACGAAGATTTATACTACAAAATTCACCCTAAAAATTCTACGCATTCCTTTTACAATAGAGTAAAATGCCTCGAGGACTTAAAGGATTTAGGTTACCAAGTCGGAACAGGCGTTATGGTCGGACTGCCTTTTCAAAGCACGGAAGACTTAGCTGATGATATTCTTTTTTTTAAGCAAAAAGATGTTGCGATGATTGGTTTAGGACCTTTTATTCCCCATCAAGACACTCCGCTTTGGCAATTCAGAGAAAACATTCCCGATAAACAAGAGAGAATGTTTCTTACCCTTAAGATGATAGCCATACTCAGACTTGTCATGCCGGAAATCAATATGGTATCTGCCACTGCCAACCAAACCCTTGACCCTCTCGGCAGAGAGAAAGCAATAGTTGCAGGAGCAAATATAATAATGCCTAATCTCACTCCGACTTCCAAAAGAGAGGATTATGCTATCTATCCCGACAAAGCCTGTGTCAAGGACAGCCCTGATGATTGTGCCAACTGCTTAGAAATAAGAATGAGAGGGATAGAGCATAATATAGTCTACAATGAATGGGGTGATTCCTTGGCTTTCATAAAAAAACACACTGCTTTCAAGTCTTGAAATAACCAAAAATTGCCTTAGCATCCGTAAGCAAGACAAACAAAATTCAGAACAAAACAAAGAATAAAGAAAAATAAAGAGTTAAATCTTGCTGATTTTAAAATAATATTGTATTTTTGTAACTCATTTTTAAGAAAATCTGATTCTTATGAGGCAATTCTTACTTTTTATTTTAACATCTTTGTTTTCCGTAAGCCTATTTGCACAAAAAGGTAACATTGACATTGTTAAGAGTTCCGCAAGCAAGTATATAATAATAGTACCTCAAAAAGCAAAACAAGAAGAGAAAGATGCCGCAAAATTATTGCAGGACGCATTCCTCAAAACTTTCAATGTAAAGTTGTTTATCTTCGATGACACTTATCCGCGTCAAAACGAAGAACTGCTTATCGGCAATGCAAGGGGCATATACAAAAACTTCCCTGCCGAGAGTCAAGTATCGTCATACGTAATCAAAGACAAAAAACTCATTTTCAACGGAAAGAATGCTTACTATTCTGTTGTTGATTTTTTGGAAAGAGAAATCGGAATAAGGAAATTTGCAACTGACTGCGAGATTTTTCCTAAAAAAACAAATCTTTCTTTAAATCCTAACCTCAAATATTCGTTTTCTTCGCCCAATGTCTTCCGTGAAGTCAATTCTAACTACACTAAGCGCAACAAAGACTTTCAGAAATGGCTCAAAACCGACCTTTACACCGAGACCTTTGCACGCGGCTACTATGTTCACACGGCTGCCAAGCTCTGTTCCGACAAAGAGTACTTTAACTCCCACCCCGAGTACTTCGCTTTGGTAAACGGACAGAGAGTAAGAGACCAAGTATGTTGGTCAAACGAAGATGTGTTCAAGATAATGAAAACAAACCTGCAAAAGGCTATGGTTTTACAACCCGAAGCCGATTGGTGGAGCGTCAGCCAAAACGATAACAACACTTATTGTCAATGCAATAAATGTATGGCTCTTATAAACAAAGAAGGCAGTCCTGCAGCCCCTATCATCAGTTTTGTAAACAGAATGGCGGAAGAATTTCCTACCAAATTAATATCAACTCTTGCCTACCAATATTCAAGAAAATGCCCTAAGACACTTAAACCCGGCAAGAACGTTCAAATAATGCTCTGCACCATAGAAGCAGACAGGAACATAACCATAGAAGAAGAAAAATTAAAGCATCAAGACAACTCCTTTGCAAAAGATTTGGAGGACTGGGCTAAAGTAAGCAAGAACATTTATCTTTGGGATTACGAGTGCGATTTTGCGCATTATATGTGTCCGTTCCCGAATATGCACGTTCTTCAGCCGAATATACAGTACTTTGTCAAGAACGGTGCCAATATGCAATTCCAACAGGCCAACTGCAATAAGGGGCACGAGTTTGCAGAACTGAAAAATTATCTTATAGCCAAACTTCTGTGGAATCCTAAAGAAAATCAAGACTCCATAATCAACGAATTTATGAATGCTTACTACGGTAAGGCAGCCAAATACATAAGAGAGTACATGGACTTGTTGGAAAATACTGCCATAAGTTACAAAAACTCAGTTGTTTTGGATATTTACGGTCCTCCAACTAACTATAAGGACAATATTTTATCACAAAAAAACTTAGCCGTCTTTGACAGCATACTCTGCGAGGCTGAAAAATCGGTTCAAAACGATAAAAAAATCCTGCTCAGAGTTCAGACTGCGCATCTGCCTGTACACTATGCTTTGTTGGAAATAGCAAAGGCCGATATGTATTCCGAAAGAGGATTTTTCAGAAAAGAAAAAGGGAAATGGATTGCCATAGAGGATATGCACAAAAGGTTGGAAACCTTTTACGATATTTGCAAACGTGCAGCCGTAGAGTCATTAAACGAAAACGGATTGAAACCCGAGACCTATTACTCTGCAATCAAACGGCAGATAAGTAACGATGTAAGCAACGACTTAGCATTTCAGAAACCCGTAAAGACCGAACCTGCCCCTGCAAGCAACTATGCTAAGGGTGACCCTATGGTTTTGACTGACGGAACAAGAGGTGCGGCAGATTTCAAAATGAGTTGGCTCGGTTGGTGGGGTAAAGATTTCTCCGTTACCGTGGATTTACAGGGTCTTTATTCAGACCGCAAAGCCACAATCTCTTCTTTGAATTTGCCAAACGCATGGATACTCCACCCTATTAAGATTTCGTGCTTCGTTTCCGCTGACGGCAAGAACTACAAGAAAATAGGCGAAGAGGATTGCAAAGGAAACAACAAAAACAATCCTGCCATACAGGAATATACCTTTAAAATCAAGGATAAGTTCCGTTATATCCGCTTCGATGTTGAGGGAACTAAGACCCTGCCTTCTTGGCATGCTTCTTACACAAAAAAATCTTGGGTCTTCTTAGACGAAATAACGGTTAAATAAAACAAAAGAAAACAATGACGGAAGAGAGAAAAACATATCTGCAACACGCTTTCAACTACGGCTCAATACTCGGATTTTTTAGTTTTTGTTGGTATTTGACAGGCTTTTACTTAGGATTTGACAAACATCCTATGATATACGACAACATATACTTTTTCATATCCATCTCTATCATAATAGCAATGATGATAAGTTACCGAAGAATGCAGGAAAACCAAACGGTGAAGTTCTCACGCTTTTTTACAATCGGTTTTGTTGCCACTACAATTTGCGCACTCTTCATTTCGGCTTTTGCCATTATCAGAATAGCGGTCTTAGACCCTTATTTCATCTACACTTTTGCATCTTCCGCCAGTCAATATCTTCAAGAATACAACATAACATACAACATTGACTCCCCGAGTTTAATCAACGTTTTTAAAATCAGTTATGTCATCGCAAACTTTTTTGTATGTATCTTAAACAATATCATATATATTCTTCTCATTTCGGCCTTTATGACTTTGAATAACAGAATATACAATAAATAAAAAAAACTTAAAAAATAAATTTATGAACTCATTTGTAAGACAGTATCAATCAACAATGCACGGCAATTACCTTTGGGCTTCCGTCAAATACGGAATCCTTATGGCCATAGGCTTAAGCGCTTCGCTGACGCTTAGGTATATTTTGGGACACCCTGCAAACGCACCTGTAGCATACGATGAAACATGGGTTGTTTTCATAGCCTTGATTGTCATGTCCTTAGTTTTGGTTTTCCATTACAGGAGACATCTCAGAGAAAAAAAGATTAGTTTCAAAGAAGGTTTTCTTCTGACTTTCTATTCTTCGTTAATAGCCTGTGCAATCTATGCAGGCTTTATGTATTTCTATTCTGTCTACATTGACAAAGGGATAGAGTCCTTCCAAGACAGAACCATAGACGTTATGACACGCTCTTTGGCTGAGTGCGAAGGCAAAGAGATAAAGGATATCCACCTTCCTGAGATGCCTTATTTGGTTCTCTACGGTATGATTCTCAATATGATTATGAGTATTTTAGTATCTTTCCTTACAGGAATTATCTGTCGGAACGAGAGAAGTAAACCTATCAATTAATCAAAGTAAAAAAAACATCTGCCCTTACTCCTATGCTAAACGATAAAGAACTGTATCTCAGAGCCGTAGAGATAGAAGACGTAGACAAACTCTACCTTTGGGAAAACGACACCGAACAATGGTCGGTAGGACTTAGCGAAAGATTTGTCTCCCGCTACGCTTTGGAGAACTATGTCTTAACCTCTCAGAACGAAGATATTTTTTCTTCCTGTCAAATGCGCAACATACTTGTTCATAAGGGCGAAGCCGTAGGTTGTGTTGATTTGTTCGACATAGATTTCAAAAACTCACGCTCGGCAATAGGTCTCTACATAGACAAAGAACATCGAAACAAAGGCTATTCCCAATCGGCACTGAAATTATTGGAAGAATATGCCTCACAACACCTGCTTTTGCACCAAATCTATGCCCTCATAGGAGAAAAAAATATGGCTTGCAGACGCTTATTCGAAAAATCCTCTTACACTCACACGGCAACGCTGCCCGAATGGATAAAAAGAAAAGATTGCTTCGAAGATGTATTAATCTTTAGTAAAACCCTCTGAAACTCTGTTTATGGAAACTAACGGAAACAATGCTGAAATAAAAAAGAGGAACAAAGCCCTCAAAATATTTTTAATCATTTCCTTTGCACTAATCCTTTTTATCGGAGTGTCAATAGTTTATATGCTCAGCATAAAAACACCTAACGACAGTGAGGGGGAGTTGTTTTTGGATAATGTTTCATCAAAGCAAACTGCTATCTCCTGCCTTTATGACACGCAATTCTATGACAAAAAGGACCGCTTGCCCGTAAACTTACTCGCAAAAGCCATTTGCAGAAACAAACCTTTCAAAGCAGGACGCTATGTCATCAAAGCGCACATGCCGTATTATAAACTGATACGCAAACTGCAAAGAGGCGAACAAGACCCTGTAAAAATAACAATACAGAACTACAGAACGGTAAATGATTTCATAGAAAAGACCGAGAAGAAATTCCGATTCAGCAAAACGGAACTTCTCTCTGCGCTGAAGGATAAATACGGTGAGATGCCCCAAGATTTGTTTTGCGATATTATACCCGACACTTACGAGTTTTATTGGACAGTTAAGGCTGAGGATTTTTTGAAAAAACTATCCTCTTATGCTGAAAAATGGTGGACAAAGCAGCAAGACAATCTCACAAAATGCAATCTCACAAAAAAAGAAGTTATCATACTCGCCTCCATAGTCAATGAGGAGACCCGCAACAATGCTGAAAAACCCTCAATAGCAGGAGTTTACATCAACAGACTCAACAAAGGTATGCTCTTGCAGGCAGACCCTACGGTGAAATTTGCCGTCGGCGACTTTTCACTAAGAAGAATACTCGGCACTCATCTACAAAGCGATTCTCCTTTTAACACCTACAAAGTCAAAGGCTTACCTCCTGCTCCTATTTGCTTGCCCGATGTCTCAAGCATTAAATCCGTGTTAAACTATCAAAAGCATTCCTACCTGTATTTTTGCGCTAAGGAAGATTTTTCGGGTTCTCACAACTTCGCATCTACATGGGAAGAACACCTTGCCAACGCAAGGAAGTATCACAACGCACTAAATCAGCGGAATATAAAATAAGAAAAATCAATAATCTTTTTTTCTGCCTACCATTATGCCGTCACGTATCGGCAGAATGAGGTTATCCATTCTTTCATCTGCGGTTATCTTTTCGTTAAACTCCCTTATGGCTTCGGTTTCCTTGTCTTTCTGAGATGTAAGCGCCACCTTGCCGTACCATAATATATTGTCAGCCAAGAGAATGCCTCCTTTGTTTAGCCTTTGTACACAAAGGTCGTAGTATTGCGGATAATGGATTTTTTCTGCGTCAATAAAAATAAGGTCGTACTTGTCTTCCAAAGTCTCTATCACCTCAAGACCCTGTCCGAAGTGCAAACGGATTTTGTCTTTTACTCCGTTGCGCTCAAAAACCGAAGAAAGAAAATCCTCATACTCCCTCATGGCTTCCACGGTGTCTATTCTGCAATCCTCAGTAGTGGAAAGAGCAAAGCACAAGGTAGCATAACCCGAGAAAGTGCCTATTTCCAAAATCCTTTTCGGTCTGAGAATACGGCATATCATTTGCAAAAACGCTCCTTGCCAAGCACCCGAAACCATGTGCGGCTTAACAAACCTCAGATGTGTTAAACGGATAAGTTCATTTAGGCTTTCATTTGTGTTAGAGTGCATCTCAGAGCAGTAATCCGTTATTCTGTTATCTATAAAAGGATAGATTTCTTTCCTGTCTTTTTTATTCATAAGAATATTTTTTTATCTTGATTGTCAAATAATTATACTTCTTTTCAGCAAAACTGAGTCTGAGTAAAACTAAAACCTAATTCCGCTGAACTGAAAGCAAGTTTCAATAAATTCTTTCTTGATTTCAGCACGGCGTAACTTCATTTCATTTTCCTCAATCCCCGCTGACATTGAATTTCAAATTCATTTTGCCGTCGTAACCCACCATTATTTCATACTCACCCCCAGAAAGGGAAAACTCTGTCGCATTTAAGTTCCGTTCTCTGAAAAAATCATTGTCTATTTTCAAAGTAAAGTCTTCCGTTTTTCCCTTAGGAATATATTTTTTTGCGAAAGCGCATAGAGTTTTAACAGGTGCAGCATAGTTACTTACGGTCTTTTTTATGTATATCTGCACAAGCTCGCTGCCGTCCCTTTCACCCGTGTTTCTGACTTTCAGATTTACAAGGGCAAATACACTGTCCGTACCCTCATTTTCAAGTTTCAGCCTTAGGTCTGAGTAAGAGAACTCCGTGTAAGTCAAGCCGTAACCGAAAGGATATAAGGCTTCGGCACTCTCTTCCACATAAGGGCTGCGGTCAGCCACCCTCTTAGCATTGTAAAAACAAGGCAATGCACCTACACTTCGGGGAAAGGATACGGGCAAATGACCCGACGGATTGTTCTTGCCGAGAATGGTGTTCTTTATGGCTTCGCCTCCTTGACTTCCCGGATAGAAACACTCCAAAAGAGAGTTGCATTTATCCTTTATATCCGTAAGAACCAAAGGTCTGCCATTTATCAATACCAAAACTATAGGCTTATTCAATTCAGCCAACTCAAACAACAAATCTTTCTGAACGCCGGGTAAATCCAAGGAACTCCTGTCAAATCCCTCCCCGCAGGTCATATCGGAGACGGTTTTAGAGACTACTTTCGCCGCTCCCGTGCTTTCGTACTCCGTTTCTTCATATCGGGACGAAGAACCGCCCAAACAAAGCACTATAACATCGCTTTTCTTTGCCGCTTTCAAAGCCTGAGCAAAACCTTTCTTATCCTTATCCCTTACAGAGCAACCTTTTGCATAGTGAATTTTTATATTGCCGTTCACTTTTGCCTCTTTTTCAAAAGCATTCCTAAGCGTGATTACCGAAGATGCAGTTTGGGGTCCTGTATAGTCGCCCAACTGATTGTAAATGTTGTCTGCATTAGGACCTATCAAAGCTATATTCAGAGATTTATCAGCATTCAGAGGCAGGATATTATCTTTGTTTTCCAGCAAAACCAAACTCTCTTCAGCCAATCTGAGTGCCGTCTCGTCAGCTTGGCTAAAAGCAGGTGCGGAATAAAGTTCCGAAGTTTCTTCTATAAAAGGCGAGTCCATTAAACCGCAAATAAATTTCAGCCTCAGAACTCTGCGGACTGCCTCATTAAGCCTCACCGTGTCAATATCAGAAAGATTGGAATAGAAATCCGTTGCGCTCAAATCCAAATCAACACCTGCATTGAATGATTTTTCGGCTGCCTGTTTTAAATCTGCGGCTACTCCATGGGAAATCAAACCACTGACGGAATGTAAGTCTGAGATAACGACCCCTTTGAAAGCCCAATCTCTGCGAAGTACATCTTTAAGAAGATAAGAGTTCATTGTGCAGGGCACACCGTCTATTGCGTTGTAGGCAGTCATCACCAAATCAGCCCCTGACTTGATTGCACGGCTAAAAGGCGGCAAAACCTCGGAGTGCAACTCTCTCAGCCAGAGGTGAGACGAGCCTGCATTGTGTCCTCCCTCACTGTTGCCGTAAGCAGCAAAATGTTTGAGCGTCGGAAGCAAAGTCTTAGTGGTCTCATGTCCGTTGTTTTTCAATCCTTTTACAAAATTACTGCCCATAATACTCACAAGGTAAGTATCCTCACCGAATGTCTCCTCTACCCTGCTCCATCTCGGGTCTTTGGCTAAGTCAAGCATCGGGCCAAAACAAATGTTTATGCCTTGCAGTTGTGCTTGCGCCCCTATAGTTTCAGCCATTCGTAAGACCAAATCAGCGTTCCACGAGGCGGCTTGTCCCAAAGCAGTGGGAAAAACAGTTGAACCCACCTGCATAATTCCGTGCATACACTCCTCGGCAATAAGAACAGGAATGCCCAAACGTGTAGAATCTATCACAAATCTTTGCAAGCGATTGATACCTTCGGAAGAAAGCAGAGGGTTTATGCCGCTTTCCAAAGTCTTTCCGCTCCAAGGGTCGGCTCTGAAAAAGCCCCAAAGCGAGCCTGTCAATTTTTGTTTCAGCGTTTGCAAAGCATAGGGAGTCAAAACTATGGAAGAAGCCTCCCTTTGATAGTATTGCCAACCCAAATCCATTAATAACTGCCCCTGTTTCTCCTCAAAAGTCATCTGATTGAGAAGATTTTCCACCCTTTCTTCAATTGAATAAGCGGAATTTTCAAATATATCCTGCTTTCCGTTTTTGTTGTAGTCGATGAAATCTTGAGCCGACACTCCCAAAGAAAGAGAGAGAAGAAGGATATAAAAAAATATTTTTTTCATTTTCCGACTTTGTTTCAGCAAATGTTTAACCTAACATACTAATAAACTCATTCTCACCTATCATCTTTATGTTCAGCGCCTCAGCCTTACGTTTCTTCTCAGGGCCTATTCGTTCGCCGCAGACAAGATAGTCAGTCTTGGACGAGAGAGAGGAAACGTTTTTTCCGCCGTTAAGTTCTATGGTTTTCTTTATTTCTTCGCGTGAGAAAGATTTAAAAGTGCCGCTGACAACAAAGGATTTCCCTCCGAGAAGATTGCTTTTTTCCTCTTTTATGATTTCAAATTGCAAACCTCTTTGCTTAAGTTTCTCTATCTGAATTAAATTTTCGCTGTCGGCAAAATAAGAAACTATGCTCTCTGCTATGG
The DNA here is from genome assembly GCA_017480455.1 of Bacteroidales bacterium. Classification (GTDB taxonomy): domain Bacteria; phylum Bacteroidota; class Bacteroidia; order Bacteroidales; family P3; genus Scybalousia_A. Next base: position 12,695 of record JAFVAP010000011.1, on the reverse strand, counting down.
TTTTGCCTATGTCTTCCACGCCTAAAAGTTCTTCCGCACTTGCTTTGGCGAGATTGTCTGCGTTTTCAAAATGACGGGCAAGAGTTTTCGCTCCGACCTCTCCTACATATCTTATTCCCAAAGCGTACAATACCCGCTCAAAGGGAACTTTCCTCGAAATGTCTATTGCAGTGATGATATTGTTTGCTCCTTTTTCCTGTATGGAAATTTTTTTTCCGTCCTCCGAAGTATAAGTTCCTATGAGGTCTTCCTGTCTTAAATCGTATATGGAGGCGAAATCCGATACCTTTCCTGCATTTAAGAGATACCTCATCTTCTCTCCGCCCAAGGACTCTATGTTCATGGCTTTCTTGGAGATAAAATGCTGAAACCTTCCGAGGATTTGAGGCGGACAATGATTGTAGTTAGGACAAAAACGCCCTGCTTGGTCCTGTTCTTTCACAAGTTCGCTGCCGCAAACAGGACAATGGGAAACAAACCTTATCCTCTCAGCCTTGCCTTGCGATAAAATAGCCTCATCGTGCTTGGCTTCCACTATCTTAGGTATTATCTCACCGCCTTTTTCTATAACAAGAGTATCGCCTTTACACAAGTCAAGCAGTTCCATTTGGGCTTCGTTGTGCAGAGTGGCTCTTTTAACCGTAGTACCTCCGAGATGAACAGGCTCAAACTCTGCAACAGGGGTAACTATTCCTGTCCTGCCTACTTGATATTCAACACCAGTAAGTTTGGAAAATGCTTGCTCGGCTTTGAATTTGTAAGCCGTAGCCCAGCGCGGCGATTTGGCTGTGGAGCCAAGTCTGTCCCACAGGCTTATATCGTTAAGTTTTATCACTATACCGTCAATATCAAAAGGCAATTCAAAACGTTGTTTATCCCAATAGTTGATAAAATCCGTTATTTCGTTGATATTTTGAGCCACGGCAAAGAAATTGCCTGTCTTAAAGCCCCAAGACTGAGCCTTGCGCAAGCGTTGATAGTGCGTTTGCAGGTCTAAGCCATCGCCTATGATAAAATAGAGAAAGCAATCCAAATTACGCTTAGCTACTTGTCGGGAATCCTGCAGTTTTAAACTGCCCGAGGCTGCGTTTCTGCAATTTGCAAAAGGCTCTTCTCCGTTTTCAATCCTCTGACGGTTGAAATCCTCAAAGGCTTTGTGCGGAAAGATAACCTCTCCCCTTATCTCAAACTCAGCAGGATAGTCATCGCCCATCAGTCTCAAAGGAACGGAGTGTATGGTCTTTATGTTAGCAGTGACGTCATCGCCGACCTGTCCGTTACCTCTCGTTGCCGCCCTGACGAGAATGCCGTTCTCATAAAGCAGACTTATAGCCAAGCCGTCGTATTTAAGTTCGCAGACCCACTCTAAATCTTTCATTCCGAGAAGTTCCTCAGCCCGTCTGACAAAATCAACAATTTCTTCCTTACTATAGGTATTTGCAAGCGAGAGCATAGGAAAACGGTGTTCAACTTGCTGAAATTCTTTGTTAATCTCCCCTCCTACTCTTTGGGTCGGAGAATCGGGCGAAAGGTATTGGGGATATTGTTCTTCCAAAGCCTCCAATTCTTTCATCATTAGGTCAAAAGAAATATCGTCTACCGTAGGTCGGTCCAAAACATAGTACTCATAGGAATACCTGTTTAACTTTTGTTTCAGTTCTTCTATTCTTTGCTGTATTGAGTTCATCACTTGTACTGCTTGTTTAGAATAGCAAAATTACAAAATTTTAATCTTTTTTTACTCATCTTTAAGAAAATACTTAGCCTCTGAGAAAAGAAAAAATCCTTGCTCAGAGGCAGCAAAATAAAACTTGATTTCAGAAAACTGAGATTTGATTTCGCTGCCGTGAAATCAAGTAAAAAAAAACTGAGACTTGCTTTTATTTTTTTGTGTCTTTCTGCAGGGAAAAAGCATTGAAAAAATGAAAAAATCTTTTATTAATCACGCAGAGAAAGTTTTTTGATATTTTTTGATTAACTTTGCACTTGTTTCTAACCTTTTTATTAGTTGTTTACCTTATGAAAAATTTCAGCCGCAGAATATATTATTACTCAGTATTGATTTTTGCTTTAGGATTTTGTTTTCCGTTTCTTAAAGCACAAAATACTGACAAGAACCTCAAGAATATTTTTTCTTCTCCTTTGGATATTCCGCTTTACTCGGCAGGAAGTTTTGCCGAACTCCGCGGTTCACACTTTCACTCCGGCCTTGACATAAGAACACAGGGTAAAACAGGCTTCAATGTCTACGCTCCTGCAGACGGATACGTCTCAAGAATAAAAGTGCAGGCCTACGGCGGAGGAAAAAATCTCTACATCACCCACCCGAACGGATACACCACCGTTTACATGCACTTGGAACGCTATTGCGGTGAGATAGAAGAGTTTGTCAAAAAGCGCCAATATGCACTCCAAGTCTACGAATTTGATTACGTCTTTCCAAATCCTAAAATAACGGTAAAGAAAGGAGACACCATAGCCATATCGGGAGAAAGCGGTTCGGCGGCAGGCCCTCATCTTCTCTTCGAAGTAAGAAACAGTAAGACGGAAAACCCTATCAACGCATTGAAATTTTTGGATATAGAAGACACTTTTGCTCCCAATATAGAGTCTTTGGCAATAAGCCCCGCAAATGATTTATCCTCAGTAGAGAGTCTTAACAAGGAAAAAGTGATAAACCTTAACGGAAAAACAAAATTCAAACAGGGCGACACAGTTGATTGTTTGGGCAAGGTATTCTTTTCAATACTCGCCTTCGATGCTTCTAAAAAATCATCATCACGCAACGGCGTGTTATCAACGGAATTGTTCATCAACAACAAATCTTACTTTTCCCACAGGATAGACGAGTTTTCTTTTGCCGACTACGGCTTTGTGGATGCGGTTATCAACTATCCCCTGTACAAGAAGACCAATAAGCGCTACCTTTGTTCAAAACTGCTGAGCAACGGTAAGTTACCCTATGATAAATACTTCAATAACGGTATCCTTGAGGTGAAAAAAGACTCTGTCTATTTGGTTGAGTGGGTTCTTAAGGACATAAAAAACAACACCACCAAGTTTGCTTTCTATGTAAGAGGCTATCAGAGTGAGAATTTCAAAACTGAGAAAAGCAAAAAGGCTGCCGTGAAGCATATCTCTTTCTCTCAGAGAGAGAGTTACAACTCTTCGGACGGCAGTTATTTCATTTTTCCGAAGAACTCTTTGTATGAGGACATCGATTTGGAGCATTATGAAAGGAAAGGCACGTATTCCGACGTTCACACCCTGCATAATATTTATGAACCCGTAAAAAAGAAATTCACTGTAAAGATAAAACCTTACAAATTCGATAAAGCACTGGAAGACAAGTACATCATAGTAAGCGTAAACTCAAAGGGAGGGCTTTCTTCCAAAGGAGGATTTTACAAAGACGGCTTTGTGGAGGCAACAATAGGGGATTTCGGCACTTTCGCCGTTTGGATTGACACCACGGCTCCTCAAATAAAGGCTCTGAACTTTAAAAACGGACAAAAAATATCTGAAAAACTATCTTCCGTTCAAGTAAAGATAAGTGACAATCTTTCGGGTATTCAATATTATAAAGGCTATCTGAACGGCAAATGGATACTTATGGAATACGACGGCAAGAATGCACGCCTTACATACTTCATTGACGACAAACTAAAGGAGGGAGAAAACACTCTGAAAGTAGTCGTGACGGACAGATGCGAAAACGTAAAAACGGAAATCTTTAAAATAATAAAATAAAAAATGCTATCAGAAAGAGAATTAGAACGATACAACAGGCAATTGCAAATACCGTTCTTCGGAGAAATAGGACAGGAAAAACTCAAACACGCTAAGGTATTGGTAATAGGAGTAGGCGGACTGGGCTCTGTTGCTTCCGTTTACTTGGTTGCAGCAGGCTTCGGCACGGTAGGAATAATGGACAAAGACACTGTTGCTCTCCACAACCTGCAACGGCAAGTGCTTTACCGCGAAGATGAAGTGGGCATGTCAAAACTTCAACTTGCCGAAAAAAGTCTTGCAAGGCTTAACTCCTTTGTTAATATAAAAGCCTACGAATCTTTTCTCACCAAAGAGAATGCAGAAGAGATTATCAAGGATTTTGATATTGTCTTAGACTGTACTGACAATTACGCCGCACGTTATCTTATCAACGATACGTGTGTAAGTTTGGGCAAGCCCTTTATTTACGGTACGATAGGAGATACAAAAGGTCAAATGGCAGTGTTTAACTACAAAAGTCCTTCTGCTAATTACCGTGACCTCTATCCCGAACAGGAAGCCCTGCAAGAGCAAGGCAACATAAACAAAGGCGTTATGGGTGTTCTGCCTTCAGTAATAGCGTCCCTGCAAGTTAATGAGGCGGTGAAAATGGTTACAGGTATAGGCGAGGTAATGAAAGATACTCTCTTTATGATTGATTTAATGAGCCTCAACACTATGAAATTTAAGATTAAACACAAAGAATAGATTACCGAAACGGCGGATAAAGAAACATTATCCGCCGTTTAATTTTCTCAAAATCAAGTATCAGTGAGATATGTTTTTGAAAAAAAAGAGTTAATTTTTTAGCACAAGCCCTTGAATGTAAATCCTGCTTTCTCTATTGCAGACTTCAATTCGTTAAAATCTGCATTACCCTTGATTTTAAGAGTTTTACGCTCAACGTCTGCTTCTGCCCAAGAGACGGATTGCAAAGAGAGTGCGGCCTGTTCAACTGCCATTTTGCAATGAGAACAATTCATTCCCTCGACTCTGAAAACGAATTCTCCCGAAGAAAGTTCCGTCTTTTTAAATCTGCTGAATAATTTCATAATCAATACATTTATAAGTAGTAAACAAAATATCAAAGCACAGATAGTTTTAAACGGTGTAACGGAGTGCATATTCACGGCACAACAATCGGGATTGGTTACTGCGTTAATGCCGCTGAGAAAAATATCTTGAAACATATTGACGAGCAAACCGAAGAAGACCGCTCCGAAAACTATTGTCAAAACATAGATGCAAGTAAAACGTCTGCCCAAAGTTTTTCCCACGACAAGGACAGAGGCAAGATTGACGGCAGGGCCTGCCATCAGCAGAACCAAAGCAGCACCCGGAGAAAGGCCTTTAAGTATCAGAGAAGCGGCAATGGGAATGCTGCCCGTGGAACAAACATACATCGGCACGGCTATAAGAAGTATAACTCCCATTTGCAAAAGCGGATAATCCTTAAAGCGAAGGAAAAAACCTTCGGGAAGAAAGAGTGTAATCATTGTTGCTAACACGAGTCCGACAAGAAGTCTCAGCCCGATGTTTTGCAACATCTCCACAAAGGAATAGTGCAAGACGGCAAGGATTTTATTTTTCCCTGCCACCTTTGTTTCTTTCGGGACATTTTCTTCTGAAACAGGCACTTTGACAAGGCGGTTTACCAAAATGCCTCCGCATATCCCCGTAACCAATGCAGCAAAAGGTCTGACAAGTGCAAAAGCCAATCCCATAAGTGAATAAGTGGCGAGTATGGAATCTATCCCCGTCTGAGGGGTTGCTATAAGGAAAGAAGCGACTGCTCCTTCGGAGGCTTTCCCGCTTTTCAATCCTACCGCCGTAGGTATAACTCCGCATGAGCAAAGCGGCAAAGGAATGCCCAAAAGGGCGGCAAAGAGAACGGAAAATTTGTTTTGCTTTGACAAGTAGCGGGAAAAGAATTTTTTTGGTACGAAAACGTGCAGCAATCCTGCAATCAGAAAGCCCAATAGCAAATAAGGAGCCATTGAACATATCATATACCAAAACTCTATGAGAAAAGACTGAAGCGTTTGCATAGTATATTGATTTTATTTTGCAAAATTATAAAACAAATCCTTAGTTCACGATACAGAATTTTGGTTAAAATTTACAAATATTTTCATTCACGGCAGACAAGTAAAGTAACATAAAGACTAAACAAAAAAGCCTCAAAACCCATGCAAAATATCAGCCGCAGTTTTTTAAAAGACCGAACAATATGTCTGCAAAACAAAAGCAGGAGACTGTTAAAAATAAATCAGCCTCCTGCTTTTATCATAAATTAAAAGTTAAATATCATTTACATGTCTTATTCGTCATACTCTGATTCGTCTACTAATCTTTCCATATATGCAGTAACAGTTCCGAATCTGTCAGTATACTTAAAGACAAGTTTCTTTTCATCTAACTGTACTATAGTTGAAAAACTCTCGTCTCCGTCTTGGACGACATAAAGTTTCTTATCCTTTATTTTCCAAGTAAATTCAAATGACTCATCTTCAAATTCATCTGCCTCATCTTCAAAGAACACAGTACCTGTTCCGTCTTTAGAGAAATACATTTTTACATATTCATCAGGGTCATCGTCAGAATAACCTCCCCAATAGCCGACAATAAGTTCTCTATACTGAGCATCTATGGCTGAAAGGTCTTCTTCGTCGTCATCATCTCCGCAAGAAGAAAGTCCCCCCCCCATTAATCCTGCAACTGCTACTAAGAACAGCAATCTTGATAACATCTTTTTCATCTTTGTAATTTTTTTTGTTAATAGATTAAGTTAATTTGTTTTACTTTTTTTAATTTCGTTAAATCCGTTTCTTGATTATATAATGATAATTTTCATTTTTCCGATTTCCGCAAGTTAAAAGCCTCTCTGCCTTATTGCCTTTAATCAAAGCCGAAACTGGCTTTCCCTACCTAAAAACCTTAATTTTAGTCTGCAAAAGTAGAACAAAAATTATTAATATCCAAATTTTAAGCAATTTTTAGATACTTATGTAAGCGTTAAGTCTCTTTTTGCTTATATACTGCCAAGAAAAACAAGTGCAAAACGAAGCAATATACGATTAACATAAAGATACAGGGCAACAAAAAGCAAGACAATGAAAGTCAAAACCTTTACTGCGCACAACCTGTCTAAGCAAAAAAGGGAGAAAATGCAAAGTGCAATGTTTCTCCCCTTTGAAAAATGAAATTTTTACTAATCTTTATTTTTTATTTTCCGAATTTTATTTTCAGTTTTTCTATCATATCAACCGTCATCTTAGGCAAATCGTACTCCGGTTTGAAGCCCCACTCGTTTCTTGCGCAGGAATCGTCCATCCAATTAGGCCAAGAATCGGCAATGCTTTGCTTAACAGGTTCAACCTCATAAGTCATCTTGAAGTCAGGATAATGTTTCCTTACCTCAGCATATATTTCCTCAGGGTCGAAGTGCATAGCCGTAACGTTGAAAGAATTTCTGTGGATAAGTTTTTCAGGATTTGCTTCCATGATGTTTATTGCTGCGTTGAGAGCATCAGGCATATACATCATATCCAAAAGAGTCCCTTTCTTCAACGGACAAACGAAATCCTCACCTTTTACTGCTGCATAGTAAATATCAACTGCGTAGTCAGTAGTTCCGCCTCCCGGAGGGGTAACGTAAGAAATCAAACCCGGAAATCTCACACTTCTTGCATCAACACCAAAACGTTTGAAATAATAATCGCCTAACAATTCACCCGTTACCTTTGTAACTCCGTAGATTGTTTGAGGTCTTTGTATGGTATCTTGAGGTGTTCCGTCCAAAGGAGTATTCGGACCGAAAGCTCCTATAGATGACGGAGTGAAAAGAGCACATTTTTTCTCCCTTGATATTTCCAAGCAATTGATTAATGCTCCCATACCTACGTTCCAGCCAAGCATAGGATTTTTTTCAGCAGTTGCCGAAAGGATTGCAACTAAATTGTAGATAGAATCAATATTGTATTTATCAACTATTTCTGCTATCTGCTTAGCATCGCAGGCATCAACCTTGCCTGTAGGACCCGATTCCTGTATTGCAGAGGTTAATCTCTCAGGATTTAAATCCGTAGCAACAACATTTGCTCCTCCGTAAACCTCTCTCAATCTCATCGTAAGTTCTGAGCCTATCTGACCTCCGGAACCCAATACTAATATCTTTTTCATTTATGTGTATGTTTTTTTATTGTAATACAAAGATTATTCTCTTAATTTCAACACTGCAAAATTACAATTTTTCTTTTTTCTGTTATTATATTAAGCAATTTTTTTGAAATAAGGTTTAATTTTTAGACTGCTTTGCTTATCAAGGTAATGCAGAGTAAAAAAAACAAAACTTCTCTTTGTGAAAATAAAACTTGATTTCAGAAAACTGAGATTTGATTTCACGGCAGCGAAACTTCGTTTTAAAAAATTAAAACGAAGTTTTATTTTCACGTTCTCTAAAGAAAAGACAATCAATTTATTATACGGTTGATTTTAAAAGCAATCTTCTCTTCTTGACAAAACACAGCAATAAAGGGAAAGAAATTATCCTCAGCACTAAATCAAAAAAGGGTGAAAGGAAATTTAGTTTTGATAAAATATTTCTTAAAAAAAGTTACCGCTTTTTAAAATATATGTAATTTTGCAACGGATAAGAATTGGTTTGAAGTAAGGAATACCAACGCCCTCTCTGAGAACGGAGGCTCTGAAACGAAAAAACGAATTCCGCATCCGAAAGTGTTATTTCTTGGGAAAAAACACAATATTTTATAAAAAAAAGAGTTGATAAACAGAGATTAAATTCAGAAAAGTTTAATTATTCGATAAAAGGAAACAAAAAACTAAAAAAATCATGGAGATTAAACAGGCGTTTGCCGGTACGTTGGAATCCGGTGATATAATGGTTAAAATAGAGCCTTCACAAAAAGAAGGTCTTGAAATTAACCTTGAAAGCACGGTTGCTTATCAGTTCGGTGAGCAGATAAAAAGTGTTATAGAGGAAACTCTTAAAGGTTTGGACATAAATAGTGCCGTAGTTACTGCAACAGATAAAGGAGCTTTGGACTGCACTATCCGTGCCCGTGTTACAGCAGCAGCTGTTCGTGCCACAGGAAAAGATGTGTGGGCATAAGGAACTTTTTTGTATAAATCAAAATTTAAACATTACAGAACTATGCAAAGATTAAGAAGAACAATGATGTTCGTTCCGGGCAACAATCCTGCAATGATGTCAGACGCTTTTATATATGGTCCTGACTCCATTATGCTTGACTTGGAAGACTCGGTGACAATGGCGGAAAAAGACGCAGCAAGACTTTTGGTTCACAACGCATTGAAGACTATAGATTACGGCAACACCGAAATGGTTGTCAGAGTTAATCCGTTGAATACTCCTTACGGAAAGAAAGATGTTGAAGCCGTAGTAAAAGCAGGCGTAGACGTTATCCGTATGCCTAAAACCGAAACGGCAGAAGAAGTACAGGAACTTGAGGCTGAAATAGAAAAAGTAGAGAAAGAAATAGGTTGTTTGGGCAGAACTCAAATCATGGCAGCAATAGAAAGCACCAAGGGTATAATCAATGCTTATGCCATTGCAACTGCTTCTAAACGTATGATGGGTATTGCTTTGGGTGCAGAGGATTATTGCGCTAACCTAAAGACTCAAAGAACCCCTTCGGGCGATGAACTTCTTTTGGCAAGGGAAACTATCGTTGTTGCAGCAAGAGCAGCAGGCATCTACGCCTTAGATACTGTCTACTCAAACTTAAACGATATGGAAACATTCAGAAAAGAAGTTGAACTTATCAAACGCTTGGGATTTGACGGCAAGAGTATAATTAACCCTCGCCAAATCGAGATAATAAACGAAGTTTTCACTCCTACGGAAAAAGAAATAGAAAAGGCAAAAACTATCGTTGCTGCAATCAAAGAAGCAGCTGCAAAAGGTTCGGGCGTTATTGCCGTAAACGGAAAAATGGTTGATAAACCTGTTGTAACAAGAGCAGAACATACAATAGAGTTGGCTTTAGCTGCAGGTGTAATTACAAAGGAGGACCTATAAAATGAGTACATTGAAAGAAAGAGCATCTTTGATTGAAGCAGAAGCATCAAAGATGGGAACAAGGATATACAAAGAAGGTGAAAAGAAAGCTACTACCTTCAGAAGAGATTATCAAAAAGAATCTGCAAAATTAGTTTCCTTAGAAGAGGCTATTAAACAGAGCGGTCTGAAAGACGGAATGACCATCAGTTTTCACCATCACTTCCGCGGAGGAGACAAAGTCGTTAATATGGTTGTTGATAAACTTGCTCAGATGGGCTTCAAAAATCTACGCTTAGCAGCATCTTCTTTGCAGGATGTTCACGAGCCGTTGATAGAACACATCAAAAACGGAGTCATCACAAGCATATCAACTTCGGGTCTTAGAGGCAAATTGGCCGATGCCATTTCCAGAGGCTTAATGAAAGAACCTGTAGTTTTCCGTTCTCACGGCGGAAGAGGAAGTGCTATTGTAAACGGCGAGGAACACATCAACGTTGCTTTCATAGGAGCATCTTCTTCAGACCCATTGGGTAATGCCTGCGGTTTTTCAAGAAGTGAAAATGCAAAATCAATATGCGGTTCTTTGGGTTATGCAATCCCTGATGCACAAAATGCAGATAAGGTTGTTATACTTACTGACGACCTTGTGGCTTATCCTAATACTCCTGCATCAATAAGCGAGAGCTATGTAGATTTCGTTGTTGAGGTTGAGAGTGTAGGAGATTCTTCCAAGATTGCTTCGGGTGCAATACGTGACACCAAGAATCCTCGTGATATTCTCCTTGCAAAACAAGCTGCAAAGGTTATCATAAACGGAGGATACTTCAAAGACGGATTTTCTATTCAAACAGGCTCGGGCGGAGCTTCTTTAGCTGCCGTAAAATATATTCGTGAGAGCATGATAGAAAAAGGAATCAAGGCTTCGTATGCTCTTGGCGGTATCACGGCTCACATGGTTAAGATGTTCGAAGAAGGTTTGATAGAAAAACTTATTGACGTTCAGTCTTTCGATAAAGTAGCTGCTGAATCAATACGCGACCACGAGATGCACAAAGAGGCTTCAGCCAACGAATATGCTTCGGCTGACGAAAAGGGAAGTGCAACTCACTACTTGGATATGGTAATTTTATCTGCTTTGGAGGTAGACGTAAACTTCAATGTCAATGTTCTTGTAGGTTCGGACGGTATCATAAGAGGTGCAATAGGCGGACACCAAGACACGGCAGAGGATTCTGCTCTTTCAATCATTGTTTGCCCTTTGTTGAGAGGAAGAATACCGTGCGTAGTTGATGAAGTTACGACTTTGATTACTCCGGGTTCAAGCGTAGATGTTATTGTTACTGAGTACGGTATTGCTGTTAATCCTCGCCGTCCTGAAATAGCTGAACGCTTAAAAGCAGCCGGATTAAACATTGTTGATATTCACGACTTGGCAGCAAAGGCTAAGAGTATCATAGGCAATCCTGCTCCGTTGCCATTCGGTGACAAAGTTGTAGGTGTTGTTATGAACAGAGACGGAAGCGTTTTAGACGTTATCAAGAACATCAACGCTTAAGACTATGTAAAGTTTTAAAAACTTCATAATCATCAAATTTTTCGTTAAGAGAGGTTTTCGAACCTCTCTTTTTTTATTTCACAAGACTATAAGAAAGAAAAACAATCAAGTACATAAAATTTTCCGCCTCTCTTTTCTTATTTCAAATGACTATAAAAAAGAAAGACAGGTTGAAAATCCATTGATTTACAACCTGTCTTTTTCATTAACGAAAATTATTCTTTATCTCTATTTCACTTGCGGACGTGTCATCTCCGTCAAACGACGGTTTGCAAGTTCCCTGCATTCAAACTCAGCGTCCTCAAAAGTCATTGGCTGAGGAGGAGTTTTTTGCGTGAAAGCAGAAGCACCTCTCAATGAACCGCATATTCCTAATTCTCTTGCAACTTTAAGATAGCGGATAGCATCTATAACAACGCCTGCCGAGTTAGGAGAATCTATAACTGAAAGTCTTGCATCAAAAGTAACAGGAGAGCCTCCGAAACCTTCAAGTTCAAGATGGAAGTTAGCTACCTTATTGTCTTTGTAGTATGCCATATAGTTAGAAGGGCCTGCAAACAAGAAAGAGTCTCCTACAGGTATGCCTCTGATGTCGTTTTGGCTGCGTATAACGTTTTCTTTCGAGATTTTCTTTGATTTAAGTCTGCCTTGGTTAAGCATATTCATAAAGTCAGTGTTTCCTCCTACGTTTTCCTGAATATGACATTTAACCTTGTGACCGCGGGCGAAAGCTAACTCTTGAAGCATTTGAGATAATATACTTGCGCCGAATTGAGATTTCATATCATCTCCTATTATCGGCAAACCTGCATCAATAAACTTTTTCTCCCATTCAGGATTTGATGCGATGAAAACAGGAATACAGTTGCAGAAAGCAACACCTGCATCTATAGCACATTGAGCGTAAAACTTAACTGCTTCTTCGCTGCCGACAGGCATATAATCTATGAGAATATCTGCTTTAGTCTCCTTAAGGACTTGAACAACGTCTACGTCAGGAGTTTCATTGTCTATAACGAAAGTTGTATCCTCTGGATACTTTTCATAATCCAACATGTGAGGAGAAACACCGTCCAAGACAGGAGCTTTCATTACTACAACATTGCTTTTAGGGAACTTTTCCGGTTCAACAATGTTGATAGTACAATTAGGTTTTGCATAAATAGCTTTATCCAAAGTCTGTCCGACTTTACGTTTGTCTATATCAAATGCAGCAACCACTTCTATATCTTGAGCAGTGTAACCGCCGATACTTTTTGCCATCATACCCTCAGGAGCATCCGTGTTGTTCTCTCTGTGAGAATAGTATTCCAATCCTTGAATCAG
>JAFVAP010000148.1 GCA_017480455.1 Bacteroidales bacterium | reverse complement strand
CTACGGCAGGTATCATCAATATCTCGCCTGCACTCAAAGGTATTTTATGCCCCATGGAAGTCACAAAACCTTTACCTGCAACACAGAAATAAAGATAGAAAGTATCCGTTTGGGAATAATCTTTTTTCAATCCTTGTGTCAAAGGCATTATGTTGGTAACAAAATAAGGACATTCCACCAAATTAGAGGTCTCATTCAAATGATAGTGATAATGAGCTTTTGCCGTATCCTCTTGTTTTGAAAGGTCCATAACCTGCAAAGCCTGTTCCACATGCAGGGTTCGTGATTTACCTTCACTGTCTACCCTGTCCCAATCATAAAGTCTGAATGTAGCATCGCTGCTTTGCTGTATCTCAGCCAACAATACTCCTTTGCCTATGGCGTGAACAGTTCCTGCAGGAATGAAAAACAAATCTCCCTGCTGCACTTCATCTCTATGAAGCACTTGTCCGAAAGTCTTATTTCTCAATCTGTTGATAACGTCTGCCTTTGTCTCCTTTTCGTTAAATCCGACAAAGATTTCCGATTTTTCATCAGCCTGAAGCACATACCACATTTCGGTTTTACCGTTTGTCATTCCGTTTTTGTAAGCGTAATCGTCGTCGGGATGCACTTGAACCGAGAGATTTTCTTTTGCATCTATGAGTTTTATCAACAGAGGAAAATCTGAGGAAAACCTGTCAAAGTTTTCTTCTCCTACGAGTTCGTCCATATACATTTCTATCACCTCAGGCAAGGTGCATTCGGCCAAAAAACCATTTTCAACCACGGTTTCCTGCCCCTCTAATGCAGACAAAACCCACAATTCTCCGCAACGCTCCAGCGGAGAGTAATCCACACCGACTATATCCTTGATTTTATTTCCTCCCCAGACCTTATCCTTAAACAAAGGCATAAACTTCAAAGGGTAAATTCCTCTTTCTTCCATAGCATTATTTTTTTGCAAAAGTACAAATTTAGTTTTGTTTATAAAAATCTTTAACCAATTTACGGCAAAACTTCAGCAGCAAAATCAAAACTTAACTTCATAAAAATAAAATCAAATCTCAGAAAATTAAAACCAAGTTTCACGCCGCTGAAATCAAGTTTTAAAAAATTAAAATCAAGTTTCAGTAAAGCGAAATTCAAACTACTGAAAATCAGACTAAAATTTCATGATTTTTTTCTCAGTTTTCAGCCTTGCCGATAATCCTAATGAAAAACTGATATTTCGGTTTTCTTGCGTCAGATTTGTTTTGGAGTCAAGTTTATAGTAAACATCTGCCGAGAGAAGAATATCCGTACTCTCTCTTCTGTATATTGAATAATCAAAATGAGAATAAAGCAATTTGTTTTGAGGATAATACTCCTGCGGATTTCTTTGTGCTAAGTTGGAAAAGAAAGGAGAACCATAGAAAGATATCATATCCTCGGAGTAATAGAAACCTATACGGGCATTATACTTTACTCCGAAAGCGGAAAGTTTGAAAAACAAACCGTTACCTGCCTTAAAAAACCACGTATCGTTCCTCAAAGATTTGCAATAAAGCCAATCCAAGGAAAATAACAAGCCATAAAGGTTTCTTTTTCCGAAAAGGAGCATATAATTCAAACCAAAATTACCGTTTATCCAATGGTCAAGGGGCAGAGATGTCAAAGTATCGAGTTCACCTCCGTGATGTTGCCACATAAAAGAATAATCCAAAAAGAAAGAATGCCTTTTGCTGTAATCAGTATTAACATCTCCGCTTATACCAAGAAGAAAACTTTCTCTGTCTACATCATTGCGGAAATTGAAATTTTGCCAACTCAGCCAAACTTCATTACTAAAATATTTACTTTCATATCTTAATTGCAATCCTTCTTCATAATCCTGTGAGAAAGTCAGTTCCGGATTCCATAAAGCAAGGTCCAAACCATGGCAAGATGAGTTATCCAAGTTACCGATAACAAGAGAGGTTTTGTCGTTTATTTGCCACGAAAGACGCATATAAGGAAGCACGTGCATACCTCTTTGCTTATCCTCTCCGTATTCAGGAACTGAAAGATAGAAAGCATAAGGGTAATCATTAGTTCCCCAATATCTCAAAGCGTTTACTCCTAAGGATAGATTTATTTCATTTGTAAAAGCATAGGAAAGATAAGGCAAAAGTCTCATTCCTCCGAGTGTGTACCCGTAAGCAACATCACGTTTAAATTCATGATTGTTAAACAAAGCCGAAACATCTATTCCGAAACTCAAATCTTTTTCTCTTGATTGAAAATCCTGTTGTCCGCTGAGCGAAAAGAAAGAAAAAAATGCTGCCAATAAAAAAAGCGGCTTCATAGAGAAATTTTTCATCGCTGTCTGTTAATTTAAATTGTTCTTCTCTTAAACTCAGAAAGAATTACTGCCGCTGCCATGGAAGCATTCAAAGATTCCGTTTCCTTTTCCTTAGAAAAAGAAGGAATACTTATAGGATTATTTACCGCTTTCAAAACCTTAGCAGATATACCCGAAGATTCGTTGCCTATGATTATTATTCCGCCGCGGGAAAGTTTTTCCTTGTAAATATTTTTTCCCCCATGGACAACCGCACCGTAAACATTACGCTCCGCAGACAAAGGTTTGAGAAAAGCATACAAATCCGTATACATTATATCAGTGTGAAACAATGCTCCCATTGTAGCTTGTACGACCTTGGGATTATAACAATCCACCGTCTCTTCTGAACACACTATATTCTTTATTCCGAACCAAGAAGCAAGACGTATAACCGTTCCTAAATTTCCGGGATTCTTTATGTCGTCTAAGCAAAGTATGAGTTCATCTTCTGCAATCCTTGAGGCAAAATCCGTTTTTGCCGTCTTCTCTTCCAATACGGCAAGAACCTTGTCAGGAGTCTTTAAATTGCTTATCCTTTCCAATTCAGCAGGACTTACTTGATAAACAGGTATATCCGCAAATAATTTTCCGTTTTCTTTTATCCATTGTTCCAAAGCGCAAATACAAACCAATCTAAAAGAAGAATGCAAAGCCTCTTTCATCATTTTCTCACCCTCAACGACAAAAACATTATCCTGTTGTCTGTATTTCTTTTGCTTATATGAAGCTATTTGCTTTAAGATTGCTTTAGTGACAGTCATTTTAACAGCATTCCGTAAATTTATTCTTTTGCAAAGATAGTAATTTTCTTAAACATGGATTAGTTATACAAAATATCTTTGATTGCTTTTCTCTGCATCAGAGCAGCAAAACAAGAAAAAAGCATCCGCTCTTAAAGAACGGATGCCAATAAAATTAAGAATTACTTTTTTGCTTTATTTTTTAATTAATCCTAATCCTGCTCATATTAGAATGTAAGACCGATTCCAAGAACTAAAGTACCCAAACCCAAATCTCTTTCCTTAGTAGGTTTGTACGAAGGTATACCTGAATTTTGTTTTGTTTGAGCAGGTATGATTGCGTTAGCATAATGTACCGTCGTTGAGCCGAACATATACTCTAAACCGAAGATAAAATGCTGGTAACGTATATCTCCTTTGAATGAAAAGCGGTGTGCGAAAGACACTGAAGCAGAAGATTTCTGCGAATCAAAAGATTGCATCACGTCATCTTCTTTCGGTCCCTTTCTAAAAGAGAAACAGATTGTCGGAGCATACTGAAAAGACAAGTCTACAGTCAAATCTTGGACTACATCCATAGATACCATCGGTCCTATCTTAACTCCTAAGTCCCAAAGCAAACCTCCCTCTGTCTGAAGGTCTTTCGGAAGTGCCAATCCGTCCATTAGGTCTCCTTTTTGAAAGTAAACGTGTTCTTTTCCGAAATTAAAAGAGGTATAAAGGAAAGTTATATCCAAACCTGTCTGCAAATTGTACTCAGGTTCTACAACAAACAAAGGAAACATTCTTCCGCTCTCTGCTCCGAATCCCGCATTGTAGAAATCTTTATACTCTCCCGTAGGTTGGTAAAACTGAACTTTAAGGTAACTTTGGCCGAAAGGTGACTGTGCTTTCAAACCTGCTGTTGCCAACGTAAAGAAGGCAAGCATTAATAGTAACGTTTTTTTCATCTTTTATCTGATTTTTTTGATTATAATCTTTGTTTCACTTTAAAAAGGCAAATCTTTATTAGTCTTAAACCTCAAATCGTCGGAAGAAATCTCCGAAAGGTTATTGTCGGTGTCCATTGTAAATTCTCCTGTTGAGAATTCGTCCATCATATCGTGCGATTCCACATTCTGTTGTGAATTTAAATAGTTTGTATTCTGCATAGTATAGTTCTTAGTCAGTATTTTGAAATTCTCTGCCACAACTTCCACGGTACGTCTCTTGTTTCCGTCCCTGTCTTCCCACTGACGGGACTTCAATTTTCCCTCTATATAGACCTGCATACTTTTTTTAAGGAACTTATCCGCAACATCAGCAAGCCCTCTCCAACAAACAATGTTATGCCACTCCGTTTCGTCTATTTTTATTCCCTCATGATTCTTGTATTGTTCCGTAGTAGCAAGAGGAAACGAAGCTTTCTTAACATTATCAAACATAACAATCTCCGGATCTTTGCCTAAATTTCCAATCAAAATAACTTTATTAACTCCTATCATACGAAATATTGTGTTTAAATTAGGTTGCAAAAATACAAAAATATAATTAATTCCGTTTAATAACAGACAAATTTTCGTTTTATATGGTTTTTTCAACCTATAAGCGAAACACAATTTTATAATAAAAAGAACGGCATTGCGTTTTTCAGATAAAAAATTACGGGAAAATGAATACAGAAATAATAAATATAGGTAACGAACTTTTGATAGGGCAAGTAATCAACACCAATTCTTCTTATATGTCAAAGATTCTTAATTCCAACGGATTTTCGGTAAACAGGGTCAGCGTCATTGCCGATGACAGACAAGCTATTCTCCAATCGGTAAATGATGCCATGCAGAGAAGTGAAATCGTGTTGATAACAGGTGGTCTCGGACCCACGAAAGACGATATTACAAAGCAATGTCTGTGTGAACTTTTCGGCGGAACATTGAGTGAAAATCAAGAAGTGAGCCGCCATGTTGAGAAAATATTCACCTCAAGAAATCTTCCTTACACTCCGACTAACCGTTCTCAGGCTTTCTTACCTACAAGTTGCAAACCCATATTTAATCACGTAGGCACAGCTCCCGGAATGGTGTTTGAGAAAGAGGGAAAGACCGTAATATCTCTGCCGGGTGTCCCCTTTGAAATGAAGAATATGATGAACGATGTTTTGGAACTGCTTCTTGAAAGATACAATCCTCAGACCATAATTGACAAAAACATCGTCGTAGCAGGAATATCGGAGAGTTTCCTCTCAGATATGCTGGAAGATTTTGAAGAAAGGCTCGATAAAAATAAATTTTCACTTGCCTATTTGCCTAACGGAGGCTTGATAACCTTAAGATTGTCGCTTCACGGAGGAGAAAGGGAGGAAGGAAAAAAAGAAACGGAACTTCTATTGGCTGACTTGAAAAGCATAATTGCCGAATTTGTCGTAGGAGAACAGGACGATGACTTGCCGAAAATTGTAAGCAAAGAACTGAAAAAAAGAAATGCCACGCTCTCTCTTGCTGAAAGCTGTACGGGAGGAAACATTGCACATAGAATAACCCTTTTGAGCGGAGCGTCAGAAGTTTTCAAAGGCTCGGTTGTTGCTTACAACAACAGGATAAAAAATTCTGTCTTAGGAGTTGAAAAAGATATTCTTGAGAAACATCATGCCGTAAGTCTGCCTACAGTTATAGCCATGGCAAAAGGAAGTCTTAGGCTGACGGAAAGCGACTATGCAGTCTCCACGTCAGGACTTGCAGGTCCGAACTCTGACGGCACGGACGTACCTGTGGGAACTGTCTGCATCTGTGCAATGAACAAAGAGGGCAAACACCTAACCTTCACCACACGTTACAACACCACAAGAGAGAACTTTATAGACAGAGTAAGCAACGATGCCCTTATGCTGTTGATAAAACTTTTCAGAGAAGAGGATAAGTAAAAGGAGAGGAGAAAACCTATATTCCTTTTATGAAATTCAAGACATCATGCAAGACTTCTTCGGAAACGGTCTCTTCGTTTTGCATATATTCGTCGGGATTACCGCTTTGGGAATGCTGAAACAAGTGATTGAGTTCCGGATACTCTTTTATGACTGCTTTTTTAGGGAGATATTTTCTCATCAGCGGAATATTTTCCTCTGCAAATACTTGTTTGTCTTTTCCACCCTGTAAGACAAGACAGGGAATCTTCACCTTTTTCAGATAATCCTTAGGATTAAATTCATAAAAGTATTTCAGCCAATAGTCATTCACTTTTGCAGTGTCAAAGGTATAGGAACTGAGGTCTGCTCCCTGCGACTTAAGAATGTCTTTTCCGCTTATGGCAGGTGCAGCCGCAAGAATAATGAAATTAAGTTCGGACGCAAGCATCTGAGCTATCATTCCGCCCTCGCTGTGTCCGTATATACCGACCCTGTTCCTGTCTATGAACTCCTCTTGCTTCACCCTATTGACGGCGCACAAAGCATCAGCGGCAAAATCCTCTGTTGTGCCGCGGTAAAGTTCCTCATCGGTTTCGCCGAAGCCTCTGTCGTCATAGCGAAATACTGCTATACCGTTACGGGTTAAATAATCGGCAATAACAAAGAAAGGTTTGTGTGCAAAGATTTCTTCATCTCTGTTCTGACAACCCGAACCCGAAACAAGAACGACTAAAGGATATTTCCCCTTTTCTTTAGGATAGGTCAGTGTTCCGTGGAAAAGGTATTCTGAATTAGGATTTCTGAATGTTATTTCCTTACTCTCATAGCTGAAAGGTGGCTTAGGCGTCTGCGGTCTTTTCAACTCATATTTTTCATTTTGCCTTACAAAAGAAACTTCCCTTTGCATAAGTCCTTGTTTGAAAGTTCCTGTCAAAGCAGTCCCCGCCTCATTTTCTTTGAGTTTAAGAACTATATTGAGTTTCTTAAATCCCAAGGAAAGAGTGTCTCCGTTGAACTTAACCTTTGAGGGAGAAAAATTTTCTTTACTCTGCATAGGGGAAGCGAGAAAGTAAAAGGTTGTGTCCTTTTCCCGAGTCAGACTGAGGGTAAGAGGTAAGGTCTTTGTCTTGTCTAATTCCAAGTCAGCCTTGTAGTAAAGGGTGTCCTGCCCGCAAACATTCAACACCTGCAAAAATGCTAAAAAGAAAACTGATAGCAAAAATATTTTTTTCATATCAAAGTATGGTTTTATTGCATCTGAGTTCAATGCCGTCATTTTTTTGTTTACAAAGATACATCTTTTCCTAAAACATGGGATTTTATGAAATAAAAATTCAAAAAAATGAAGGGAAACTTTCTTTACAAAGAAAAGAAAAACATCAATAAAAGTCCCCGCAAAATAAAACTTGATTTGAGAAAAATAAAACGAAGTTTCACGTCAGCGAAATCAAGTTTCAGAAAAATAAAACGAAGTTTCGCTGACGTGAAACTTCGTTTTATTTTTACAATAGTTTGTTTCAATAATAAGAGATTGAATATCAGATTAATGAATAAAAATTCAAATATTCAATCTTTTTGTATCACCGAAAGAAGTTCAGCAACCGTATATGTCGAACCTCCGATGAAAACCATAGCATTTGTTTTCAGAGCATCTGACTTTGCAGCCGAATAAGCCTCTTCCACGGAACGGAAAGCTGAAAATTCAAGTCCTTTGGACTTAAACTTATCTGCCAGTACCTCCACTTCAAGTCCCCTCGGAATATCTGCCTTACAAAGGAAGTAAAAGGCATCCTTAGGCAACATATCTATCTCTTGGTCTATGTCCTTATCGTTTACGACACCCAAAACGAAATTCAATTTTTCTTTTTTTACGGTTGATAGCTGGTTTATAACATATTGCAGTCCGTCTGTATTGTGTCCGGTGTCGCAAATGGTAAGAGGTTTATCCGAAAGTTTCTGCCAACGTCCCTGCAACAAAAAGTTATGCTGCAAATTTTCTATTCCGTCCCTTATGTTCTGCTTTGAGATATTATAATCACCCGTTGAGTTCAGCACTTCAACGGTCTGTAAAACTCCAAGTATATTTTTATTTTGATATTCACCGCCTAAAGGACACAAAACTTTTTCCAAAAACAGTATTCCTTTTCTGTAAATATCCATCTGCAAATATCCGTCGGCATATTCACTGTTTCTGACCTCATAGTTTTCATCTGCTAAGAAAATATCAGCCCCGAGTTCCTTTGCTTTTGCTATAAAAACTTCCTTAACCTCATCTTGAGTTTGAGAAATAACGACGGGAACTCCTCTTTTGATGATACCTGCCTTCTCTTGTGCTATCATAGGAAGAGTATTTCCCAAAAACTGTTGGTGATCAAAACTTATGTTGGTTATCAAACAGCATTGCGGAAGAACAACGTTTGTGGAGTCCAACCTGCCTCCCATACCTGTCTCTATGACTGCAACATCTATATTTTCTTTTGCAAAATAATTGAAAGCCATTCCCACCATAAGTTCAAAGAAAGAAGGACTTAAGGCTTTTATTTCTTTTTCCCTTGTCTCAATAAAGTCAATCACATAGTCTTCAGGACACATCTGCCCGTCAATTACTATTCTCTCCCTAAGGTCTTTAAGATGCGGAGAGGTATGAAGCCCTGTCCGTTTTCCGCTTTCTTTAAGTATTGAAGCAAGAAGATGAGATGATGAACCCTTACCGTTAGTCCCTGCTATATGTATGCTTTTAAATTTGTTTTCAGGATTACCCAATACTTCCATAAAGCGTTGCGTAGTGGAAATATCTGCTTTATAGGCCGCAGAACCCATACGGTGAAAAACCGGAAGTTGATTATATAACCATATTTGAGCCTCGGAATACGTCATAATTGCAATACAATCTGTTGAACTTTTAATAAAATTGTTTAACTTTGCAACTTAAAACGCAGAAAAGCATCAAAAATTATGGATAAACTTACAAATCTTTCCGAAATAGGGGAGTTTGGTTTAATAGAACGCTTAACCAAAGATAATACTTTAAAAAACCGTACTTCCCTTTTAGGGGTCGGTGACGACTGTGCAGTGATGGAATACGGAGAAAGTCCCGTTTTGGTTTCCACTGACGCAATGGCGGAGGGAGTACACTTCGATATGATGTACACGCCTCTCAAACATCTGGGCTACAAAGTATGTGTTACCAATTTTTCAGATATTTACGCCATGAACGGTATTCCTCAGCAGATAGTGGTTTCTCTTTCCGTCAGCAGCAAATATTCTTTGGAGGCCTTGGAAGAACTATACGGAGGGATAAAACTTGCCTGCAAGAAATACAACGTTGATTTGGTCGGAGGCGACACCACAAGCAGCAAGGGCGGAATGTTTATTTCAGTTACCGTGTTGGGAAAAGGCGAAAAAAACAAAATAGTTAAGAGAAGCGGAGCAAAGAAAAACGACCTTATCTGCGTAAGCGGAGATTTGGGTGCTGCCTATGCAGGCCTGCTTGTGCTGCAAAGAGAGAAAGTAACCTTTGAAGCAAACCCTTCTTTCCAACCTGACCTAAAACCTTACGAATACGTAATACAACGTCATCTGAAACCCGAAGCCCAAAAGAAAATAATAGAATTTTTTAAAGAAAAAAACATAGTTCCTACCTCAATGATAGATATTTCCGACGGACTTGCATCGGAGTGTCTGCACATCTGCAAGCAGAGTAATACAGGTTGCGAAATATATTTGGAGAAACTGCCCATAGATTATCAAACAAGCAAGACTTTGGAAGAATTTAAGATACTTCCCGAGACTGCTGCACTCAACGGAGGCGAAGACTACGAACTGCTTTTCACCATAAACCAGAAAGATTATGAGAAGATAAAAGACCATGACAACATAAGCATCATAGGATATGTTACTGATGAGAGTTCGGGTTGCAAACTCATAACTCCGCAAAATACTGCCATGGACATAAAAGCCCAAGGCTTTAACCACTATTCAAACAAAAATTGTTAAACACAAAAAAAACAAACATACAATGGTAAGAAATCTAATCTTGGATATGGGAGGAGTAATCCTTGAAGTGGATTACAGACAAATATTTAAATCATTCACCGAGTTCGGCTGCAATGATATGCAATCTTTTTTTACCCAACAAACACAGATTCCTTTAGTTGATGATTTTGAAAAAGGACTCATCACCCCTGCTCAATTCCGCAAGGAAATAAGAAATATTATCAAAAAAGACTTATCAGACAAGGACATTGACACTATTTGGAATTCCATGGTTCTGAAAGTAAGAAAAGACGATGTGGAACTGCTCAAAATTCTTAAAAGCAAGTATGAACGCCTCTATCTCTTCTCCAATACCAACGAAATACATTTGGAATATGTCAAAGAGATGTTTTATAAAGCTTTAGGCTATGATGTATTCTCTTCTTTGTTCGACAAGGTTTATTTTTCCAACGAGATAAAGAGAAGAAAACCCGACAGCGAAAGTTTTGAATATGTTATCAACAACGCAAATGTAAACAAAGAAGAGACTATGTTTATTGACGACACTGAGCAAAACATTTTGGGAGCAGAGAAAGTAGGTCTGAAAACCTATTTACTCAACAACCATCAGACACTTTGTGAGATTTATAATAAAGGAATTATATGACAGAAGCAGGAAACATAGCAAAGAAAATCTTCAATTTCTTTAAAAACAGATATGTTATAGTCACTATAATATTTATTCTGCTTATGCTTTTCTCTTCCAACAGCAACATATTTTATTTCAAAGACTTGAGCAAGCAAAGAAAAGAACTGAGGGAGAAAAAAGCCTACTACGAGAATGAGATACGCAGAGACAGTCTGAACACTATAAGATTACAGAAGAATGTAAAAGAGATTGAGCGCTACGGAAGGGAGAAATATATGATGAAAAAAGAGAATGAAGACGTTTATATAATTAAACCTTCCTCACAAGACAACAAAATGCAGGACGCCTCAAAGAAAGAAAAATAAGAAAACAAAAATAAAAAACACTGACATAAAATGGCAAAAGAGCAAAACAATGATAACATGGAAAAATTGGAGAAACTGAAAGTTCTCCAAGCAGCATTGAGCAAGATAGAAAAAAGTTACGGCAAAGGTTCAGTGATGAAACTCGGTGACAGAACCATACAACAGGTTGATGTAATCAAAACAGGCAGCCTTTCTTTGGATATTGCGCTCGGCGTAGGCGGTCTGCCGAAAGGAAGAATCGTCGAAATCTACGGACCGGAATCTTCAGGTAAAACAACCTTGGCAATACATTGCATAGCAGAGGCTCAAAAGACAGGAGGTATTGCAGCCTTCATTGATGCAGAACATGCTTTTGACAGTGTATATGCCCAAAAACTCGGAGTTGATGTAGACAATCTGTATATATCTCAGCCCGATAACGGAGAGCAAGCCTTGGAAATAGCGGAAAATCTTATCTCTTCGGGGGCAATAGATATAATAGTCATAGACTCAGTAGCAGCACTTACACCTAAGAGTGAAATAGACGGAGAAATGGGAGAAAGCAAAATGGGACTGCAAGCCCGTTTGATGTCTCAAGCACTGAGAAAGATGACTTCTACTATAAGCAAGACAAAATGTTGTTGCATATTCATCAACCAGTTAAGGGACAAAATAGGTGTATTGTACGGAAGCCCCGAGACAACAACAGGAGGTAATGCTCTTAAATTCTACTCTTCTGTCCGTCTTGATATAAGAAAAACTCAGACTTTAAAGGACGGCGACAGCCCTTACGGAAACAGAGTGAGGGTAAAGGTGGTTAAAAACAAGGTAGCCCCGCCTTTCAAACAAGTAGAGTTCGACTTATTGTTCGGAGAAGGTATTTCCAAGATAGGAGAAGTAATAGATATAGCCGTAGAACACGACATAATAAAGAAAAGCGGCTCTTGGTTCTCCTACGGTGACACAAAAATAGGACAAGGCAGAGATTCCGTCAAGAAACTCCTTGCAGACAATCCTGAATTGGAACAAGAAATAGAAGACAAAGTAAGAAACATTCTTATCAACAATGAAACCGAAGAGACGGAAGAATAGTAAGAAAAAACAGTACTAAGTTTTACACAGACAAAAGAAAAGAAAAAAAGAGTGAAAACTTAAATATCTCAAAAAAGAAAAGCAGTGTTAAGAATTTAACACTGCTTTTCGTATTTTTTATATTAAAATAAATTATCTCCTCTTAGAACTGTTGCTCCACGAAATCCCAATTTACAAGTTCCCAATAAGATTCCAAGTATTTAGGCCGTGCATTCTGCTTATCCAAATAATAAGCATGTTCCCAAACATCGCAAACCATAAGAGGAACAAGACCTTGTGTCAAAGGATTTCCTGCATTAGATGTCTGCAAAATAGAAATTTCGCCTTCGGAATTCTTAACTAACCAACACCAACCTGAACCGAAAAGACCCGTACTTTTGGCAGTAAATTCTGCTTTGAAAGCATCGAAAGCGCCGTATTTCTTATCTATTGCTTCTCTTAATCTTCCCTCAGGTTCGGATTTGTGATTAGGGCAAAGACAATTCCAATAGAAAGTGTGATTCCAAACTTGGGCGGCATTATTGAATATTCCGCCCTCGGAAGTCTTGATTATCTCCTCCAATGATTTATTTTCAAACTCGGTTCCCTCTACAAGGGTGTTTAATGTGTTTACATAAGTTTGATGATGTTTTCCGTAGTGGAAGTCCAACGTTTTTTCACTGATATGAGGTTCCAAAGCATTTTTTGCAAAAGGAAGCTCGGGTAAATTAAATTTTGCCATACTTATTCTCTTTTTAAATGTTTATTACTTGCTTTTTATTTCTCAACAAAATGAGTTCAGTATTTAAACGGATTTATTCTATAATTATTTCATAGACACGTCCTTTTATGTCCTCGGAAGGATAAGGCAGAAGCCCCTGTTCAAAAAGAACAGGCGGCCAAAAGTCAGCATAGTGAAACTCTTGCGTAATTACCTGCACCATTTGATTGTTAGGTATGCTTGTAAACTTGTCTGACATATACCCAACAACGACCATATTCTGAGGGTCTTTGCCTAAACGCCATATAATTTCTTTAGGTTTCCACTCAATCTCAAAATAATAGTACGGTTCAAGGAAAATGTCATTGGAAACCTCAACTTTAGAGGTTAAGGCTCTGTAATTAGCATTCCAACGGTTATAAAGAAAGGTCTTATCTCCGTATTTGCTGAAAAATTTAAGATGCTGCGGTGTTATAAATCCATTATCATTGCAAGCCAAATCCCAATTAGTGGAAGCAAAGATAAACATATTATTGTGCAGAGCATCATACAAAGAGTCAGACTCTAAATCTTTAGGACTCCACTGCTTATTGGTCTTCACCATTTCAATATCTATCTCCGAATAATGAGTTTTTGCCTGTCTTTCTTTCTCAAAACCGTTTGCCGACATTTTGGCGTAGCCTGTCTTTGCCTCCCTTCGTAAATTCCAATCGTATTCTGACTGAAAGATAAGCCAAAATGCGTTTGTCAAACCGTTCCATACACCGTATTTATTCAAAATAGGAGGAAATTTTATCTTAGCACGGTACTTTCCGTAAGTAAAACCTATTCTCGTTTTTATACCGACACTCTCCTTTTTTGCCGAAATAATATTATCATTACCGGGATTAATGAGTTCAATATAGGAATTTCCGTTTCCTTGACTTTTATGCAGTCTTACCGTTTCGCCAAGTCTGTCTGTTATAACAGGATGTATATTCTTTGTCTTTAAAGTATTACTGTTCTTTTGATTGTTAAGAAAATCCTCAAGTGTAAAACCATCGCCTGTAATGTCAGCCAACTGTTGCACTTGTTTGATTGTCCTGTTCTGATCTATGTTATGGTAATACTGTTCAAAATGTGCATAACGATAAAGTCTGTCATTATCAGCCACATTTGAATCCTTAGTATCTATTTCGAAAGTTCTGCCGGGATAAGAATAAGTATTAAGAAAAACACCGCTTTCTACATCCAACACAGCTCTGGTCTTAAGTTTCTGTTTTGCGACAAGGGAGTAAATACCTCTTTCTTCATTCTTTTTCTTATCTGAAAGGAAATAAGCGAAAGGATTAACAAATTTACCGTTTTCATCTTTAAGAGAAATGTTTTTTACATAGTCGGGCAGGGAATCCAATGCTGACTTATGCACAACAACAATCATAAACTCATAAACACCTGTTCTCGGATTTCTGCGCTCTCTCCTGTTTACATTTCCTTCTGCCTCCCTGCCGCTTTGGGCAATCCAAACGGCATCTCTGCGAAGTTGGTCTTCAATTGTTGTTTTATTTACAACGGCTTTTTCTTTTATTGATTTAAACCATTCATTGTCTGCTCTTATCTTGTTGCAAATCTCCTCTACTTCCTGCTCTGAAAGTCTCGGAGGAAAATCTTGACCGAAATATAATTTCTCATTGCGCGGATTACCTACTATTCTGAAACTGTCCGAAGTTTCACTACTTGTCACAGGTTTAAAACCTATCTCAGTATCTTCCCAAGAGCCGTAAAAATTTTCATAACTCAAAGAATCATCATCAGGAAAAGCATAACTGATATTTTGCCAAAAGATTTTGTAGTAGTATTGCTTTGATTCATATCCTCGCAATTTAAAACTAAAATGAAATAAGGAATCCTTAGAAGGTATAACTATCCCCGAAAAAACTCCGTTTGTCAAATCCATATCATAATACACCGTATCCTGCTGAGAACACTCAGTTATGGGAACAAACTGCACAATTTTTTCCCTGTCTTTACAGGCAAGGAAACACAGGGCCGACAGAATAAAATACAGATACCTTTTCATAAAAACAAGTAATGTTTTGCTAATAACTAAGATTTTGTTTGCAAAGATAAGAAATTTTTACTCAGAAATCTTTATATGAAAGATGAAAATCTTGAAATCAGAATTTCAATACCGAGGCTTACGGAACTAATGTCTGCAAGGCAACAAAGGAAAGCAACTCTCATCGGAAGAATTTGTTAAGAAACAAAAGATTGTCATTAATTTCTTTGGGTGACAGTTTGTATTTTGAATCTATATTCAAGTTTGAGTCATATACTTTAACATATCCGTTACCTGCTTTCTCTATTATATGAAAATCATCTGTAATAAAAGCATAGTTAAGGTCGTTTCCGACGATATGCCAATTATTTCTGTCCTTATCAAAAAGGAGTTTACCCATAGAATAGTCACTTGCAGGATTCTCAACGCCCAAAAACATTTTCAACAACGTAGGAACGATATCATAATGCGTAGTCCTGTGGGTGTAAACCTTACTTTCACGGAGAGGAGAGTGCAAAATAAGAGGCACTTGTATCTGATACTTAGAATAATTTCCCGAATGCCCCCAATAATTCTTATGGTTCTCATTAAATTCCTGCCCATGGTCACCCGTAATCAAAACCACGGTGTTTTCCAACATATTTTGCTCTTTCAGATTCTTAAGAACAAGACCGATAAGAGAGTCTATTTGATAAACACAATTTCTATATAGGTTGAAAAAAGGCTGAGGGTCCGTATCATTTTTTAACTTGAAATAATCGGGAAACTTCCACGTGGGTTTAAAACGGGAAAGTTTTTCTTTGGGTAAAGTGATTGCATGGGCCAAATCATAGAAGATAAACGAGAAAAAAGGCTGCGGACTTTTCTTGTATTCAGACAAATCTGCAATAAAATCTTCCGTTATTCTGCAATCTCTTTCATAAGGAGTTTTTCCCGGAGTCGAAAAATTTATTCCTTCTATCCGCTTAAAGAACATTCGGTCAAAAGGAGGATTTTGAAATGTTGCCGAAGGGTAAATTTGAATGCGGTAATTATCCCTTAACAATTCTTCTATGAAAACAGGTCTCAATGAAGAATATTCAAAACTCTTCCAATAGTAAGAAGACAATCCTGTAAACAAACCGAAAATTCCGCCCCTTGTTCCGTTGCTGCTGCTCAGATGATTGGCAAAGTACTCTGACTCCTGCTTAAATTCCCAAAGATTAGGCATACATTCCTCTGTCAAAGTTCTGAAATTCCAAGAATCAATTGCTATTATAACAATGTTGGGGTAGTTCTCCTTTTGCACTCTGTTAAGTTTATTTGCAGGATAGTTCAACTTAGACTCTTTTTCGCTGAAATCTACACTTGTAATATTCTCTTTGTCAATCAGACCCAATGAATCCAATGCCGAATTCATACTCAAAGGGAAATAATACGGCAAATAATTATCGGCTTCCAAAACAGAAGTTTTCATCTTTGCTGCACCATAGATGTGTATTCCTTGAGAAAGTAACATAAGAACAAAAAATGAACACACAGGAAGAAGATAAAACTTTTTAGTATTTTTATCTTGCCCCCCCCTAAGCAGATTTTTAAACGGATTTCTTAATGAAACGAAAAAAAGAAATGCGATAACAACCAAGGTGAGAACAAATATCAATACGGCCTTAAGGTACAAGGCTGCATCAAAAACAAATACTTCTTGAGCTCCTGTTGAAAAAACCATATTGAAAACAAATCCGTTTATATGAAAATGATATATCTGAAAAACATATCTGTTTATTATAAAAAGGAGCGTAAGAAAAACGTAAATAACAAAGAGCAATGTTCTGTCCAAACGCCTTGCGGATTTATTATTAATAAAACTCAAAGGGAAAAATACAAGAATAAACGGAACAAACGTAAGTAAACCTGCATGCAAAAAAGAAGAAGAAAACAGATAAAGCCAAGACAATGGTGTCATAAAAGAATTGTCGCCTGCGCCAAAAGCATAGGAGAAGAATATTATACCGTTCAGAAGTGAACAAAGCAAGAAAAACACTGTCCCTTGCAACAATAAATTCTTTTGTTCTTCTTTTAATAGCGTCATACCTCGGTGTCAATATTATCAGTAAGTAAAAACGTATTGCAATATATTAAGTCCCATTCTCAAGGCTGCAATGTGTCTTTCTTCAGTATCATTGTGTACCGAGGTATCTTCCCATCCGTCTCCCAAATCACACTCATAGGAGTAAAAACAAATGAGCCGTCCCTCCCAAAACAAACCGTAACCTTTCGGAGCCTTATTATCGTGTTCATGAATTTTAGGAAGACCGTTGGGAAAATTGTATTTCTGATGATAGATAGGGTGAGAAAAAGGTATCTCTACAAAATCCAACTCGGGAAAAACTTTTTTCATCTCCCTCCTTATAAAGAAATCCAAACCGTAATTATCATCTATATGCAGAAAACCGCCGCCTAAAAGATATGTTCTCAAGTTTTTCACATCCGAATCCGAAAAAACGACATTTCCGTGTCCCGTAAGATGTACAAAAGGATAAAAAAACAATTCACTGCTTCCTACATCCACTGTTGCGTAAGCAGGATTGAGATTAGCCGAAAGTTCTTTATTGGCAAAGTTTATGAGGTTACGAAGCGATGTAGGGTTAGCATACCAATCTCCTCCACCGTTATATTTCAACAAAGCTATGGTATTATAGTTCTGAGAAAAAAGAAAAACGGAAGTAAAAAAGAACAGAAGTATGGTAATTGTTTTTTTCATCGGAAAGAACTAAAGTTTCTATTGATTGATAAAATGCAAGTTTGCCACGGCAAAAAGACCTGCCGTTTCAGTTCTAAGTCTCTGAGGTCCGAGTGTAAGAAAACGGAAACCGTTATCTTTTGCTAACTCAATTTCTTTTTGAGAAAAATCTCCTTCAGGACCTATCAAGACAAGGTATGAAGATTTCGGAGCGCAAATATCTTTTATCAAATACTTTTCCTCTTGACCGCAATAAGCCAAAAGTTTGATTTGCTCCTTTGCCTTAGGCAAAAAATCCTTCAACTTAGTAAGCGGATTTAATTTAGGTTTATATGATTTGAGGGATTGCTTCATTGCAGAGACAAGGATTTTATCCAAACGTTCGGAGTTTAAAGTTTTTCTCTCCGAATGCTCACATAAAAGAGGTGTTATCTCATCAACACCCATTTCGGTAACCTTTTCGAGAAGCCATTCTATGCGTGCAATATTCTTTGTCGGCGCAACGGCAAGATGAATGTAAAAATTGCGTTCATCACTATTCGGATACGCAGACTTTATATTAAGTGAACATCTATTGGGATTTGCATCCACTATTTCACAACAAAACATCTGCCCCCTACCGTCAGTGAGCAGGACTTCCTCTCCCTCTCTCATTCTCAGAACTCTTACAATATGGGAAGATTCTTCCTTAGATAAAGTAAAGCTTTCCCCTTCTGAGTATTCAGGAGCAAAAACTATCTGCATCTTATCTTCGTTTACAGGGAATAACCTAAACCTACAGAGAGGAAAGGATTGATGTTAGCGGCGGAAGTTCCCTCATGGTAAAGTTCAATGTAGCCTTTGTCTATGAAATATCCGCTGTACTTGTCCTCATACTGCATTTGATACTCAACACCTGCCTGTATTCTCAATCTCCAATCTTGAGACAATTCTCTCATATAACCCAATACGACCCTGCCTGTAGGACGCACATGGCTAAGAGAAACATTGTTTGCATCCTGTTGCTTAGATGCAACATAGTCTTCAAATTCTATGTTATGCACACTCATACCGAAGAACTCATCAACTATAACATAATCCAACGAAACGTCCCTTTGCCCAAGCATAAGATTAACTCCGGCTGACAAACCTAAAGAAATGGCCGAACGTTCGAAATTATAGTACCAGTTAAAATTAAGTAAGACCGGTATTTCTGTGTAAGCCTTATAGGAATCTCTCTTTACTGCATCGTGACTTCCCAAAGCATCAACCTTTATATCAGAAGAGAAGTATCTGCTTACGCCCATTTGCAATCCGAAACCTATGGAATAGCGTGACGAAATAGTACTTGGACGTGTCTTATGCTCAAATCCTACTCTGAATCCTGCACCAAAAGGGTTTGTTTCTTTGAGTTTATCAACAACATTCATTGTTCCCTCAAGGTCTAAGAAAATAAAATTCTCCTTAACTCTTCTGTGCCAAATGCCTTCCCTCCAATCGCCTGACTGAGAAGAAGCATTAAGTGTATAAGTGTTTATCCTACCGTCGTTTTCTGCATAAGAAGTTGCGGCAAACAAAAATATTGCAAAGATTGTTATTATTCTTTTCATTGCTTTTTACGGTTTTATCAACTCAAATTGAGTTGTCAAAATTACAAATATTTCTATTATTGACAAACAAAATGCAGATAAATTAAACAAAAAGATAAAAAAAGCGTATCTTTGTGGGTTCAAAACTGATTATTTATGAACACATACGATTATTTATTTGAAACAAGTTGGGAAGTTTGCAATAAGGTAGGAGGAATACACACTGTAGTTACAACGAAAATACCTACCATAAAACAGAAAATAGGAGACAAACATATATTATTAGGACCGGATTTGGGTCAAGCAACAGATGAAAATTCTGAATTTAAGGAAGATAAAACCATGTTTGCATCTTGGAAAATCTATGCCAAGCAAAACGGCATAGAATTCAAAGCAGGAAGATGGAAAACAGAGACAAGTCCGGTTGTTATTTTAGTTCCGTATACACAATACTTCGCACAAAAGGACGAAATCTTTGCAAAATATTGGGAGACTTACAGAGTTGATTCCCTAACAGGAGGTTGGGACTACATTGAACCTTTTTTATTCGGTTATGCTTCCGCTAAGATAATAGAGTCTTTTTACAATTTCTATCTCTCTTCCACTGACAGAATAGTTGCACAATTTCATGAATGGATGACAGGAAGCGGTCTCCTTTATCTGAAACAAAATGTCCCTCAAATCGCAACCTCATTTACAACTCACGCAACCGTACTCGGCAGATGTCTGGCAGGAAACAATCTTCCCCTATACTCAGAGATGAAAAATTATCACGGAGAAAAGGCTGCCAATGACTTCCATGTAAGGGCAAAATTCTCTTTAGAAAAGATGTCGGCTCTTTGCAGCGATGTCTTCACTACTGTAAGCGGAATAACAAATCAAGAATGCAAACAATTTTTTGAAAAAGAGGCTGACGTAATTACTCCAAACGGATTTGAGGATCGATTTGTACCTAAGGCAAATCTCTATAACAATCTGAGGAAAGAAGCAAGAAAAAAAATATTGAACTTTATTGAAAGAAGTTCTTCTTACATGCCCGATGAGGATTCTTTTTTCATCTTAAACAG
Source organism: Bacteroidales bacterium (assembly GCA_017480455.1). Classification (GTDB taxonomy): domain Bacteria; phylum Bacteroidota; class Bacteroidia; order Bacteroidales; family P3; genus Scybalousia_A. The sequence goes on along the minus strand of JAFVAP010000148.1, from coordinate 5,084 downwards.
CGGAAGATATGAGTTCAGAAATAAAGGTATCGATGTTTTCATAAAAACCTTAGCCAAAATAAATAAAGGAGAAAAACTTTCAAAAAAAATAATTGCAGTCATAGCAGTGCCGGCCGGTCACTACGAGGCAGTGAATGATAACAGATTTTTAACTCATCGTTTGGACAATGAGCAGAATGACCCTATACTGAATGCAATAAGAGAGTGCGGATTTGAAAACAAAGAGGAAGACAATGTACATATTGTCTTCATACCTTCTTATCTTGACTCAAGGGACGGTCAAATAAATATGTCATATTTTGATTTCCTTACAGGCTTTGACTTAAGTGTCTTCCCGTCTTACTATGAGCCTTGGGGATATACTCCTATGGAGAGCATGGCTTTCGGTATTCCGTCCGTAACGACAAGTCTTGCAGGTTTTGGCCTTTGGGTTAAAGACAATATAAAGAACGAACACTCCGCTCTTAGCATAACAGAGCGCAACGACATAAACGAAGAAGATTGTATCAACGGAATTTGCTCAAGCATACTTAGAGTTCTCAATGCCTCAAACGAAGAAAGGGAATTTCTGAAAGAAGACAGCAGATATATATTTTCACAAGTCAAATGGGAAAATCTTCAATCCTACTATGACGAAGCATACTCCATTGCTTTGGAGAAAAGTTCGGAGAGGATAAATCTCTATGCCCATAAACAGCCTCTTTCTTATGAAGCGAACATACGCGTTTCTTGGGGAGACAAACCTAATTGGAAAAAAATCCTTGTCAAATCTTCTCTCCCTCAAAGGCTTAAATTTCTCCGTACATTAAGTCAAAATCTTTGGTGGTCTTGGAATTACGATGCCTTTGAATTGTTTGAAAGCATTGACAAAAAGAGATTTTTTGATATGGAAAGAAGTCCTGTACGCCTTTTGGAGTCTTTGACTAAGGAAGACTGTCAAAGATTGCTTTCAGACAATAAATTCTTGGAAGATATGGACAAAGTGGAGCAGCATTTCAATGATTATGTCCTTTCAAGAAAAGAAAAAACAAATTCTTTGATAGCTTACTTCTCCATGGAGTTCGGAATACACGACACACTGAAGATATTCTCGGGCGGATTGGGTATGTTGGCAGGGGATTATCTAAAACAGGCCTCTGACAGTAATAAAAACATAGTCGGAATCGGACTTTTGTACCGCTATGGTTATTTTTCACAACAGATAAACAGAGACGGAGAGCAGATAAGCGGGCTTAAAGCACAGAAGTTTTCTCATCTTCCTCTTTCGGCAGTAAGAGACGGGGACGGCAGATGGAAAAAGATTTTCATCGACCTTCCTTCAGGAAGAGTATGGGCTAAAATATGGCTGTGCAACGTAGGTGTTACTCCGCTATATCTTTTGGATACCGATATAGAAGAAAATTCCGAAGAAAACAAACTTATAACACGGCAACTCTACGGCGGAGACAACGAGATGCGTCTTAAACAGGAGATTTTATTAGGAATAGGCGGCATACGTATGTTAAAAGCCCTTGATTTGGAACCTGTCCTTTACCACAGCAATGAAGGACACTCTGCTTTTTCTTCTTTGGAACGGCTAAACAACCTCATCAATCAAGACAAAGTTCCTTACTGCCAAGCTTTGGAATTGGTGAGAAGTTCCACTCTTTTCACAACTCACACACCTGTACCTGCAGGCCACGATGTTTTCTCTGAGGATTTGATGCGTGCTTATTTCTCCCGTTATGCCGAAAGTTTGACTTTGGACTGGGACTCTTTTATGTTGCTCGGCAGAAAAAGCAATGATGACCGCAACGAGAAGTTTTCCGTAAGCGTTTTGGCAATCAACTGTTCTGCAAACATAAACGGCGTCAGCAAAATACACGGAAGAGTAAGCAGGGCGATGTTTAACTACCTCTTTGACGGATATTTTGAAGACGAAGTCCCTATCGGACACGTCACTAACGGAGTTCATCTCCCTACTTGGGCGGCTAAACAGTGGTGCAACCTTTATTCCGAATATTTCGGTAAAGAGATGTTCTCTGATGAGAGCAACCCTGTATATTGGAACAAAATCTACGAAGTACCTGACGAAAAAATTTGGAACGTTCATCAAGAATTGAAGCAAGAACTAATAGATTTCATCAAACAACGCTTGCAATCAGAACTGAAAAGCCGCGGAGAAAATCCTCAACTCTATATCAAAACCACGGAAGAACTTGACAGAGACAAACTGATTATAGGTTTTGCAAGACGTTTTGCAACATACAAACGTGCAGGTCTTCTGTTTACAGACCTTTCCCGCTTAGAGCAGATAGTCAATAAAGGAATTTGTTTTGTTTTTGCAGGCAAAGCCCACCCTCAGGACAAAGCAGGACAGGACTTGATAAAGAAAATAATAGAAGTTTCACGCATGCCGCAGTTCACAGGCAAAATCATATTCATAGAAAACTATGATATGTACGTTGCAAAGCATCTTGTAAGGGGTTGTGACATTTGGTTAAACACGCCGACCCGTCCTTTGGAAGCCTCAGGCACAAGCGGAGAGAAAGCAATAATGAACGGAGTGGTCAATTTCTCTGTCTTAGACGGCTGGTGGGCTGAAGGATACCGCCAAGGTGCAGGTTGGGCTCTTGCAGAAGAACAAACCTACCGCGACAATACAACACAAAATATTCTGGATGCCCAAACCATCTACTCTCTATTGGAAAACGAAATATGGAATACCTATTACAACAGAACGGACTCCGTTCCTCTGCAATGGGTTTCGCATATCAAAAACACCATAGCCAAAATTGCGCCTCACTTTACGATGAAACGCCAATTGGACGACTACTTCTCCAAGTACTATAACCAAATGTTCGAAAGAACAGAATTGATGAAAGCAGACTCAAACAAAAAAGCAGCAGAATATTCCCAATGGAAACAGATGATGAAAGATAATTGGAATACTCTGGAACTACTTTCCGTTGATATGCCTGATACAAATACAGAATCATTCTCTTTTGAACAGATTTTCAAAGCAAGAATAAGCCTATACCTCGGTGAAATACCTGCTGAGAATATAGGCATTGAGATGATTATTGCGGACAAAGAGGACGAAGATATAACCAAAGCGCAAAAGAAAGTAGAGTTCAGTCTCTGCCAATCCTCGCATCACAGAGGCGAGTATGAGTTGGAGTTCAGCGACTTTGCTTCCGGAGTTCACAACTACGCTTTCCGTATCTATCCTAAATGCACTTTGATGCCTTATCAACAGGATTTAAATCTTGTAAAATGGATTTAACCCTCCCGAAAACAAATCCTGTTACACTCAAAGCATAAAAGAGCATCTATAAGATACCTTTTTACTATATATAAATCCTATATCGGGATAAGGAAAAAGAAATTTCCTTATCCCGATTTGTCATTATGCAGAAACTCTCCTTGCTCTGAGGAGTAAATATTATTCTTTCCTTGAGGCTGTTTTAGGGATTAAAAAAATTTAGTTTTTAAAATATTAAAGGAAATAAAACATTGAGGGTCAATAAAATTTTCTCTCAATTTTTTTGTAACAAGCAAATACAGTACTATTTTTTGCAGATACTTAGTGTAGACTAAGTGGCGAAAGACTGTCTTTTGCCCTTTTGAAATTTTATTTTTATAAAAGCGTTATGCTTTTTATAACTTGTTCTTACAAAAGCCTGAGAAACTTTAATAAGATGCAACAAGTTGAGCATGGTGTTTCATTTTTCATTGCTGTAACAATGTTTCAGCGTGTCGTCACCCATATTATATCTTTTGCATCAAGGTTTATTCTCAGGTACCTGTAAGATAAGATATAACTAACATAGTGATTTCACGCTTTTTTTGTATTATGAAATAAACGGATATTAAGGAATATCCCTCTATTCTCAGAAATCACGGATAGAAAAAATAAACAAAATGAAAAAAGTACTATTAAGTATTTCTATGTTTGCAATGGTTGCAGTAACAATGTCTTCTTGCTCAAAGACAGAATGTGCCTGTAAAGAATACGAACAAGGTCTTGGAGAAGTAGGTTCTAAGACAATTGACCCTGAGGATTATAACAGGAGTGACTGTCAATCTGTGGAGGATTACATTAATAATAATGAAGATTATGAATACTATGTTAATTGTTCGGAAAAATAACAACTCTTGCATAATCTGAAGTTTCAGACTACAGTCTGCTACAAAACAGGTAGCAGACTGTTTTTATTCTGCAGTGTCAGAAAAAATTGTACAAAAGAAATACAAAATCTTTTCACGCAGTGTTAATCTCAGAAAAATAAAACTAAGTTTTATTTTTCTGAGATTTGATTTCACGCCGCTGAAACTAAGTTTTAATTTACTGAAACTTGATTTCAGTAAAAGGAAACCAAACCGTATATCAGAGAAGATAAAAAAATTATTGCTTTCAAACCTAACAATAAAAATATTAAATCTGAAAGCAATAAATAAAATTCTGAGAACCTGTAAGATATATATTGTTCTTACTTTAGGGTATTAAGACTTTGCGGAGTCCATTTTTCCAAAAAGTCCGTCACTTTTTTAACATTGTATCCTTTTCCCTCTTCTAAATAAACCGAGTTTTGAGTATGCAGATAGTTTCCCTCGTTATCCAAAATTACAAAAACAGGAAAACCAAATCTTGCAGGATTTCTGAGCATACGCATAGCCTCAGGATTTTTGTTTTCCTTGGAATAGTTTACATGAATGTAAACAAAATTTTTGTCTATCACCGATTTAACAGTGTCATTGTTTTGTGCCATATCGGCAAAAGTAAGACACCACGGACACCAATTACCTCCCACTTGACAGAGAACAAATTTGTTTGTTCTGTTTGCTTCATGTATGGCATTGTTTATCTGTTGCACTGCATCTGCTTTTTCATCATAAGGTTTGTTTTGGGCAAAAGCAAAAACGGATAGTGCCATAAGGATAAGTAATAATAAATTACGCTTCATTTGTTTTTATTTTTTTGTTACTGATTTATTGATTCAGACTAACTCCGCCCTCGCTGCATCCTGTCGGATAAAGATAAAGAGCATAAGAGTAAAAGACCAAAGGGACGAACCTCCGAAAGAAATAAACGGAAGCGGTAT
>JAFVAP010000147.1 GCA_017480455.1 Bacteroidales bacterium | reverse complement strand
TTTAAAATTATTTCGTATTTTTGCGCCTGTGTAAAATTCATAGTGTTTTTATTTTTTTATTTTATATTTATTTTTTGCAAAATTAAAATACTCTTGAATTTTACACACTTTTTTGGATAGTATCAACACATTAGCAACAAAACACTATCTTCATTAGGCATACTTGTTATAATTTTTGGATAGTATCATAGTATCTTCAAAAACTCAAGTTCAAATTTAAGAAAATAAAACGAAGTTTCGCTGCGCTGAAATCAAATCTCAGTTTGCTGAATCTTCGTTTTATTTTTATGAAACAGAGTTTCGAAAATTTGATACTATCCAAAGACTGTCTTAAATGCTGATTAGTTATGTTGCAAAGAAAAATCCGGCAAATAAAGTTTTTGATTTGCTTATTTGCCGGATTTTCTTTCGTGGATGTAAACCGTCGGAATAAGAGGCTAATTCAACATGGGAATATCTCAAATTAAATTAGCCGTCTTCTTCTTTCTTATATAAAATATCTGTGTTATAGGTTTTTATTTGTCTGCTTTATTTAATGATATGTAGAGTTCATCAAGTTGTTGCTGCGAAATCACATTAGGGGAGTCTGACATAAGGTCTCTTCCGCTGTTGTTCTTAGGAAAGGCTATGAAATCCCTAATGGAGTCTGCTCCCGCAAAGATAGAGCAAAGTCTGTCAAAGCCAAAGGCTATTCCACCGTGAGGCGGCGCTCCGTATTCAAAGGCCTGCATAAGGAAACCGAACTGTTGTTTGGCTGCTTCTTCGCTGAAGCCCAAGGCCTCGAACATATCTAATTGCATCTTTCTGTCATGAATTCTTATAGAACCGCCTCCGACTTCCGTTCCGTTGATTACAAGGTCGTAGGCACTTGCTCTCACTTCTGCAGGTTTGTCGCGGAGCAGGGCAGGGTAGTCTTGAGGGTTAGGAGCAGTGAAAGGATGGTGCATAGCATAGAACCGCCAGTCTTCTTCGCTCCATTCCAAAAGAGGGAAATCGGTTATCCAAAGCACGGCATAATTGAACGGGTCTCTAAGTCCCAGTCTCTGCCCCATCTCTAAACGTAGGGAACAAAGCTGTATGCGTGTTTTCATTTTCTCTCCTGCCATTACGAGCATAAGGTCACCTTCTTTCGCTCCGAATTTGTCTGCTATGGCTTTCAAATCTTCTTGTGAGAAGAACTTATCAACAGAGGATTTGAATGTTCCGTCGGAATTGTATTTTATATAAACAAGTCCGTTTGCTCCCACTTGAGGACGTTTAACAAAATCGGTCAATGCGTCGAGTTGTTTGCGTGTATAGTCTGCGCAACCTTCGGCACATATACCTACTACAAGTCCTGCATCGTCAAAGACTTTGAAATCTTTTCCCTTTGCTACATCGTTTAACTCCACAAAGCGCATTCCGAAGCGTAGGTCCGGCTTGTCACTGCCGTAATACTTCATGGCATCCTGCCAAGTCATACGTCTGAATTCCGGCAGATTGATATTTTTCTCTTCTTTGAAAAGATATTTTATCAAGCCTTCAAACATCTGCAGAACATCTTCTTGTTCTACAAAAGACATTTCGCAGTCTATCTGTGTGAATTCGGGCTGACGGTCTGCCCTTAAGTCTTCATCACGGAAGCATTTGACGATTTGGAAATATCTGTCAAAGCCCGAAACCATCAAAAGTTGCTTGTATTGTTGAGGACTTTGCGGAAGAGCATAGAATTGGTTAGGGTTCATTCTCGAAGGTACGACAAAATCCCTTGCGCCTTCGGGTGTTGAGCGTATAAGGAAAGGTGTCTCTATTTCAAGGAAGTTTTCTTTGCTCAGATAGTTGCGCACCATCATAGCCAAGCGGTGTCTTAGTTCAAGATTTTGTTTAACGCAGTTTCTTCTTAGGTCAAGATAGCGGTATTTCATTCTCAACTCGTCGCCTCCGTCGGTGTTGTCTTCTATTGTAAACGGAGGAATTACGGACGGATTTAAAATCTCAATACCTTTAACCTCTATTTCAATATCTCCTGTCGGGATTTTGTTGTTCTTGCTGCTTCTTTCCCTTACCGTACCTTTTACTTGGATAACGTATTCTCTTGAAAGAGTTTTTGCTTTCCCGTAGACGTCTTTGTTTGTCTTGTCATCGAAAACTATCTGCGTTATTCCGTAGCGGTCTCTTAGGTCAATGAAAGCCATGCTTCCTAAATCTCTCATCTTTTGTACCCAACCGCTCAGAACGACTTCTTGTCCTATATGTTCTTTGCGGAGTTCTCCGCAAGTGTGTGTTCTGTACATGTGTTTATAAGTATATTAAAAAATTGTGAAGAAAAATTTGTCCTTATTTAATTTCCGATATTGCACCTGTGGAGGTATCGAATGTCAGATTTTTGTTGCCGTTGATTAGGCAGGATACCGTTCCGTATTGAGCCAAACCGACATTCTTTTGCGTCAAGGTTTCGTTCCCGTACTCGACGGAAACGTCTACTCTTTCAGGAATTGAGTAATAAACGCCTACGCCTGTCTTTGACACTTTATTTTTAAAGTCTTTGGACTCTGATTGTCCGTTTATGATTGATGCAACATTTTTTGTTTGGTTCTTTGTGTGGATTCTGACAATGACTTTCATGTCTTCGTTCTTTGCATTAAGCGCAGAGATGCCCCTTTGTTGTGAAAACTTGAAAACAGGTAAAAGAAGGTCTTCTTCTATTATGATAGGGCGTTGCGGAACAATGCTGAAAGTGAACTCTTCCTCGCTTGTGACTTCGCTTCCTGTAAACAGGGCAACGTATCCGTTGATAATCTCGTCTAATTGTTTGTACATGAAATCAACGGTTGTGTTTATATAAGTGCCTTCAACATCACCCGATAAGATTTTTATTTGCTGTTCTCTTAATCGTTTTATTTCATTAACGGCTTGTTGTGCAGTAAGGAATGGGTGTTTTGTCAGTATTCCGTTTCTCATTGCATCTTGCTCAAATATGGAGTTTGCAATTGGTTCTGGAACTTTTTCTTTGACTGACGGTGTTGTTATGTTCTGATTTTGTGTTTTGCTTTTGTTTTTATTGTTATTTGAAGATATGCTTTTCAAAATACCGTTATCAGTCAATTCTATGTCAGTATTGTCCCCATAAGTCAGATAATATTGCTGTTCGGGGTTAAAAACACCTTGGGTTAAAAGGCAAACGGATTTTATTTTATAGGTTTCCTTGTCTTTGACACTTGCATTGTCTATACCCAATAGGTATGCCGATTCGCTGTAAACACCTTTCTTGTGAACGGTCTTTTCTACCTTTACTTTTAAAACTAATTCGGTTTGCGGTACAGAATAAAAAATACCGTTTTCCAAAGTATTTGCTTCTCTGAGAGGATAGGATTTATAACTTTGGGCAACAACATGCAAACTTACCGTGAAGAGTAAGGCTGCCAATATTACATATCTTTTCATGATTTATTTGTATTTATTTTTATTACACCGTATTTGCCGTTGATATTCAGAACTACAAATTTCTGATTACGTTTAGTTGCTAAATATAGTTTTGCAAATGCAAGGGAAAGGTCTGTTTTCTTTGCTGTGATGACAGTGTCTGTAACATTGAAATTTTTATCTATTACCGCTATGCAGTCATCTATCACAACAAGAGCAAGATTTCCTTCAAAATTAGAAACTTGATCGAAATGTTTGTCAGTTAATGCTTCTTTTGTTTTTGCATCTACGTAGGTCCAGCCTTTTTTATCCTTGATTGTGAGTAAACCTTGGCTTTCGTTTCCTATGCTAAGGGACTGTGTTTTTATTTCTTTTCCCTGTGAATATAGCCTTGAGTATTCGTTTTTGTAGAAATATTCTATGTAGTCAGGATAAGCAGCAACCTTTTTCACCTTAGGGAAAGTTTTTTTCTCTGCTTTGTCATTCAGTAAAACGGAATTGTTTTTTCCGTCAAAGAAAACAACGTATGTTCTGTTGTCAGAGACTCTTACTTTGTTGAATTCAAAAGGTATGACTTCTTCTCCGCGTAGGTTCATTGCACCCCATTTTTTTCCTTTTCTCAATATCACGTTGTCGTTTACGGTTCCGAGTGCTTCAACAAATTCAGGGCGTATAAGCCAACCGTCTTTTGACGACATAACTCCGTAAGTTAAAAAAGAATCAACTGCAAAGATAACTTCTTCGTCAGAGTAAGAGATAAATCCTGTTATGTTTCCTTCGTAGTGGGCTATTAATTGGTTCTTGTTATTCAAGACAAATGACACTCCGTCGTTTATTCCGACGAAGAATGTGTCCTTTTGGTTCATCGTAACAATTTGAACCTGTTCGTAAGCAGTAGGAACATAAAGGGTATAATCAGAACTCAAAACTCCTTTTTTGCCGTCTTGTGTAACACTGAATAAAGAAGGGTATACCGTAGGTTCTACAACTTGGTAAATAGGTTGAAACAATATGTCACCGTTTTCATCAAACAGTGCTTGTTTTCCTGTAGGCAGAAATCCTTTTATATAGAGTCTGTCTGTCTTGTTTACCAACTGCACAACGTCAAAATAAGCATGGGATTTTACTTCTCCGTTTGCGTTCAGCAACCCCCAAAGTTTCATTCCGTCTCTTATGCCTATGTAGGCGTAAAGTTTACCCTCAATGATTGCTTGTATTTGTATGTATTTAGCCTCAGTAAGAGATTGTCCCGTTGCATCTGCAAGTCCGTATGCTCCGTTAGTTTTGTAAATTACGGTATTATCGACTTTGGATACTATTTCGGTGTTTTGGTCAAATATGTTCTCACCTTTATTGTTTATAAGCAACAATCGGTTTCCGTCATAGACCAAAGCAGAACCGTGACTGAAAATATTGAGCGGAGATTTGTCGGCTCTTGTGTAATCTGTCTCAGTAAGGTATTTCGGTTCGCAGATAACATTGCCGTTTTTGTCTACAAATCCGACTTTATCGTTTTGAATTACAGTTATGATACCGTCACCGCAAGCGTCTATACCGTCATAGATGCAATTTACAATTTTTTTATTGTTTTGCATTACCCCCCAACGGCCGTTCTCTTTTACTGCAAAGTAATCATCTTCCAGCAAATAGACAGAATCATAGTTTATATCTATTTCAATACTATATCTTTTCTGAGCGTAGATATTTGAAATGAAAAGTGAAACTAAAAATAAAAAAACTATTCTTTTCATATTTATTTTTCTTTAAAAGTAACTTTAGAATGCAAAATTAATATTTTTTTTTCTTCTTATTGCATTTTAGTCTCTCAATAGTTGGATATTGTGTTCTTATTTTTTTGTTTAAATCAAATTTTCGGGCAGAGAGAGAATATCCGTTATAATCTTATCGGCCATAGGAGTTTGGACAGGATTGTCTCTCCAACCCATTCCTTTGAGCCAAACTGTAGAACAACCCACTTGTTTTGCAGGAACAATGTCTTTTTTGTAGGAATCGCCTATCACAGTTGTTTGTTCTGCCCTCATATTAGTTTGCTTTAAGGCAGTGAGAAGAAGTCTTTTGTCGGGTTTTGAGACACCTAAGACAGCACTTTCTACAACACAGGAGAACAATTGGCTCAATCCGTAGTCGTTGAGTACTGAATTTAAATTGCCGTAAAAGTTAGATACTATGGCAAGAGCGTATTTGTCAGACAATGTTTCTAAAATTTGCCGTACTTTTGCCGTGTTTTCTTTGGCGAAAAGGTAACAATCTTCGGCAACTTCTTCAATATGATACATGCTTTTTAAGATTACTCCCTGCGAAAACAATCTTTCGTATTGTAGTTTTACTTTTATATTCAACGTTTGCAAAAAGTTATCTTCAGGATTTATCAATTTCTGCTTTGCTATGCTTTGTTCTGCGTAGACATAAGCATCACGCATCTGTTCGTCAGATAGAAACGGATTGTGTTTTTCGTGTTCTTTTTTGAAGACATAGTACCAGTGGACGCCGTTTGTATCAAGTGTTGCTCCGTAATCAAAAATGAGCAGTTTATCTTTATTCATGATTGTTTCTGTTTTCTGTTAAATCTTTTTATTTTTATCATTCCCATTCCTATTATTATCCAAATGAGTTCGCTAATTCTCAATATCATTCCCACAAACACGCCTTGCTTTCCGAAAGAGCTGATACAAGCCAATGCAGCCGAAATACCGCCTTCACGAATTCCCACTTGCATAGGGAAAATGAAGACAATGTTTGCTATGAGAGAGGTAAGGGTGTTTATAATTATAGCTCCGATAAAACCAATGCTGCCAATACCGAGTACAGACCAAAGAACAAGCATCACTTCCGTACAAGAGAGTATCCTGCTTAAAGTTTCATAGGCGAGAGACTTATAAAAAGCTTGCCTGTGACCGTTAAACAAATCTTTGAATTGATTGTCTGTTTCTTCTATTGATTTTATCCGTTCCTCGGTCATTTTTTTCATTAAGAGTTTACCTAAATACGGAATTTTGTTTACAAAAAAGAAAAATCTCTTGATAACTCCGTATCTGTACATTCTTAGGATAAATTGTATGGCAACAATACTCAGAAGAATAAAAACTCCTGCGCATATTAATATAAAACGTCTGTATGAATTGATTTCTATATTTTCAACTGCGAAATATAAAAAGAGGAGTAAAAAACCTATAATCCAAAAGACGAAATGAGAAAGTATGTGCATCATCGCATAAGTCAAAACTGAGGATGTGGCTCTCTTGGTTCCCAAATCATCTTTCATCGCCATTATTCGGTAAGGCTCTCCTCCCAAAGCCATAACGGGAGTTATGTAATTAATAGCGTAGCCGCTTATAGTTAGTCTGAACATTCGCAACCAAGAAATTTTTTCCTTGTCTTCTTCAGTGTAGCATGTAACAGAGCGCCAAGAGAAAGTATTCAACGGATACATCAAAAGGCGGGAAGCACTTATGGGAATAATCCACCAACCTACTTTTTTTATGTCGTTGATTACCTCTTGCCAACCGAGATTGTATATCATGAAGACTATTATCCCTATTCCGACTGTGAATAATAATATGTTCAGATGTTGTTTCTTCACGGTAAACTATTAATAATGTTTCAGTTTGTTTAAATGTTTCAGTTCCTTATCATATTTTCCGAACAACTGTTCCTCTTTGTATATAAGGTATATTAAAATAGAATTCATTACTATAATATCAAAGCAGAAGTATAACCAGACTTTATTTATCAGGAGTGAGAAAAAGAGGAATATAACCCTTGTGTTAAACTGTAGAATGTTTGTCAGAGGCATATATTTCTTGTTTTTCTCTCTGATTTCTTCACTTAAATCTTTAGGAATGTTGTTTGGGTAGATAGAAAATAAAGTCTCAAAAAACTGTTTTACTTTAGGGGAAAGTATTTCTTGCTGATGTGTGTAGTTAGCATAAAACCACATAGATATTTTAGTAAAAGGCTGTTTGAAGAAATTTATTTTTCTGAATTCTTCTTTTACTGAAGAATATTTGTCATGCTCACTTCCGTTTTCCCCTTTGACGAAAAAGAGATGTACATTTCTGTAATAATCTGCCATTGCAGCGGCAATTATGTGTGAACTTCCTGCAAGGACGGCGACAATCCAAACTAAATAAGTAGGAAACTCACCTGTGTTGATTATTCTTAGGACAAGAACTAAGTAGATGATAAAAAACCAAACGTCACCTGCCAATCCGTCAAGTATTCTTCCGAGTTTTGTTTTGTTATTAGTTAAACGTGCGAGTTGTCCGTCAGCAGAGTCAAAGGTGTTTGCAAGCGTTAAGAGCAACATACCTGCAATGTTTGTCTTTAAATCATCATAATAGAAAAGGAAAGAGCCGAAAGCACCTATGAATATGCTTGCTATGGTAATCATATTAGGGGTTATGTGCAGCGGAATGGCTAATCTTGCCCACAAGAAGCCTATTTTACGGGTAAAATGTATGTCAAGCCACTCTTCCGTATCCTGTGATTTCAGTGAGTCTTGAATACTGAATTTTTTTGTTTCATGTTGTGTTGTTTTTTTTCCGTCTTCCATTGTTGTTTTATTTGCTTTCTGTTTTCAATTGTTGTTGTATTTTTATTTATTTTCTATTTTGTTGTTTATAAGATTGGCAATACTTTCGGCAGCTTCTTGTCTGCAAGAAGAAAAAGAAGGAAAATCGTTTATATCTATTACATAATACTTGCCCGAATTGTCAATTGCTGCATCTCCTCCGTAAATCTCCAAACCGCATAGTTCAGCTGCACGGCTCATATCTTTCTTAAACGAATTTTCATCAAAAGAAATCCTTTTTTTCGATGAGTTTATCCTGTTGTGAAATTTGTCTTCGTTAGGGTAGAAATAAAAGAAAAAATCTGTATTTCTTACTCCGTAAAACTTAATAACGTCGCCTTCTATATGTTTACACAAAATAGCAGTTTTTATATTCCTGTTTGCATAGTTGTTAAGTACCTCTTTAGCTTGGACAAAACTTTGTGGACGGGTGACGTCTTCTTCTTTTACTGTCTGAAAATCGCCTCTTTTAATCCAAAATCCGCCTTCGGTGAATTGTGAAAACTTATCCGTAAGGTATTCTGAAGTGTTTACAATTATGGTTTTAGGAATAGGGATATTGTTTTTCTTCAATATCTCCGTTTGAACTTGGCGGAAACAATTCTTTATTGAAAGAACGGAGTTTATGATTTCAGTACCTTTGTTTTCAAAACCTTCAAGAATAGACACTGCTTTTTCACCACGTGCCATTGAGATGATACATGCGAATGTATCTTTCATTAATTTGCTATCCCCGTTTAAGTCCTCTTCTTTAGTGCAGACTACATTGTAACCGTATTTTCTCAAATTATCCGATACGGAAGAAAGTATCAATTGGTCTTTGTCTTCTGAATTTGGGGAAAATTCTTTTTTTCTGAGAACGGAAAGTATATTTGTCTTATTCTTTTTGAGAAGTTGTTCGGCTTTTTCAATACCTCCTAAGTGGTCTATATCAATTACTTTTCCGAAAAGAAAAGATTTGACTTTTAAGTTATCTTCCAACAAAGCCCTTTGGTAGTTTCTCATTCGTGAAACACCTTTTTTTATTGTTGAATCTACAATGTCGAGCGCTTTTTTTCTCAGACAATAGATGCCGGCTGAAACACTGTCTGTCTCATCGTTTTCCCTGCTATCCAGATATGCACTTATATTGTTGTTATTGTCCGTTTTAACGTACAGAGGTTTTTCATCATCAATGTATTTGGTGATACCCATTAAGGCATCGCAGGATTTGTCTGAATGAAACTCCGCAATAAATTTTCCAAATTCGTTTTCATTAAAGATAGTATCAACTGTCGTGAGACAACATTCTGTAAAATCCGAATTTTTTACTATATTCCAAAAGCTGTGAAGAGAAGACGGCGTACTCTTTACTATAAGGTTGATTTTGATTCCCCAATTCCTGCTGTCTAAAAAAGTTTTTAGTTCTTGGCTTTCTTCGTTTATTATGACGGAGATTTGCTCTGCATCGTTGGATTTGAAGATGCGGATAAGTCTTTCTATAAGATGTTCCCCGCAAACTTCAACTAATGGTTTCACACTCTTAAATCCCTCTTGCCTCAGACGGCTTCCCTCTCCTGCTGCTATGATTGCGTAATTCACCTTTTTGTTTTGATTTTATACATTTATATAATTAGAACGTAAATCTAAATCTGAATCTTATTCCCCACTTAGAAACATTCGGGTTATCCAAATAAGTGAAACGTCTTACATAGTCTAAACGCAATACCTTAAAGATATTGTCTATACCGACGTTTGCTTCGATGTAAGGTTCTTTCTCAAGAGAATAAGTTCTGTATTTTCCGTCCCCGTCTTTTACGAAATCCATTAGTTTAGGGTTGCTTTCAGACGGTATGTTTCCTTTGCTTATCTCTCCGTATATTGCTTTAACGGCAAAGACTTCCCTCCATTTTAATTTGTTTATAAGAGGTATACGGTTGAAAATAAATCCGTTGAAATTATAATTAAGAATTCCTTGGACGTATCTGTCGCTTACGAATTCGAAATAGTTCATTAGGTTGAATGATTCGTCTTGGTAAGCCCAGTTTTGATTGGCTTGATGAACGAACATAAGAGGATAGGCTGTTTTTCCGAAGACTTGACCTCCCTTTAAGGTAATATCGGCAAATCCGAATGAGAGTATGTACCATCGTTTGTAGATTTCGGCTTCCAATTTATGAAATTCATAGTCAGAATTGAAAAGAGGAGACCCGTAAGTATAGTTAAGGGTATAGATAGGTGAGGTGGAGTTCATCGTCATACGGAACTTCTGAGATTGAAAGAATTGTTCGTTTTTTGCATACCTAAACTCAATGTTAAAAGACATTGAAGTAAGAGGATTATATGTTGTTGAGCCGTCCCAAGATTCGAATTTGAGGTTGGCTAACGGTTTTATCTCCGAATATTCCGTTCTTATCTTGGCGGAAAACTGGGACATGGTCTCATATTGGTACTCCGCATAGATTTTATTGTTTAAGGTCATCAAGTCAATGTCA
>JAFVAP010000146.1 GCA_017480455.1 Bacteroidales bacterium | reverse complement strand
TTTTATTTATTCCGTGCAAAAATATTTTCATTTTTTTACCCGTTGCGCATAAATCGTGCGTTTCGGATTTCTTTTTACAGATAACTTTGCAGACAATACCTCCGTGCATGACAACACGGATACAATACATTCAACAACATACATACTATGGGCTTAAGAAACGCTTACGGCAACAACGACGGTGACAATACAAGAGGGGACAACATCAACCTTTTGCGTCTGTGCAAAGAATATTGGGACGGATTGTATAATATCCGTCTTGAAGCGAAAAACAACCGTAAAATGCTCCACGGCTACCAATGGACGCATGCAGAACTGCAAGCCATCAAAAATCAAGGACGCCGTGCCATAACCCACAATATCATTTCTCAGATTATGGCTAACCTTACAGGTCAATATCTTGCCTCCAAAGGGCAGCCCATAGCCATAGCCCGCAAACGTGAGTCCGCCCAAAACGGCAAAATGATGTCCCTTGCCATAGAACACTGCATCGACATCAACCACGACTCACAACAGGATACCAAACAATTTGTGCGTTTGGCTACCGCAGGGCTTATCTGCTCAAGAATAGATTTCGGTTATATAAACGAAAAAGACCGCTGCGATATCATAACCCAAAACATCAACCCGCATACCCTTTTCTTTACTCCTTTGGTCGATGACGGCACTAAGGATAACATAGACCTTATAGGAACTATCTGTGAGGACAGCATCGACGGGCTAATTGTCTCTTTTGCCAAAGACGGCGACGATGCGGATTTCATCAAGGAAATTTACAATACCGACACGGACACCGAGAAATCCTTTCTGCTCAGAAATTACGCCTCCCTCTCCGCCCAAAACTCCTCACGTATCGACAACATGGATTTCTTCCTCACTGAGGAAAACTCCCTTTGCCGTTATTATGAAGTATGGACTAAGGAACGGCGTCTGACCGTCCGCTACCACGACACGGCTAACGGTTTTCTCGGCACTACAGACCTTTCCCTCCATGACATTGACCTCATAAACCAAGAACGGATTATGCAGTGTGTCACAAACGGTTTAGACCCACAAGAGGCAAAACTTATCAATGCCGAACAACGCTATGAGTTCGTTTGGCACTACCGTTTCATTACTCCGCAGGGATACATACTCCAAGAGGGCGACTCTCCTTTCAAACATCAAAAACATCCTTACGTCCTTTCATTCTTCGATGTTATGGACGGGCAAATACACCCCGTTATCAGCAATATTACCGAACTTCAAAGAGAAATTAACCACCTTTATATGCAAGCCGATTTCATGAACGGCAACGGCGCTAAAGGTATCCTTTTCTTTGACAAAAAACTTTTTGCCTCTTCAGGCATAAGTTCAGATGATATTAAGCGGGGTTGGTCTTCTTTCAATGCTGCTTTCGGAGTCGATGTGCCGCAGGGCAAAACTTTAGACGGTCTTATACGCCAGTTTTATACAACGGGAAACGTCCAACCCATACTCAACCTCTATGCTAACAATGTTTCCATGGCGCAACAAATCATCGGAGTAAACCAAGCCATACAGGGACAAGCCCCCAAGTCGGGAACGCCATCCTCACGCTATGCTCAGGAGACAGCCAACGCCCAACTCAACTCTAAACCTTTCATTGAAGCAATGGCGGAGTTCAAACTGAAAAAATACCGCAAAATGCTTTCTCTCATTCAGCAGTACTATGACCGTGAGCGCTATTTGGAAGTTGCAGGCAAAGAAAACCTTTCTTTCAATCCCGACATCAACGACATAGATTTCGACCTCTCCATTACCCAAGAGATAACCGCAGCCAATTATTCCGTTACCGAAGACGATAAACTCTTCGAACTTGTACGCCAAGGTTTCTTGCCTTTCGACATGTATTGCGAACTTTCACACAACGGCTTTGCAAAACAAGCCCTTGAACTCATCAAACAACGTCAGCAGGAACAAGCCTCGCAACAATCTATGTTATCCCAAGCCCCGAGTCCTCAATCTCCGTCACCTCTGCCTGATGCCCTTTTGTCCGGTCTGCAAAATCTCCCTGCGCAAGAGCAGAGCGAAGAAGAACCTGCCTACGCCGAAGAAGAAGATGACAACGATACATCAGAACAAGAAAACCCTCCGCAGCAAGACAACCGCCTTGATGAACGGCAACGGGAGGAACAATTACGTTTATTGCAACAATTTTTAAACAAATAATAACATCAAAAACACTTATACAATGAAAACCTCCGAAAAAGGAATAACCCTTATAAAATCATTTGAGGGTTTGCGTTTAACGGCATATAAGCCTGTTAAGACAGAAAAATATTTCACCATAGGTTACGGTCATTGCTCTGCCTCTATACGTGAGGGTATGACCATAACTCAGAAACTCGCAGAGCAATACTTAAAAGAAGATTTGCAGAAGTTCGAGCAAGGCATCAACGGACAGCATCTAAAGATTAACCAAAATCAATTTGACGCTTTGGTATCATTTGCTTTCAATGTGGGATTAAAGAATTTTGCAATTTCTACTTTGTTACGCAAGATTAAGTTAGGGGCAAACAATCCTGCAATCCGTGATGAATTTATGCGTTGGGTATATTCTGGCGGGAACAAACTTGCAGGGCTTGAGCGCAGAAGAAAAGCCGAAGCAGACCTTTATTTTTCAAAAAACACGGCGCTATGAAGATGACGGATATTTTACAGCACAGCATTACGCAGATGATAATTATTTTCATTCTCTATTTTCTTGTATTGTTATTGATTGGTCTTGACCTTTGGGCAGGCATCAGAAAAGCAAAGGCGAGAAATGAATTTACATCATCAACAGGCTATAAAAGGACAGTGTCAAAAATTGCACAATATTTCAATGCCCTTTTTGCCCTTACGGTTATAGATGTTGTCCAGATGTTATCTTGCGGTCTCATCAATCATTACGGCGGTTATAGTCTTTTGCAATTACCTTTTATTACTATTTTAGGGGCGATATTTATCGGTGCAATAGAAGTTAAAAGTATTCTTGAAAAGAACGATGAAAAGGAGCAGGCAAAAATGCAGGAAGCCTTTACTCTCTTATGCACCATTGCAAAAAATCACGATTTGCAAGATATAATAAAGGGTGCAAATGATTATTTGAGCAATACCAAGACCCTTGCCCAAGACCAGCCTACAGACAAATCATTGTGATTTTCTGTGAAAATAAAAACTAAATGAAATACAATGAGTTATAAACAACGTGGATTTCCTCGGCAAATAAAAATCAAATTACAGGCACATTAAAATTTCTTTTTTGAAATGTCTGAAAAGCGTCCGAAAAATAAGGCGAAATTGAAAAGAAAAGAGAAAAGGAAATTGTTAAATAGTTTTATTTCAATAAATTAAAATGTCCGAATTTTTGACAGAAAAAAAGAAAGTTAAAAAATGAATTTAGCAACTATTCGAAATATTCGAATAGCTCAACAAGTGGAGGTCTTTGACATACAGGACTACCGCTTTTTTTGAATAGATAAATTATAAACTTAAAAAGAAAAATAAAATGGAACATTCAACAACTTTTAAAGATTTTATGAAGAGTATAAGTATCATTCTTATGATACTTCTTTTTGCAATATTCACGCTTGATTGTTGCAACAACAAGAAACTCAAGCAAGAGAACGAACGT
>JAFVAP010000145.1 GCA_017480455.1 Bacteroidales bacterium | reverse complement strand
TAATACATTCTTTAATCTTACAAGCAGCAAAATTACATATTTTATTTGATTTTATTTCTCTTGATTTTATTTTTTTGTTTTTTCGAGTTGTTTTTTATTTTGCAAACAACAACTCCCTGTATTTAGGTAAAGGCCATATTTCATTGTCTATCTCCATTTCCAAATGGTCAATATGGTCCCTTATTTTGTCAAGGAACGGGTCTACATTCTCACTGTAGGCCATGGCTTTTTCCCTTATGTCGGTCATATTGTTGGCTTTCTTCCTTTCTTCCGTCATTTGCTCAACCATATCTTTTAAAGCATCTATTCTTAAAGCAATATCCCTTACCAAATCTTTTCTTTTTGAAGAAAGTTTTTCGTATTCTGCTTTGTCGAAAACTTCTTTCAGTTTTACAAGATTATCCAAAAGGCGGCTTTGATAAATAACTGCCGTAGGGACAATGTGATTTATAGTTAAATCTCCCAAAACCCTGCTTTCAATTTGAATTTTCTTGGTATATTTTTCCATTTCTACATCAACTCTGCTTTCCAATTCTTTGGCTGTGAAAATGTTTTCACCTAATAAAGCATCTTTTGATGACTCGGATTCATACTTCAATATGGCTTGAGGTACGTTGTTAATGTTGCTCAGATGCCGTTTTTCAGCCTCCTTTTGCCATTTCTTTGAATAGCCGTCGCCTTCAAATCTTATGGATTCAGATTCTTTTATTAAGCGTTTCAGTTCTCTGAAAACGGCTTCATCTTTGCTTAAACCATTATCAATTAAAGAATCTACTTTAGTTTTGAAATCTCGCAGTTGGTGTGCCATTGCAGCATTTATTGCTATCATACTCGCTGCGCAATTAGCGGAAGAGCCTGCTGCACGGAACTCAAACCTGTTGCCTGTGAAAGCAAAAGGAGATGTACGGTTACGATCGGTGTTGTCTATCAAGATTTCGGGAATACGGTTTATGCCTAACCTCAAAGCAGTCTTCTCTTGGGTTGTCATTTTATCTTCACCCACTTGCTCCAATGTATCAAGCATTTTTGAGAGACTTTTTCCTAAGAAGATGGATATTATTGCAGGAGGGGCTTCATTTGCTCCCAATCTTCTGTTGTTTGTTGCGGTCATTATGGAAGCCCTGATTAAATCTTGGTTTTTATAAACCATCATTAATACATTTATTATAAATGTAAGGAAAAGTAAATTTCCTTTTCCTGTTTTGCTCGGAGCAAAGAGATTAATTCCCGTGTCGGTTATCAGAGACCAATTATTGTGTTTGCCGCTTCCGTTTACGCTCTGAAAGGTTTTTCATGCAAAAGAACATTAAAGTTATGTTTTAATGCAATTCTTTTCATTAGGTCCATTACAAGCTGGTTGTGGTCGTTTGCAAGATTGACTTCTTCGAATATAGGTGCAAGTTCAAACTGGTTAGGTGCGACTTCATTGTGTCTTGTCTTTACCGGGATACCCAATTTGTAGCATTCAAACTCCAAATCTTTCATAAAGGCGGTTACTCTCGAAGGAATACTTCCGAAATAATGGTCATCTAACTGTTGCTCTTTTGCAGCGGAATGCCCCATAAGAGTTCTCCCTGTAAGGCAAATATCAGGCCTTGCTCTGTAAAGAGCAGAGTCTATAAGGAAATATTCTTGCTCCCAACCCAAATGAGCAGTTACTTTCTCAATGTTTTTATCAAAGTATTTACAAACTTCAGTTGCTGCCTTGTCTACGGACATCAAAGCTTTAAGTAAAGGAGTTTTATAATCCAAAGCTTCTCCTGTATAAGAGATAAAAACAGTCGGAATGCAGAGAGTGTCATCTACAATGAAAGCAGGAGAAGATATGTCCCATGCTGTATAACCTCTGGCTTCAAAAGTATTTCTCAAACCTCCTGAAGGGAAAGAACTTGCATCCGGTTCTTGTTGTACTAAAACTTTTCCCGAGAATTTTTCCATAGGAGACCCGTCTTTGGAGAAGTCAAGAAAAGAATCATGCTTTTCAGCCGTGCCGTCGGTCAGTGGTTGAAACCAATGAGTGAAGTGTGTTACACCATTGTCCTTTGCCCACGATTTCATACCGTTGGCAATTAAATCCGCAGTTTCTTTCGTTATACTTTTGCCTTCTTCTATTGCACGCTGAAGCGACTCTATCGTTTCATCGGTGAGGTATTTCTGCATATTGTTTTTGTTAAACACGTGACAACCGTAATAATCTGCAATGTTTTTAGACGGAAGTTTGACTTCTACAGGTTTTCTTGCAGCTAACTCCTGCAAAGCGCTAAATCTGAATTTTGACATCGGTGTTATGGTGAATTTTTATATTTGAGTGCAAAGTTAATAAAAAACTTCATTATTTTTTTTCTCTTTATAAAAAAAATATTACTTTTGCATTCTGTTTTAAATTTATTATTACAATTAAAAAAAGAAAGAAAACAATGAAACTTATCAAATTAGCTTCAATTACGAAAAAGCTTTGCATAGGAGCACTTGGTGCTTTCCTTTTGATATTCCTTCCTTTCCACATGGGAATGAACTTTTGCATCCTAAGAGATGACGGTGGTGAATGGTACAGAAATGTTTGCCATTTTATGGGAACAAATTATATTGTTAAGGTTTTTGAAGTTATTTTGTTGGCTTGTGTATTGCTTCACATAGTAGTAACTATAATAGTTACGATTGAAAATTACAAAGCCCGCCCTGTCCGTTATGCAGTTCCGAATAAATCTAAAACAGGAAGCGGAAGTAAATATATGGCAGTAACAGGAGGAATTCTTCTTGTTTTCCTTATTATACACTTTGTTGATTTTTACTTTGCTAAAGTTGGTTTGGTGGAAGGTAAATATGTTGTAAAAACAGAGAAAGTTGAGCAGGCCTTTCAAGAAAAAGCAATGAAAATGCAGCAGGGACAATTGAAAGATGAAGACTTGCAAGAGCTTCAAGCACAATATATGGCTATACAAACCATGTCTCAAGATAAGGTTTCCAAGGATAGAAAGTACTTTGTAAACCTTAGTAAGGAAGAAGTACAGAAATATTGTGGTAAAGAGTTTAAAGAATACGAGCCTGACTTTTACAACATGGCAAAACTTAAGTTCCAAAGTCCTTTATATGTTTTGATATATCTTTTAGCTTTCATAGCATTAGCAATTCACTTGTACCACGGTGTTGCTTCTATTTTCCAGACTTTCGGACTTAATGTAAAGAAATATACAAAGGCAATAGATTGTTTTGCTCTTATATATGCAATTGTTATACCTTTGGGATTTGCTTTAGTACCTTTGTTCGTCTTTTTAACAAAATAAGATACTTATATACAGTATAAAATACACAGAAAAGGGATGCGGAAGTTTTGTACTTTTGCATCCTTTTTCCTTTATAAAACTCCTACTGAAAGAAAATAAAATATACTATGTCGGATAATTTTTGTAACTTTGCACAATTATAACAGGCTTCTTGTTTTTTAGTATTTTATTTTTCAGAAAATCAGAATAAATATGAAATATTTAGAAATTTTTACCGTCGAAAGCAACATCGCCTTAAACAAAACATGTTTTCTTCTTGTTCTCAGAAGTCCTGTAAGTCTTGAAACAGTAGCAGCAGGACAGTTTGTGAGCATTGAAGTAAAAGGAGAGGACGAAAGAATACTCAGAAGACCAATAAGCATTCACGATGTAGATAAAACAAACAATCTTCTTTATCTTGTAGTTCAGCGTATAGGTAAAGCGACAAACAGACTTGCTGAAATAAAGAAAAATGATGAAATTTCACTTGTCTTTCCGCTCGGAAACGGATTTGCTATTGAAGGAGAAAAACCATTGTTAATCGGTGGCGGAGTAGGCACAGCTCCTCTTTATCTTTTGGCAAAAGAGTTTAAGAGCAGGGGTATAGTTCCCGATATTCTTATAGGGGCAAGGACCAATGAGCAACTTTTTCTTACCAACAGATATTCAGCACTCGGAAATCTAAGTATTTCTACTGAGGACGGAAGTGTAGGCGAGAGAGGTTTGGTGACACAAAACAGTGTGTTGAAAAAAGACTTTGACGTTATATATTCTTGCGGACCGACCTCTATGATGAGAGCGGTGGCCGATTTGGCAAAAAAAAGAAATATCAAGTGTTATCTTTCGCTTGAAAACAGAATGGCTTGCGGAATAGGTGCCTGTCTTTGTTGTGTTAATGAAAACAAAGAAGGACACAATGTTTGTGTTTGCACTGACGGTCCTGTGTTTTTGAGTGATGATATAAAATTATAAACTTTTGAGGACTTATGGAAGACAATAGATTAAAGGTAAATATAGGTTCTTTGGAATTGAAAAATCCTGTTCTTACTGCCTCCGGAACTTTCGGATACGGAACAGAGTATGAGGATTTTTTGGATTTGTCTGCTCTCGGCGGTATAGTGGTAAAAGGAACTACAGGAGAAAGAAGAGAAGGTAATGCTTACCCACGTTTAGCCGAAACTCCCTCGGGTATGATTAATGCAGTGGGTTTGCAAAACAAAGGTGTTGAGTATTTTTGCAAGGAAATATATCCTAAAATCAAAGATATAAATCCGAATGTCATCGTAAACGTATCGGGTTCAAGTATCGAAGAGTATTGTAAGGTGGCTTCGGCAATCAATGATTTGGAAACAATACCTGCAATAGAGTTAAACATATCCTGTCCTAACGTAAAAAAAGGAGGAATGGGCTTCGGAGTGGACAGACAGATGGCTTTTGAGGTTGTAAGTGAGGTAAGGAAAATATATAAAAAACATTTAATAGTCAAACTTACACCAAATGTTACCAACATCGTAGAGATAGCGCAGAGTGTTGAAAAAGCAGGAGCGAATTCTCTTTCTTTAATTAATACGGTTCTTGCAATGGCGGTAGACAGTGAAAAACGCAAGCCACTCTTATCCACAATCACGGGAGGTCTTTCAGGTCCTGCCATAAAGCCTATAGCTTTGAGATGTGTTTGGCAAGTATCCCACAATGTAAATATTCCTGTTATAGGAATGGGGGGAATACGCAATGCCGCCGATGCTATAGAATTTCTTTTGGTAGGGGCAAAGGCGGTTGAGATAGGAACAGCTAATTTTATTAATCCGAAGATTTCTGCTGAGATAACAGAGGGTCTGTCGGACTATCTCAACAGACATGGTATAGAAAAAATAACTGATATAATAGGATTAATCTAAATTTTTTTTATGAATCCGAAAGATATAGAAATAATGTCGCCTGTCGGCAGTTACGAAAGCCTAATGGCTGCTATAGAAGCAGGTGCTGACAGTGTCTATTTTGGTGTCGGAAATTTGAATATGCGTTCAGCCTCAGCCAATAATTTTACTTTGGACGATTTGAAGAATATTTGTTCCGTTGCAAGAGAGAATGCCGTCAAAACTTATTTAACGCTGAATACTGTTATTTACGATGAAGAGTTGGATTATATGCATCAAGTTGTTAATTGTGCAAAAGAAAGCGGAATATCTGCAATAATAGCCTCCGATATGTCTGTTATATCCTACGCAAACAGCATCGGAGTTGAGATACATCTTTCCACCCAATGCAACATAACTAATTACGAAGCAGTAAAATACTATTCTAAATTCGCAGATGTAATAGTTACGGCAAGAGAACTTTCTCTTGATAAGGTTAAATCAATCATAGACAGGATAAATGAGGAGGACCTCAGAGGTTTTTCGGGTAAGAGACTCAGAATAGAGTGTTTTGTTCACGGAGCTTTGTGTATGGCAGTAAGCGGAAAGTGTTATATCTCCTTGGATAATGCAAACAGAAGCGCCAATCGAGGAGCTTGTTTGCAGTATTGCAGAAGGCCATATAAAGTTACTGATTTGGACGGCGGCACTGAGTTGATGATAGATAACCAATACATAATGTCACCTAAGGATTTGAAGACTTTGGATTTTATAGGCAAGATAATAGATGCAGGAGTTAGGGTTTTCAAAATAGAAGGCAGGGGTCGTTCGCCCGAATATGTGAAAATGGTTACCCGAACATACCGTGAGGCGGTTGATTCTTGGTGTGACGGAACGTGGAGCGAAGAAAAACTCTCTCAATGGAATGAAAATCTGAAGAGAGTTTACAACAGAGGTTTTTGGGACGGTTATTATCTTGGACAGAGAGTAGGGGAGTGGTCGGGAAAATACGGTTCTAAGGCTACGACTACTAAGATTTTCATAGGGACTGTAACAAACTATTTCAAAAATCTCGGAGTTGCTGAAATAAAAATGGAAAGCGGAGAGTTGAATCTCGGAGATGAAATCTACATAATAGGACCTACCACAGGCGTATATGAAGGTAAGGCCACGGAAATAAGAGTTGATCTTAAGCAAACGCAAAAGACCGTTAAGGGTGAAATGTTTTCCATGCCTACATCATCACTTGTACGGCGTAATGACAAACTTTATCTTGTTAAGCACAACGAATAATTTTCCGTCTTTGAGAATAAAAGAAATGACAGTTTTGAAAAACATAATAAATTAACGGATATGAAAAAAACTTTTTTATTAACATTAGCGCTTATGATAACAACATTATTGTCAGCCCAAATGACAAAAGAAGAAATGGATAATGTAAAGAACACCAATCCATTGGTTATGCAGTGGCTTACGCCATATCAAACACCGCCTTTTAACCTGATAAAAACGGAACATTACAAACCGGCCATGCTTTATGCTATCGAAAAAGCAAAGCAGGATATTAATGCTATAATAAACAATCCGCAGTTACCGACATTTGAAAACACGATAGTGGCTTATGAACAGAGCGGAAAAATTCTTGACAGGGTTTCCGGAGTTCTTTTTAATCTCAATGAGGCTTGTACAGATGAACAAATGCAGGAGATATGTCAAGAAATTTCTCCTTTGCTTACTCAGTATGCAAACGATGTTTCCATGAACTCACAGTTGTTTGCAAAGGTAAAAGTCGTTTACGACCTGCGCGATGATTTGAAATTGACAACAGAAGACAGAACTTTGTTGGACAAGGTCTACAAAG
Source organism: Bacteroidales bacterium (assembly GCA_017480455.1). Classification (GTDB taxonomy): domain Bacteria; phylum Bacteroidota; class Bacteroidia; order Bacteroidales; family P3; genus Scybalousia_A. Next base: position 4,833 of record JAFVAP010000145.1, on the reverse strand, counting down.
GATTTATCCAAAACGGTGCTTTACTGACAGGAAAAGACAGAGAAGAATACCGCAAAGCAACGGAAGAATTGAGCGTTCTTACTCTTAAATTCAATCAAAACGCATTGAATGACAATAATTCTTTCGTTCTTAATGTAACTGATAAAAAAGACCTTGACGGAATGCCGCAATATGCTTTGGAGGCTGCAAAGCAAGAGGCACAAAACAGAAAGATGAAAGGCTATGTGTTTACTTTGGATTATCCTTCTTATTCAGCCTTTATCACCTATTGTCCTAACAGGGATTTGAGGGAAAAAATGTGGAAAGCTTATAATTCTGTCGGCAATCACAACGATACTAACGACAACAAGCAAGTAATAAAGGACATAGTAAATCTTCGTTTAAAGATAGCAAATCTTTTGGGTTATAAATCCTTTGCCGAATATCAGCTTGAGGATAAAATGGCCGAGACTCCTAAGACCGTGAATGATTTCCTTGATGATTTGGTTTCAACCTCTATGCCTTTTGCAAAGAAAGATTTGGATGCAGTTCAGAAATATGCAAACGAGCATGGCTTTAACGGAAAACTTGACCGTTGGGATTTTTCTTTCTGGTCTGAAAAATTGCAGAAAGAAAAATACAATATATCTCCGGAATTGCTTAAGCCTTATTTTAATTTGGACTATGTTAAAAACGGCATTTTCAATCTTGCAGGAAAACTCTATGGTCTTGAGTTCAGAGAAAACAATGAGATTGCAAAATATCACCCTGACGTAACCGTGTATGAAGTATGGGAAAAGAAATCCAATCGCTTTATGGCTGTGCTTTATATGGACTTTTTCCCAAGAGAAAGCAAAAGAGACGGCGCTTGGATGACCTCTTTCAGAGAAGAGAGCAAGGTTAATGGCAATGAAATACGTCCTTTAATTCAATTAGTTTGCAATTTCTCCAAACCGACAAAGAAAACCCCTTCTTTGCTGACTTTCGATGAGGTTACGACTTTCTTACATGAGTTCGGACATTGTCTTCACGGAATTTTGACGGAATGTACTTATCAATCATTGTCGGGAACAAGCGTGGCACGTGATTTTGTTGAGGGAATGAGCCAATTTATGGAGAACTATGCTTACGAAAAAGAATTTTTGGATTTATTTGCCGTACATTACAAGACAGGAGATAAAATTCCGCAGGAATATATAGACAAAATACGTGCAACACAACAATATAATGCAGGTTGGCTTTCTATACGCCAGTTGTTCTTCGGTGAGTTAGATATGGCATGGCATTCAATAGAGAAACCGTTTGCAGGAGATGTTGTTTCCATTGAGCGTATAGCCGGCAATAAAGCTGAACTTATGCCTATGATAGAGGGTTGCTGCATGAGTACTCAGTTTTCCCATATTTTCGGAGGCGGCTATGCTGCAGGTTATTACGGATATAAATGGTCGGAAGTTATAGCTGCAGATGCTTGGGCAGCTTTCAAAGAAAAGGGTATTTTCAATCCGGAAGTTTCTTCTTCTTTCCGCAAAAATGTTCTTTCACGCGGTGGCAGTAAAAAGCCGATGGAACTCTACAAAGCATTTCGCGGACACGAGCCTACCAATGAAGCATTCTTGAGACAGCAAGGTTTTATAAAATAAATACATATTTGCATTTATATAAATTCGGGGATAAAGCCGTCAGTGGCTTTATCCCCGTTTCTTTTTTCTTATTTATGTGAAAAAAATCGGGATATTTCCCCCTCATTTTTCGGCTCTCTCGTCTGAGGTCTTAAGCAAAGCAGAGCAGGAGTTTTGCAATGAAAAATCCGAAATAAGTTCCTATCGCATATCCGAAGAGACCTACTGCAATGCCCGGACCTATTACTGCTTTGTTTTTCAAAGCGCTTCCTATTACGGGAGCAAAAGGAGGTGAGCAAATAAGGGATATACTCGTCGTTAATGTTGTGTCGGTATCTATACGCAGCAAAGCATTGAAAGTAACATGAAAAAACAAAGCCCCGAGAGTTGCAACGGTGGTAAAAAGAAAGATATCGGAGTTTATTTCTGTAAGAGTTTTTAGACTGACTTGAGAGGCTACGGCAATGGAAAAAATCAATATGAAATAGGTTCCTAATTCAAATGTCCGCTTTATTCCTCTTACCTTTTTATGGAGAGAAGCCAGTATTGAGAAAAGACTTATAGACAAAATGAATATAGACTGAAACATATCCTTAGGAAACAACAATGCAACACCTGCTCCTGCCGCTACGATGAGGACTGTTATAATCAGAGCGGAAAAAAGATTTTTCAGATTGTCTTTTCTGAACAGTCCGTAGAATAACTGATTGTCGTAATTCTCAATTACCATTGATTTATCCTCTTTAGATTTGTCTTCTTTGAAATCGGGCATGAACAGACGCAAAACTTTTTTGCCTGCAATGATGACAAAGAAAAGATAAACGGCACTGAGTAGCGTACTGTAGGCAGAAACAATTATATATGTGGAATTATCAACGCCTAAGGCCACCTTAAGAGATGCTAAGTTTGCATTTCCTCCTGTGTATAGACCCGTAAGCATACCGCCTATGTTTGCAAACATTCTTGCATTGTCTTTGCCGAACAAGAAAAATCCCACAACTATTGCAACACCGCAACCTAATAATCCGCAGACGGTTGATTTTATAAATTTCGGCGCAAGCCCAATCCATGAGCGTAAATCCGAAGACAGCAGAAGCAACGGAATGGCGATAGGAATGGTTACAGAAGCTATTCTCGTTTGCAATGAATGTATTTCTGCAGTGTCGGGAATTAAGCCCGTGAGTCCTAAAATGCAGCCGAAGACATAAGCTATTATTATGCTTCCTACTTTGTTTAGTAAACTGCTCTTATAGGTTAAGAAAAGGATTAGCAGGGGTAAGAATACGCAAATAAGTATTATTATAATTTTCATCATATTTAAATATTTTTAGTCTTTCTTATACTCAGATTCTAAAGCACAGAGAGGCTTTTATTAAATAATCATAAAGATTTATTGTCAAGTCATTCTGCGCTGAAAATCTGTTCGTGTTTAAAAAAGCCGAAAGACACAGTCCTAAATTGTCGTTGAAACGGTAGTTTATTGTAAATCTACCCATTGCATTGAAGAAATATTTATGTGTAGTTTGCAGTTCAGTCAGAGTGTTGTCGTTGGCATACTCTGAAGTCAAGACAACAAACATAGGAATAATACTTGCATGCAGCAAGAGTTTGCCTTGATTGGGTGTGAAATTATATCCGTAGCCCAATCCCAACTCTCCTTGAGAGTATTCCAAAGAATGTATCCCCTTAAATCTGTTGATGAGTTCGGGATTATAAAAACTTATATTCTGAATTGCATAATTGGTGTAGAAAAGCAAAGACCCTGCAGATTTTTTCTGAACACAGCGTTGGTCTATGGCAGCAGCGGTGGAATATTTTTTTGAATTAAATACATGGTAAGCACGTAAATATCTTGTCTTTACTTTAATATCCCCCTCGTTTATTTTCATATTACTTTCTGAAAGGGAACTTTCAGACTCTCCCGAAAAATCATCTGATTCCAATCTTCTGAATTCTACTCCCCACGAATTGGAAGAAAGAGACAGTGTAAAATCTTTACCTTTGCCGTAAATGTTTGCAATGGAATAGCCCAAAATTAAATTTCTGTATCCGAAAGTGGCGGACAGTTGATAGTTGAATGCACTGTGCAAATTCATTGTTACCTCATTGTGAAAAGGAACGTTCTTCATTTTGGCATTGAGAATAAATCCGGAGAAATTGTTGTTTAGGTTAAGCATCCAACCGTTCTTTGCTATGGTGTAATAATTGGTGTCAAAGTTTTTTGTAGAAGACAGACCGAATGTTTTATCAATGTCTTTAAAAAATGAATTTTGCTGACTGTATGCAGTTAATAGCATAAGTATCAAAACTATAGTTAGTGTAAATTTAGATAATATTCGCATATTTCTTTTAATTTGTTATTATAAATATTCTTTTCCTTATAGGAAAATCTTATGAAAATAAGATAAAAACTTAATTCCAAAAATGAAAAATGATTTTCATTGATTGTAAAACGGAACTAAGTCTTTTCTTTTTTCAAATTGCAAATTTACGATATTTAATTAATTTTATAGCCTCTTATGTTATTATCCCTATAAAGTGAAGGGTATTCATGTTGTCATATTGTGGCATATAAAGAAGTAAAAATACGATGAATTTTAACAAAGACAATCTATGCAATTATTCTTAAAGAAACTTACTGCCCAATAAACAATCCGCCGTTGCTGAACTCAGCAACGGCGGATTAATAGTTTGTGGATTGCATTTACTCAACAATTAATTTCTTTGTTACATCTCCTGTCTTGATGTAATAAATTCCGCTCTCTAAATCTGAGATGTCTATCTCTTTAGTTCCTCTTATGTTTTTAACAACTTTGACTAATTGTCCTTTGTTATTGAAGATGCTTATTTCATTCTCTGCTTTTATTATCAGTTTTTCTTTTGCAGGGTTAGGATAAACTTCAACGCTGTTTACATTAATAACATCTTCAATTCCGCTGCTTGCGCAATCTTCTACGATATTGCTAAATGAACTCCAACCTTCAGTAGTTTCGTAAACACTTTTCTTTCCGCAAGGTACTATAAGGACTGTATTTACTCCATAATCAAAAGTTGTTGCATATATCGTTGGAGGGACATCTCCTTTGCAAATTACAGTATCCAAAGGGCATTCAAGGAAAGCAAATGCACCGATAGAAGTAACGCTATTGCCAATGGTTACACTTGTTAAACTTGTACAACTATAGAAAGCACTTTCACCAATAGAAGTAACGCTATTGCCAATGGTTACATTTGT
>JAFVAP010000144.1 GCA_017480455.1 Bacteroidales bacterium | reverse complement strand
TATCTGAGAGAACAAAACGTTTTTCCAACCGCAGAATGTCTATGGAGCAAGCCTTTGCTCTTAATAACAATATGATACCTCCCCAAGCCGAAGAAGTGGAAGAAAGTGTGCTCGGAGCATTGCTTTTAGACCAAGACGCATTAACAAACACCATAGACAGATTAAAGCCTGAATATTTCCACAAACGGGAACATCAAGAGATATATTCAGCAATCCTTACTCTGTTTCAGGAAGGCAATCCTATAGACCTTATTTCCGTAACCGAGAAATTGAAAAAACAAGGTTTGTTGGAGTTAATCGGAGGCTCTTACAAAATGGCTTCGCTAACTTCAAGGGTAACTTCGGCTGCCCATATTGAATATTACGTCAGCATATTGGCCGAGAAATACATTCAGAGAGAACTCATAAGGGTATCAACCGAAACGCTGAAAGAAGCCTACGACGAAACGACGGACATTATTGATTTGTTAGACCGCACGGAGACTAAGTTCTTGGACATAAACGACAAAAACTTCAACTCCTCCTCGCAAAACATACAACAACTCCTGCATTCGGCTTTCAAAGAGATAGAAGCCATGCAGGCATCCGACAATTCCTCGACGGGATTGCAAAGCGGCTTTTTAGCCTTAGACAGATGTATCAACGGCTTTCAGCCCGGTACACTCATCATTCTTGCAGCCAGACCCGCAATGGGAAAAACCGCTTTTGCCGTTTCAATGGCAAGAAACATAGCCGTTGAATTTAACCAAGCCATTGCTATTTTCTCCTTAGAGATGACTGCAATGGAACTGACGATGCGTCTTATCTCTTCCGAGTGTGAATTAGAGGGAAACACCTTAAAAAGAGGCGACCAACTGAATTCGGCACAGGTGCAGATGATAAAAGAAAAGACACTGGCATTAAGCCAAGCCCCTATCTTCATTGATGATAACCCGGGACTGAGTATTTTTGATTTGAGGGCAAAGTGCAGAAGGCTGAAACAGGCTCACGATATTAAGATGGTTTTCATTGATTATCTTCAACTTATGACAGGAGGTGAGGGCCGCAGCAACGGAAACCGTGAGCAGGAAATAAGTTTTATCTCCCGTCAATTAAAAGCCTTGTCCAAGGAATTGGGCATTCCTATTCTTGCATTGTCGCAGTTGTCACGTGCCGTTGAGACAAGAGGAGGCTCAAAAGAACCCCAGTTGTCCGACCTTAGAGAGAGCGGTGCCATAGAGCAAGATGCGGATATAGTTATGTTTATCTACAGACCCGAGTATTACAATATCGAAGAAGACGAAAACGGTTCTACCAAAGGCATTGCTTATGTGAACATTCAGAAAAACCGTGCAGGAAGCACCAACAAAGCACGTTTAGGCTTCAAAAAAGAGTTTGTCAAGTTCTACAATTTAGATGTGAGAAACCATGACGGCATACCGACATCTTATGATGACACAACAAGGGTTGAGATAACTCAAAATGATGCTTTCTCCTCCGAAGGCAACACCATGACCCTCGGTTCTAAGATGAACGATGAAACGGAAGAAAACTTTAACTCATACACGCAAGACGATGACAATCCATTCTAAGATATTGATACTTTGTTTGTCCGTGTGCTTTTCCTTTGTCGGCAAAGCGGCTTTTGTCCTTATCCCCATGGACGAAGAACAGAAAAACCACTTAAAAGCTTACGGCATAGCCTATTTTTCTTTGCAGAAAGACAATGATGTTAATTGGCTGCTCAATTACAGAGGCGGAGCGTTCTCTATGGAAGAGGATGCAGAGATAATAAGACTGTGCAAACTGAGAGGGGTTTCCTATGAGGTTATTTCTGATTCAAGAATGAATGCCATCATAGATGAGATATCCGACCCCGAGGTTAATATGGACGCTGTCAAATTGCAGAAAGCACCGAAGATAGCCGTGTACTCCCCAAAGAGCAAAAGGCCTTGGGACGATGCAGTTACGCTGGTGCTTACCTTTGCCGAGATACCCTACGACGTGGTTTACGACGAAGAAGTCTTAGACGGCAAACTGCCTATGTACGATTGGTTGCACCTGCATCACGAAGATTTCACAGGGCAATACGGAAAATTTTGGGGCAATTACAGAAACGTAGCTTGGTATCAAGAAGAAGTTAAGTTCCAAGAAAATTTGGCTGCCTCACTCGGCTACAAGAAAGTATCGGAACTTAAACTTGAGGTTGTCAAACAGATAAGGAACTTTGTATTAGGAGGAGGCTTTATGTTCGCAATGTGTTCTGCCACAGACTCTTTTGACATTGCCTTAGCGGCTGAGGGAACGGATATATGCGAATATATGTTTGACGGCGACCCTATGGACAAAGACGCCCAGCAAAGGTTGAACTACAACAACTGCTTTGCCTTTGAGAACTTTAGGATAGAGACCAACCCTGCCGCATACAAAATATCCGATATTGATGTTTCGGCTGAGCGTGCCTCAAAGGTGAATGAGAAGAGCGATTTGTTCGTTTTGTTTGATTTTTCCGCCAAATGGGACTGGATACCTACGATGCTGACGCAGTGCCACACCAAAGTAATAAAAGGTTTTTACGGTCAGACAACGGCATTCCGCAAAAACCTCATAAAAAGTAACGTCTTGATACTCGGAGAAAACAAATCCATAAACGAAGCCCGTTACATACACGGAGAATACGGCAAAGGAACGTGGTCTTTCTTGAGCGGACACGACCCTGAGGATTACAGACACTTCGTGGGTGACCCTAAGACAGATTTGACACTTTATCCAAACTCAGCAGGTTATAGATTGATACTCAATAATATTCTTTTCCCTGCTGCAAAAAAAGATAAGCACAAAACATAAAAAATCACTTTCCTCTCCGGCTTCGAACAATCAGTCTTTGATGTTCAAGAACTTCCCGTTATTGAGTGGCATAACATCAAAAGAACTTCCCGTTATTGAGTGGCATAACATCAAGTGAAGACTTCAATGCCGTTGCTAAGTGATACCTTACTATGCCTAAGTCTACCTTTGTATAAATGCCTATGCCCGAGCGTTTGACTTCGGGTTTGCCCTCTGCATTCAAGAAGATTGAAAATTTCTGTTGATTTAGCGATGTAGGGGCTAAAAGTGCTGCCTCAACACATTGTCTCAGTTCTTCCGACGGATTGGCAACCTTACACACCTGCTCAAATTTTTTAGTCTTGTGAGCAGAGCCTTGAGTTGTGCCGTAACCGAAGCAAATAACGCAAACAAGTTTCTCATCTGAAGCAACGGTGAAAGCACCCTGCACTTTCTTAAACGTAAGAGCCACCCAGCAGGAGTTGAGAGACAGAAACTGCAAAAGCAACACAAGTCTCTCGCCGTAGAAACCTACTCTCTCTTGAAGATTATCCGATTTCTTTCCCACGCAAGCGATGTAATTTCTTACTCCCGAGAACTTTCCGTAGTGTGCCAAGGCGGAAGAAAACGCTGAAGGTTCGTCTAAGACAAGCTGAAAATTAAGATTACCCTCTTTGTTACAAAGTTTTATCTCCTCGTTTAAACGTGATATTAACTCATTTGAAGGTTTCTCTTCAGTAAAAGAACGTACTGAATGCCTCGCTTTCATAAGTTCCAACATTGATACCGCATCTTTCATAATAAATATTTCTTTAAATGGTGGTTAAAACTACATTTTCGTTAAACTGAAATTTTATTTTGAGTTGTTTTTGAGGTTTTTAAAAACAAAGAAAATTTTACTTTGAATTTTTTAAACTATATTTTCTTTAAGCCAAACTCAGATTTTCGTTAAAATAAAATTTTAGTTTAGTTAAAAAAACTTATTTTCCTTAAAATAAAACTTTGTTTTAAATTTTTAAAACTTGATTTCAGTTATTTAAAATTTGATTTCGTTAAAACAAAACTTCGTTTTATTTCTGATAAATTAAAATATCTGTAAATTAATATGTTGCAATCTCTCAGTGCAGAAGTCAAGTCCGTTGCAGAAAAAAAAGCAAGAACACATGAAAATAAATCCAAGTATTCCTGCTCTCAACAATAATATATATATCAATGAAAAAAAATTAAGTTATTTTCTTTTCAAAACTTTCTCAACGGCAAGTTTGATATGTTCTGCATCCAAACCGTATTTAGCCATAAGTTCCATAGGTTTACCCGACTCGCCGAAAGAATCGTCCACACCTATATATTCCACAGGTGCAGGATAGTTTCTTACCAACAACTGTGCTATGCTGTCGCCCAAACCTCCGTTGTATTCGTGTTCTTCGCAAACAACGGCGCAACCTGTCTTCTTGACTGACTTCAAAATTGCCTCAGCGTCCAAAGGTTTTATGGTGTGAATGTCTATAACCTCTGCATCCATGCCTTGTTTCTCCAACTGCTGAGCGGCAAGTATTGCCTGCCAAACAAGATGTCCCGTTGCAAAGATGCTTACATCCTTTCCCTCGTTGAGCATAAGGGCTTTACCTATCTCAAAAGGAGTTTCCTCAGTAAGGAAAACAGGAACTTTAGGACGGCCGTAGCGTATGTAGACAGGGCCTTGATACCTTGCAGCGGCAAGCGTTGCCTGCTTTGCCTGTGTATAGTCACACGGATTGATAACAACCATATTCGGAAGCATCTTCATAAGACCCAAATCCTCAAGTATTTGATGCGTTGCTCCGTCTTCGCCGAGTGTCAAGCCGGCATGCGAACCTGCTATCTTAACATTGGTATCCGAATAGGCAACACTTTGACGTATTTGGTCGTATGTCCGTCCTGTGGAAAAGGCTGCAAAAGAGCCGACAAAAGGTATTTTTCCGCTGAGTGCCATACCCGAAGCTATGCTTATCATATTGCTTTCTGCTATACCCACTTCAACAAACCTCTCGGGAAACTCTTTTTGGAAAAGGTCCATTCTCACACTCGGAGTAAGGTCTGCACACAATGCAACTACATTCTCATTTTCCTTTCCTGCCAAAAGAAGACCCTCACCAAAGCCTGAGCGAGTGTCTTTCTCGGCTATTATTTTATATTCTTTCATCGTTTTTTATCTTTCTTTACAAACAGACTTACAACTGTTGTTTTATTTGATTCTATCTTTACTTCCTGCACTATATTGTCCTCTGTCTCAGATGTATCCCTCTCTCTCGCAACCAAGGTGTACTCTCCCGGCAAAAGCTCTATGTTTTCCTTCGTTTTCTCTTCGTTGAGATTAAGAACAAGGACAAGACCGTCTTTTTCCTTGGCAAAGAGAGCAACCATAACGCCTGCCTTTACCTTATCCACCGCAAGGACTCCCGAAAGCGGTATCTCCACAGTAGTCAATGAGGACTGCCCTATCTCAACATCGTCTATCCTAAGGCGGGGTTGGGAAAGCACTTCCAAATCATACCTGCCTACAAGATACTTTTCTTTCTTATTAACGCTGTGTATGTTAATGGTTTCTTTATCTCCCGACTTCCTTACCAAAACAGGATAGGACTTAATGTTCAAATCATTTTTCTCAGACGAATACTTGACAAGCAGACTTCCCTGCGGAGTTTGCAGAGGTATGACCGTGTGGGCCCCTGCCTCTATTCTGACGTTGTTTTTTTTGACAGGAGGAATGGTATGCACCGTCACGTCGTAGTCAGACAAAGGGTCTACGGACACAGTGTCGGAAACACCCTTGGAATTGAAAGTATGGAAAAAACTATACTTGGTTTGCTTGCTCTTGGAGTCGGCAAAAGTCACGGGTACATTGGTTTCCGTGGATTCCATATTTTTATCCAAAAGATTGACTTGAACGGTGGTATTGTGCAAAGCCTGTTTAACTATGTTGTTCATTATCTTAGAAAACTCCACCTCATTATTTGCCTCGTAGTAAAGACCGCTTTTCTGATAAAAATCTTTCATTCCGCGGTTTATTCCTACGATGAAAGGCTTCAGACACACTCCTTTAGTCTGAAGATTTTGAGAAACGGTGTTGATGTCTCTTCCGCATCTGTCTATGTTATCAACAATCATAATGACGATGTTGCGGCAACGTTTCTCCTTAGGAAAATCCTCCGTAGCCTTTTCCAATGCCGAGGCTACGACTGCACTTCCCTTGGGAACGAGAGCTTTAAGTTTGGACTTGAAAGCATCTGTGTTCAACCTGTAAAAAGGAACTAAGAGTTTGGTGTCTTCACAATCCTGCGATGAATAATCTTTTTCGCTTCCGAAAACCCTCAAAGCGTACTCCGTTCCCTCTTCAAGGGAAAGAGTATCCACAATGTTGGAAATCAGAGATTGGGTTATCTTTATCTTAGTGTCGCTCTGCCATTTCTCATACATATTATAAGAACAATCAACGATGAAAAGTATTCTTGTCTTTTCCGTTGCAGTGTTCCTGTCTGCATTCTTGGTTATCCTCACTCCTTTAGGTTGGGCAAGCATACTCAAAGGCATAAGCAACAAAAGAAAAATCAATCTCAGAAAGCGTGCATTCAACATATTTTCACAAAGATTACACTTTTTAACACTTGCTCACACAAGAGGGAAAAGAAAAAACAACATTCTTCTTTCCTTCTTTTGCGTGCAGGATTTTTTATTCGGTTGCCATTAATAATCACCTAAGGTTTCTTCTAATTGGGAAAGAGCCTTCTGAGTCTGCTCATCGTTAGGCGCTTTTCCGTGCCAGCCGTTGTCATCTTCCATAAAATCAACGCCGAAGCCCATTTTGGTGTTCATCAACAGCATAACAGGTTTGCCTTTGCCAGTATGCTCTTTGCATTGTTGCAAAGCAGAGACAAGTTCCTGCATATCATTGCCGTTACACTCCAAAACGTCCCACTTAAAAGCAAGAAACTTCTCTTTAAGTGAAGAAGAATCGCAAACATTCTCCGTTCTACCGTCTATCTGTGCGTGATTTACGTCTATGATTGCAACAAGGTTGTCCACCTTATTTGCACCTGCAAACATGGCTGCTTCCCATATCTGTCCCTCTTCTATTTCGCCGTCGCCGTGAAGAGTAAAGACAAGTTTGTTATCCTTATCCATTTTCTTGGATAAAGCAGCGCCGACTCCGACAGAAAGACCCTGTCCGAGAGAACCGCTTGCCACTCTCACGCCCGGAAGATTGGAATGCCAAGAAGGGTGACCCTGCAAACGGGAACCCATTTTGCGCAACGTACCTAACTCTTCTACAGGAAAATAACCACGTCTTGCCAAAGCAGAATACCAAACAGGGGCAATATGTCCTATACTCAAAAAGAACATATCTTCATTGACACCTGCACGTGTAAAATTCTTTGGCTCAACATCCATTATGCCAAAATAGAGTGCAGCAAACAAGTCAGCACAATCAAGACTGCCTCCCGGGTGACCTGAAGCGGCTGAATTAATCATTCGCAAAACATCTATGCGTATTTGTGTAGAGATGCTTTCCAATTCTTTTATAGTTTTCATTATCAGTAGATTTAGTCTTCTTTCCTTAGTTTGACTAAAGCGAAAAAGGATTTGAAACCGACAAACTCTGATTTCAAATCCTTATTACTTTAAATCACAGTTATTTTGTTTCTTGTTTAATTCTCTCAGTCAGCATCGGAACTATTTTATGTAAATCTCCGACGATACCAAGGTCTGCTAACTGCATTATAGGAGCATATTTGTCTTTGTTGATAGCAACTATGAACTCACTCGACTCCATACCTGCGATGTGCTGGATAGCGCCCGAGATACCGCAAGCCATATATAAGTCAGGGCGTACGGTCTTTCCCGTCTGTCCTACTTGACGTTCGTGGTCCATAACGCCTGCATCAACCATTGCTCTTGAAGAAGAAACCTCGCCTTTCAAAACACAAGCCAAATCTTCCAACTTCTTGAAGCCTTCTTTGTTGGCAACACCACGTCCTCCCGAAACAAGAACTTTTGCTTCCGTGATGTCTATCTTGGCTTCTTTCTTAACAGTCTCAAGAACCTTTACTTTGAATTTATCTTTGTTGAAATTGATTTTTACTTCTACGATTTCACCCTTGCGGCTCTCGTCCTTAGCCATTTTTTGCATAACTCCGGGACGTACAGTGCTCATCTGAGGACGGTGATTAGGGCAAACGATGGTAGCCATCAAGTTTCCGCCGAACGCAGGACGGGTACTCCAAAGTTCTTTGTCCTCTTCGTTTATCTCCAACTTGGTACAGTCGGCAGTAAGTCCTGTATTGACTCTTGCAGACACTCTCGGACCAAGGTCTCTTCCTATTGTAGTAGAACCAATCAAAACAATAGAAGGTTTCATTTCATTAATCATCTGAGCTATTGCTTGAGTATAAGGCTCGGTTGTGAAAACAGAAAGGCATTCGTCTTCAACCAAAAGAACCTTGTCTGCACCGTAAGCTATCAAATCATTAGCCTGTGATTTTATATTTTGACCTAAGAACATTGCATGAACTTCTTGACCCAAATTGTCAGCCAATTCTCTTGCCTTTCCTAAAAGTTCTAAGCCTACATTTTGTATTTTGCCTTCTCTTTGTTCAACAAAGACAAATATATTTTTATAATCTTCTTTATTCATCGTAATTTCTTATTATTTTTTAAGAACTTATTCTAAGTACACTAAAGAAATATCCTTGCAGGATTTGAACTCAGTTCTTAGATAATATGTTTCTCTTTAAGTTTATTAATGATGACTTCAACAGCTTGTTCAGGCTCAAGTTCAAATACTTCTCCCTTGCCCTTGACTGCTTTTGCGAAGGACTTCTTAACATTTGTCGGAGAACCCTTCTTTCCTAATTTCTCTTCCTCTACTTTAATGTTGTCCACGGTCCAAGTTTCTACTTCCTTGTCAAAGCAATCCACTATACCGCTTACTGACATATAGCGAGGCTTGTATGAGGATGCCAAAACCGAAACCAAACAAGGCATATCCACTTGAACGGTTTGGTATCCGTCTTCCAACTGTTTCTTTATGGTAAGGGTCTTTTGTCCGTCGAATTTGCAATCTTCCAAATATGTTACTTGAGGTATGTCCAAGTGTTCGGCCAATTCAGGTCCTACCTGTGCGGTATCGCCGTCTATTGCCTGACGTCCGGTGATTACAAGGTCGTATCCCAACTCTCTCAGCGCACCGCTCAAAGCGTAAGATGTAGCTAAAGTGTCAGCACCGCCCAAACGTCTGTCCGTTAAAAGGATTGCACGGTCAGCACCCATAGCAAGAGATTCTCTCAATATAGCTTCGGCTTGAGGCAATCCCATAGTGATAACCGTAACCTTTGCTCCGAACTCGTCTTTCAATCTCAAAGCAAGTTCCAATCCACCCTTATCGTCGGGATTCATAATAGAAGGAACACCCTCTCTGATTAACGTACCTGTCTTTGGGTCAATCTTTACTTCTGTTGTATCAGGTACTTGTTTTATACAAACTACTATATTCATTA
>JAFVAP010000143.1 GCA_017480455.1 Bacteroidales bacterium | reverse complement strand
CGGACAATGCTTGCGAAGAAGCGATACCGAAAAACGATTTATCTATCTTTAGTATCTTGGTCTTAAGGCAATTATTCTTTAAATCCACAATCCATTCGGGGTCTATGCAGGCATAAAGCAAGCGGCACTCAAAGTGAAGGTGAGGTCCTGTACTGTGCCCCGTGCTTCCGCCTAAGCCGATAACATCACCTGCTTTTACCTTTTGTCCTGTCTTTACTTTTAAAACAGACATGTGACCGTAGAGAGTTTCTAAGTTGTTGTAGTGACGAATAAGTACCATATTGCCATAGCCTCCGTTGAACTTGGCTACACGGACCACTCCGTCGAAAGCAGCATACACGTTGTCGCCTGTTTTAAGTGCAATATCAACTCCTGTATGCGCTCTTCCCCAACGCCAACCGTAGGGAGAGGTTCTTACTCCTTTGTAAGGGAAATAAAATTTACCTTTTCCGTCTTGACCGCATAGTCTTATTGTAAGTTCATCAGGCAAGTCTTTTAGTGAGATATTGCCTGCTTTTACCCTCTCTGTAACCCATGTTTGTTGATAAAGGGTAGACGAAGGTATATCTTGTTTACCCTCAGAGGTTTTCTTGTCGGAGTTAATCTTTAGCGTGATTTTCTTTTCGGCACTTGTATCTTGTTTTTTGTTGATTTCCTGTTGCTTTTTTACAGTGTGGACATAATACATTGAGTCCGCAAAGCGGCGGTTCTTACTTCTGGTATCCTCTTGCTGCTTGTTGGATTGGGCATGGCAGGACACGGAAGTACAAATCATTGACGCAGCAAGCACCGACAAAAAAATAATAATATTTAATAAATTCTTAATCACTGAGATATGAAGAATTAAAGGCTACAGACTTTTTCTCAATCTTGCAACAGGAATATTCAGAATGTCCCTGTATTTTGCTACCGTACGGCGTGCTAAATCGTAACCCTTTTCTTTAAGAAGTACAACTATTTTATCATCAGTCAACGGTTTCTTTTTATCCTCTCCGTTTATCAACTCTATGATTAAGGACTTTACTGTATCGGAAGAGACTATGTTTCCGCCGGAATCTTCCAGCGCATTGGAGAAAAAGTCTTTCAAAAGGAAGGTTCCGAAATGTGTCTGTGCATATTTGTTGCTTGCAACTCTGGATACGGTGGACACATCGCAACCTGTCATATCCGAAATATCAACTAAGCGCATAGGTTTCCTCTTGTCAATGTCACCTTCAAGGAAATACGAGTACTGAAACTTGATGATGGCGGACATAACATTGCTAAGTGTGTCGTCCCTTTTATCCAATGCAGTTATGAATTCATTGGCCGAATCCATTTTTTCTTTGATAAAATTAAAGGCTTGTCTGTCTGAGTCGGTTTTTTTCTTAGTGCTTCTGTATTTTTCCAACATTTCGGAATAGTAATTACTTATTCTCAGAGAGTGTGTGTAGGATTTGTTAAGCTGATACTCTATCCTGCCGTTGTTATTCCAGATAAGAAAGTCGGGAGTTATGTAGATGTTCTCAAAAACCGTGTTGTTGTTGGACACAGCCGGTTTAGGATTAAGACTTTTTATTATATTGACGGCACGATCCAAATCATCGCGGTTCACTTTCATCTTAAGCATCATATTCTGATACTGTTTGTTTTTAAACATTTCAAAATATGTGTTGTTCTCTAAAATTTTCAGAGCAAGATTATGGTCTTTGTCCGGACTTTTAGTTATTTTCCGCAGTTGAATCAGAAGACTCTCCTTGAGGTCTCTTGCCCCTACGCCTGCAGGGTCAAAAGACTGTATCTTTTTGAGTACATTGGAAACCGTCTTAACCGGGACTTCTTCGTTGTGAGCAAAGAAATAGTCATCGGCAATCGCTTCAACAGAGCGTGTAAGGTAGCCGTTCCCGTCAATGTTTCCTACTATGTCTTCTCCGATTTCCTGTTCCTGCGCAGTCAAATCAAGCATGGACAGTTGGGAAAGAAGTTCCTCGTAAAAAGTAGAGCCGGAGGAAAAAATATTTCCGGCTTCTACTCTATGCTCACTTGAATTCCTGCGCACGGCTCTTTTATAGTCGGCAAGGTCATCATCTTGGAAGTACATGGAAAGATGATAGTCTTCGCTGTCATCATCTCCTAATTTTTGGATATCTTCTGTTTGTTTTTGATAATCTTCTTCCAGAACGGGATTTTTTTCTAATTCTTCTTTGATTCTTTGGTCCAAAGATTGCAAAGGAAGTTGCAGCAGTTTCATAAATTGAATCTGCGACGGCGCAAACTTGGTTTGCATCTTTGTTGTTAAGGAATTGGAAATCATTAGAACTTTGCGTTTTTAGGATAACGTGGAAACGGAATGACGTCTCTTATATTCTGCATACCGGTAACAAATAACAACAGACGCTCAAAGCCAAGCCCGAAACCGGAATGAGGAACCGTTCCGAAGCGTCTTGTATCCAAGTACCATTGATAGTGTTCCAAATTCATATTGGTTTCATTCATTCTGTTGAGAAGTTTTTCCAAAGATTCCTCTCTTTCACTTCCTCCTATTATTTCGCCGATTTGAGGGAACAAAACGTCCATTCCTCTCACTGTCTTGCCGTCATCGTTCTGTTTCATATAGAAAGATTTGATTTCTTTAGGGTAATCAGTCAGTATGACAGGACAATTGAAGTGCTTTTCTACAAGAAATCTCTCGTGTTCGCTCTGTAAATCCATTCCCCACTCAACAGGGACTTCGAATTTATGGTTACTCTTGGTCAAGATGTCGATTGCTTCGGTGTAAGTCAATCTTACGAAAGAGCCTTTCAAGACCCCTTCCAATCTTTCTATGAGTGTGTTGTCGTACATCTTGTTTAAGAACTCTATATCATCTTTGCAGTTTTCCAAAGCATAGCGTACAAGATATTTAATGAAGTCCTCTGCCAAGTCCATGTTGTCGTTGATATCATAGAATGCCATTTCGGGTTCTATCATCCAAAATTCAGCTAAGTGTCTCGGCGTATTGGAGTTCTCTGCTCTGAAAGTAGGTCCGAAAGTGTATATTTTACCGATGGAAGTCGCACCCAACTCGCCCTCTAACTGTCCCGAAACAGTCAAAAACGTACTCTCACCGAAGAAATCCTTGCTATAGTCGGTTTTATTTCCTTCATTCTTAGGAAGATTTTCATGATCTAAAGTAGTGACTTGGAACATCTCACCTGCACCTTCGCAATCCGAGGCAGTAATAAGAGGAGAATGCCAATAGAAAAAGCCGTTGTCGTTAAAGTATTTATGAATGGCAAAAGCCATATTGTGACGTATTCTGAGAACAGCGCCAAACGTGTTGGTCCTTGGGCGTAAGTGGGCTATCTCTCTAAGAAATTCCATGGTGTGTCCTTTTTTCTGTAAAGGATAAGCATTAACGTCTGCCTCGCCGTAAATTTCTATTTCATCGGCTTGAATTTCCACGCTTTGACCTTTTCCCATGCTTTCCACAAGTCTTCCGTCCACTCTTAGGGAAGCTCCTGTGCTTATTTTCTTTAGCAGTTCCTCTCCGAATTTTTCAACATCGGCTACGATTTGTATGTTATTTATCGTGCTGCCGTCATTTAAGGCGATAAAGGATACTGCTTTGTTTCCTCTCTTTG
>JAFVAP010000142.1 GCA_017480455.1 Bacteroidales bacterium | reverse complement strand
TTGAAATTTCTTTATCTAAATCTGTTATCATTTTTTAGTTGCTCTTTAACAATTATTATTAAATTAAGTTACAAACTGCACAGAATATATATTCATTAACAACTTCTTGTGCGTTCTTCTAAGCATATTTATTTCATCTATAATTTCTACTTCTCTCAATTCAATAGTATTTTATAGAACTTATTCCAAACACAAACTTTTTTTCATTAACATTAATTCTGTATAAAAAGTACTTGTTTTTTGCATTTATATCTCCTTACCAAAGAGATACTGCCTAAAAAATGTGTAAAATTAAATGTACTTGAATTTTACAAAAAGAAAACATTAAATAAAAAAAACAACATCTTTAAAGTCTCCACACTTTTTAGAACAGTATTTATCCAAATACCTATCCCGAATGTAATAAAGGCTTAAATAAATCTTCTAATTTGTTGATTAGCAGTAAAATCCCCCCCCCCTATGCAGGCGGGATAAAGAAAGAGTGTTGCTTAATATTTTATAGGAGTTTACTGTCATATAGTCTGCTCTTAGAGATGCAAAGTTCGGATATTATTTTCAAATATCCAAACTTTGCAAGAGAAAAATAAATCTTGTTAAGTGTTTATCTTGTTATTCCGTTTCTTTTTTTTGATATGTTTACATACTCTCTCTTAAAATCTGCTTAACTTCTTCTGCCGTGAGAGTACGGTAACCTCCGTTAAGAAGGAAAGTACCTTTAACTATATCATCAATATTTTCTTCCGTAACACCGAGTTCGCTGCTGTGGAGACAAACACCTATGGTCTTCATCCATTCTTCCAACTTGTTCAAGCCCTCGTTTGCAATCTCAACATCACTTTTGCCCGCTCCGTTCACTTCCCAAACTGCCTTGGCAAAGCGGACGAATTTATGCAGACCGTCATTCATAATGTGTTTATAATAAGGCAAAGATACGCTCGCAAGTGTCATACCGTGGGTTGCATCAGTCACGGCTCCCATGGCTTGACCTATCATGTGGACTTCCCAATCTCCGCTCTTACCCATTTTTAACAGAGTGTTCAGAGCCCAAGTTGCGCACCACATTATGTTACTTCTTGCCTCATAGTTGTGATTGTCTTCAACGGCTTTGAGAGACGAACTGATAAGTGAACGCATTAAACCTTCGGCAATATAATCCGTGGTGTTGTCATCTTCATTGGAGAAATATTGTTCCATAAGGTGTGACATAATATCAAATATACCTGCAACCATTTGGCGTTGAGGAACGCTGAACGTGTACAACGGATTGAGTATGGTAAACTTAGGCATAACCTCTGAGCCGAAGACTTTGCCTATTTTTAGTTTCTGTTCATGGTTAGTAATAACCGAACCTCCATTCATTTCACTTCCTGTTCCGACCATTGTAAGTATGCAACCGACAGGAACAATTCTCAAACCTTTATCGGGATTGCCTTGGTTGAGATAATATTTGGTCCAAGGGTCTTCTTCGCAAAAAGCACTCACACTTACTCCCTTAGCATAGTCTATAACACTGCCGCCGCCGACAGCAAGAATCAAATCCACATTGTTTTCCCTTGCAAGGGCAGCGCCTTCATAGAGTTTCTCAACAGTAGGATTGGCAGGAACACCGCTTAGTTCTATGATTTCTTTGTTACACTCTTTCAAGACAGAAACAACACTCTCATAAATACCGTTTGTCTTTATAGAGCCGCCGCCGTAAGTCAGAAGTATTTTTTTGCCGTAAGAGTCTAATTCTCTTTTAAGATATTTCAATGAATCTTCCCCGAAATAAAGTTTTGTGGGGTTATGGTATTTAAAATTTCCTAACATATTGCATTAAATTTTGATTTATTTGTTTGCAAAGGTAAGAAAAACTAACGGAAAAAGAAAAATAAAATTGAAAATTGTTTGTTTGGCTGAGAAAAAAAAGAAAACTCTTTGTTCCCAAAGTAAAGAAACCTATGATAAGCAGCAGGTTTTCTTTTCTTAATCTTCGGGAACAAAGAAAACAATGAATAATAAATTAAAAAAACTATTAATGCTCTTTGGCGTATTCTTCATAGAAATAGGTTATGGACTCTATTCCGTTGAAGAATTGTTGCAAAGGATAGTTTTCATTAGGTGAATGGATAGCGTCGCTTCCTAAACCGAAGCCCATCAAAATGGATTTTGTTCCGAGTATTCTTTCAAATCCTGCTACAATAGGAATACTTCCGCCGCTTCTTGTAGGTATCGGTTGCTTGCCATAGGTTTTTTGCATAGCCTTTTCAGCAGCCTTGTAAGCAGGTAGGTCTAACGGCGACACATAAGCATAACCTCCGTGAAGAGGTGTAACTTCTACTTTGACGCATTTAGGTGCTATGGTCTCAATGTGTTTTTTCACTCTTTCGGTTATAACATTGAAATCTTGGTCAGGAACAAGGCGGAACGAGATTTTTGCATGTGCAACAGAAGGTATAACAGTCTTTGCTCCTTCTCCTGTATATCCTCCCCAGATACCGCAAATGTCGAACGAAGGACGGATACCTGTGCGCTCTATGGTAGAGTATCCTTTTTCTCCGTGCAGGGAAGGTGAACCCGTAACGTCAAGATAGGCTTTCTCGTCAAAAGGTGCTTTGGCCATAAGTTTGCGTTCTTCGTCGGAAAGTTCTATAACTTCCTTGTAGAAGTCAGGAACGGTGCAGCGGTTGTCTTCGTCTTGGAGTTGAGATATTATCTTGCAGAGAATGTTTATAGGGTTAGCCACAGCGCCTCCGTAAAGTCCCGAGTGCAAATCGGCTTTAGGTCCGGTAACTTTTACCTCTATGTAACCCAGACCTCTTAATCCTGCGGTGATAGAAGGAGTGTCTTTGGCAATCATAGATGTATCGGAGACAAGGATTACATCTGATTTAAGCAACTCTTTGTTCTTTTCGCAAAAACCGTATAAAGAACCGCTGCCTATCTCTTCTTCACCCTCTAACATAAACTTTACATTGCATTGCAGTTTACCGCTCTTGACCATATACTCAAATGCTTTTGCCTGCATAAAGGATTGTCCCTTGTCATCGTCAGCTCCGCGCGCCCAAATAATATCATCTTTCACTACAGGCTCAAAAGGATTTGTTTTCCATTCGTCTATAGGGTCCACAGGCATAACATCATAGTGTCCGTAGACCAAAACGGTAGGATAATCCTTGCTCAAAAACTTTTCACCGTAAACAACTGGGTTGCCCTCTGTAGGCATTACCTCAGCCTTGTCAGCTCCTGCTTCAAGCAAAAGTTCTTTCCAGCGTTCAGCACATTTAACCATATCTTCTTTGTGCTCAGTTTGGGAAGACACTGACGGTATTCTGATAAGGGAAAACAGTTCTTCAAGAAATCTGTCTTTATTTTCCTGTATGTAAGATTTTATTTCCATTTTGCTTTTCATTTATTTAGTTTGATACTGTTCTTTTTTTATCGGAGTTGTACTTGCATTTGCTTTCTGCCTTGCATTGAGGCTACTCACCGAATTCATTTTCCAAATCGTCCTCATAGTATTCCGGCAACTGCAAATCCTCTTTGCTTATAACAGGTGCATTGACATAGTCCTGTACTATCACGGCCGTAGATATTTGGGGCTTGATTTTGGTAAGCAAAGCATAGGCATCTAACCTTGAAGTAAAATCTCCTGTCTTTACATTGAAGAAAGGTTCGTCAAAAATAACATAAGTTCTGTGCGAAGGGAAAATCTCAGAGAGTTGCCTTTTGAGGTCAAAGGCTTGGTTTTTGGCATTCTCCCCCGTGAATTTAGCAACCTTTATCCTATAACCTCTGTAGGTCTTGCTCATGGCATTATAGGCTACGTGCTGTTCCAATATCGTTTGCAGGCGTCCGTCTGCTATTACTTCAGTTTGGGCAAACAGACCCGAGGAAACCGCCAGAGAGAGACCTGTTAAAAATATTCCGTATATTATATTGTCCGATAGAGACCTGCGCATCTTTATTTTGATTGGTTTACATATTGTAACCGTTAGTCTGTCTCGGTGAAATAGTCAGAACAGGGTAAGGTGAAAGGTTAATCATCTGTTGGGCATAAGGGCCTAAGAAGAACATATTGGAAAGTGTTTTCTCCTGTTCTGTCATTATTACCACCATATCGGCATTTACCTCTTTGGCATATTCCAATGTTGTAAGGGTTACGTTGTCCGAATCTCTGATAACAGAGGTAAAGGTTAAATTGCGCTTTTTCAAATACTCTTCTGCACTCTCTACATAGCGCCTTACCACTTCTTTTAACGGCTGATTGTTTTTGTAAGACAAAAGTCCGAGTATTCTGATTGTAGAACCGGGGAACATTCTCGCAAAATCAACAACCCAAGGCACTTTTTGGCGTGTCTCTTCGGTGGAGTCAATAGGCAAAATAATGTTTTCCAACGGTTTATTGAAGTTAAAATTCTCTCTCAAACAAAGAACGGGTACATCAGAATCGTTTATGGTCTTGAAAGTGTTTGCTCCTGCAAAGCGCTCGTCAAAGCCGCTGTTTCCGTTTGTTCCCAACAGAACAAGGTAAGGTTTTTCTTGATTGATGAATTTAACTAAGGTTGAGTGGACTCTTTTTCCTTTTGTTATAGTGTAAGAGATATTGCCGCTCTTTATTGCTTTCTTAAAGGAAGAACACAATTCAGTAAGTATGTTTTCTGCATCTTGGCGGTCTTTCTCTATAGATTCAACCCATATCATCTTAATATCGGCATTGACTTTGTTCGCAATATCAACTGCAAGTCTTAAGGCCGTAACGGAAGCATTTGAAAAATCAATGCAAACTAAAATTTCCCTGTTCATAAGTCTTCTTTTTGTATTGTCCTTTCTTTATTTGTACTTTGCAAAGGTAGAAAAAAAAATGGAAAAAACGAAATTTTATAGTTTTTTTTACTTTTTTCATTAAAATATGTCCTTATCACCCCTTTTTATTGCCGAATTTTGACATATGCAGACAAAATACAGATGAGTACGAACAAATTTTTCTGATATAGCAAATTAGAAGAAGAAAAAAGACACTCTTAGCCTAAACGTTACAAGTCCGTTAATAAGATATTATTTTTCATGGATTAACTATTTTTCAAGCAGATTTTCATTGATTTTGTCTTGGATTAAATCATGCGGAATATCAAAAAAATACAGTATCTTAAAATACTGAAAACCATATTATTAATAAAGCAAAAAATAAAACTTCGTTTCAGAAAATTAAAACTTGATTTCAGCGCTGTAAAATCAAGTTTCAGAATTTTAAAACGAAGTTTTATTTTCCTAAAATTAAGTTTCGTAAAAACGAATGCAGTTTATAGAGAAATCAAGTATTGATTTTATATTTCCGAAATAAATTTATTGATTTCTTCTAAGGAGTTGCTGTGTAAGAATTTTTGATTATCCGTTTCCAATCCTTGACAAACATACTTCATAATTTCTTTCATCTTTCCCAAGATAAGTTTCTCATTGTTTGACTTGAGGTTTGAGATAAAATTTTCTTCCAAATCAAATATAAAAGGTTTCAAAAGAACGGATTTTTCATAGGAAATACCCCTTATGTTACCTGCAAGAAAAGGATTTCTTAAAGCACCTCGGCCAATCATCCAATGAGTTATGAACGGAAAACGTTGCTTGAGCCTGCTGAAATCTTCCAAGGTGAATATGTCGCCGTTGTATATGACCGTGTGTCTTATTTTCCGTACAAGTTCTTCAAACTTAGGCAAATCCACTTCACCTTCGTAGAAATCAACGGCACGTCTCGGGTGGATACATATATTTTTCAGCGGCAGTGAATTAAGCATTGGGATAAGTTTTTCAAAATCCGTGTTTTCCTTAACCCCTAAGCGTACTTTGAGAGAAACTTGCAATGAAGTATTGTTTAATATGCTTCCTGTTATTCTTTTTATCAAGTCGGCATTTTTCAGCATACCCGCTCCGCGTCCGCGTGAAACAATGTCTTTTTTAGGACAACCCATATTGATGTTCACTTCCCTATAACCAAGACTTTCAATGACTTTGCAGGTTTGCAGTATGTATTCCGCATTGTTGCCTATAATTTGAGGGACACAGTCAATAAGTCCTTGGTTATTTTCAGGTAAAATGTCAAAAAACTGAGGCGAACTCCTTTTTATTGAATTGGAGCAAGCAGAAATAAAAGGTGTCAGTGCATAATCAAAACACTGAGGAAAATATTTTGAAAAAGTTCTTCTGAAAAAAAGATTGGTTAGATTTTGCAAAGGAGCCAATATCAGCTTGTCTTCATTGCTAAACAGGGAAGGAAGAAAAACTATGGTGTTTTCTGTTTTTAGTTTCGGTAGTATAGCATTGATTGCCATAAATATAAACAAGCTTAGTTTATTAATAGTTTCCGCTGAATGACACTGCTTGATTTAGCATATTGACAAAAGGATAGGTGGTTTTGGCTTCGTTTTTAAGAAAGTCAGACAAGTTATCCGAGAGCAACAATTCTTCGCTTACAGGTTGGTAAAGAATGAATGATTTCAGCCTTACCAAATCATCAAACTCACTCTCGGGAAATCCTTTTGGGTTTTTCTTCAATGAGGCATTGTCAGAGAAAGAAAAGTTCTTTGCTTTCTTTATTTGCTTGCGGTAATTTGCACCGTCGTTGAATATATCCTCTCTTATAAGTTGCAGCATCTCTTTATCAGGCATAAAACTTCCGCAATAAAGCCCCGAACCTCCCGTTCCGTCTTCCCATTTCGGCTCTAAGTGAAAATAATATCCGCCTTGCCAAGATTTTTTTCCTCCCGGGCAGACGTAAATGCAAAAATGAGTTTTGTAAGGGCTTTTGTCCTTGGAAAATCTTATGTCTCTATAGAAACGATACATGCAGTCCTTGAGGCCTAAGTGCATTACACTCGGGTCAAAACTTTTTATATCATCGAGAAATCTTTCTGCAAGAGGTTCAAATTTCTTTGCGGCGTTTTCATATTCAGACTTATGGGCGTGAAACCATTCCCTGTTGTTGTTTAATCTGATATCGGTCAGAAAATTCAAAATTTCTTCCATTGTAAATATTGTTTTAGGCTTGCAAAATTACAAAAAAATAACTTCAACAAAAAACTTATCCTTACTAACTTAAGTTTGTGATAAAGTTTTTTGCGAAGCAGGGTACTGAAATTATGAGTTATTGTTCTTGGATTATACCTTCTTCCAGCAAACGTTTGTAAGTCTTCTCCGAAGCTAATTGTTCAGCCGCTTTTATTGAGAACTCAACGGCTTGTTCATACGTTTCACCGTCTATAGTCACCGCAACGCAGTACTGATTTCTGTGTCCTACGTCCGTTGTGCTCACAAGGTCGAAACTAATCGTCTTTTTGGTCTTCTGAACCCAATCAATAATCTTGCTTTTGTAGTTCCACCGGAAACTTTCCAAATCTTCAACGTCTATATATATGCTTATAATCCTTTTGATTAAAACATTATAAGTCTTTTTGAAACCCTTGTCAAGATAAAGCGCACCTGTAAGAGCCTCAAAAGCATCTCCCGGCATGGAGACATATTTAACGTTGAGATTTTTATTGTATTCTATCAAGTCTTTTAGACCAATCTTTTTTGCGATATTGTTTAAACTGGCCCTTGAAACAATCTTTGCACGCATCTCTGTTAAAAATCCCTCCTCTTGATGCGGGTACTTCTTAAACAGATAGTGCGCCACAATGGTACTAAGCACAGTATCACCGAGATATTCCAAACGTTCGTTGTTTATTTTGTTGCCTTTGGAGTCTCTATGCGAACAAGACTTGTGTATTAATGCAGTCTTATAAAGAAGAATATTCTTAGGAGTAACCCCAAGAATATTCTTCAAGAATTTTTTTATAGATTTACTTTGTTCGTCTTTCTTTCCGAAAAAAAAGAACATTATTCTGCGAACTTTTTAAAAGCCAATGAAGCATTGTGACCGCCAAATCCGAAAGTATTACTTATTGCCGCAGTGATGTTTCTTTCTTGCGCTTGATTGAAAGTATAATTCAACTTAGGCAATTCTTCATCGTCGGTAAAGTGATTGATAGTCGGAGGAACGACACCGTTCTTTATAGCCATGGCCGTTGCTATTGCTTCTATAGCTCCTGCTGCGCCAAGAAGATGTCCTGTCATTGACTTGGTGGAATTTATGTTTATGTTCTTAGCATGCTCACCGAACAATCCTGTTATTGCTTTTATCTCGGCAATATCTCCAAGCGGAGTGGAGGTTCCGTGAGTGTTGATGTGTGTAACTTCGTCTAAGTTCAATCCGCCTTCCTCTAAAGCCAGCCTCATAGCCCTCATGGTGCATTTTCCTTCGGGATGCGGTGCTGTCATGTGATGTGCATCGGCCGTAAGCCCTGCTCCGACCAACTCAGCGTAGATTTTAGCCCCGCGTGCTTTAGCATGTTCATACTCTTCCAAAACTAAAGCGCCTGCACCCTCACCAAGAACAAATCCGTCTCTGTCTTTGTCAAACGGACGTGAAGCCGTCTTAGGGTCATCGTTTCTCTGACTGATGGCTTTCATCGAAGAAAAACCGCCAAGTCCTGCATGGGTAATTGCAGCCTCACTTCCGCCGCACAACATCATCGTTGCCTTGCCGAGTTTTATAAACATAAAAGCTTGGGCTATTGCATGTGCTGAAGAGGCACAAGCAGATACGGTAGCGAAGTTAGGACCTTCCAATCCATACTTAATAGATATATGTCCTGCACAAATATCGGCAATCATCTTAGGAATAAAGAAAGGTGAAAATCTCAGAGTTCCGTCACCTTTAACAAAACTCGTAATTTCATCTTCAAAAGTCTGTATTCCGCCTATTCCTGAAGCCCAAATGACACCTGCATTCTCCTTGTCTAATTTGTCCATATCAAGACCGCTGTCTTCGATTGCTTCGTCGGCAGAGACGATTCCGTATTGTGAGAATAAGTCGTATTTTCTTATTTCTTTTCTGTCAAAGTATTTCCCACCGTCAAAATTTTTCAACTCGCAGGCAAAAGTAGTTTTAGCCTGAGAAGCGTCAAAGTGGGTTATAGGCGCAGCCCCGCTTACTCCGCCGGTTAAACCGTCCCAATATTCTTTGAGACCGTTGCCTATCGGAGTAAGGGCACCTAAGCCTGTGATTACAACACGTTTCATTTCCATGATGAATGGAATTTATTTTGTTGCATTCTCAATGTAAGCAATAGCATCACCGACAGTTGCTATTTTCTCAGCTTGATCATCAGGTATTGAAATATTAAATTCTTTTTCCAATTCCATAATCAATTCTACTGTATCCAAAGAATCAGCACCTACATCGCTAGTAAAATTTGCTTCAGGTTTAACTATATTTTCTTCAACTCCTAACTTATCTACGACGATAGCTATTACTTTCTTTGCA